>WLIA01000009.1 GCA_009702455.1 Actinomycetota bacterium | reverse complement strand
CGATAGTCCTGATGCCCCGGCCCCGCCCAGAGAATCGAGTCGCCCGGCTTTGCCAGCGAAACCGCCTTGCGAATGGCGGCCTCTGGCGGGCTGACCTCGAAGATCTCGAGTTCGGGCCGAGCCGACCGAGCAGCTTCAACGAGCGTCTTGCGAATTGAGGCCGGGTCTTCAAAGCGCGGATGATGATCGGTGACTACAAGCAGATCGCAACCGCGGGCCGCCACCTCAGCCATAGCGGGCCGCTTAGATGCGTCTCGATCACCGTCTGCTCCGAAAACCATAATCACTTTGCCGCTGGTTACTTTTCTAACCGCCGCCAAGGTGTTTAGAAACGCATCTGGGCTGTGGCCGAAGTCGACAAAAACGTCTGGGCCAGATTCTTCGGTCACTCGCTCGGTTCGCCCTGGCAAATAAGCCTTTATCCCCTGCGCTACGGCTGTCTTTACCTCGTCAAAAGCAACACCCGATTCGCAAATCATGGCTATTGCGAGACCCGCGTTGTGAGCCATATGCGCGCCAATGATTGTGACAAAAGTTTCTAGCGAGTCACCACTTGGAGAGGTAACACTAAACGAAGTTTGGCTCGGAGTCTCGTCGGTTACGCGCACTTTCCAGTCGGATTGCTTTGCCGGGTCAGACGAAATCGACACGACTTTAATCTCGGCGGCATCGAGCATTCTTTGACCCCACTCGGAATCTAGGCAAACGACACCGCGCCTCGCGTGTTGGGGTTTGAGCAACTGCGCCTTGGCAGCGAAATAGGTTTGCATGTCGCCGTAGTCGTCAAGGTGATCGTGACTCAAGTTAGTGAACCCGGCGACGTCGAATCGCAGACCATCGACACGCAATTGAGTCAGCGCTTGCGCCGAGACTTCGATAGCGATCGACTCAACATTCGATTCGCGCATCCGTGCAATCAGCGAATGCATCTCTGTCGACTCGGGGGTGGTAAGGCGCGAAACGATAACCTCTGAGGCGATGTGGCGCTCTGCCGTCGAGGTCAATCCTGTGACTTGCCCGAGCTGACGAAGAATCGCGTCGAGAATATAGGTCGTCGAAGTTTTTCCGTTTGTTCCGGTTGTCGCAAACAAGGTCGGCATTAGCCCTTCGACGTTTCCGTAAACCCACGCCGCGAGCTCGCCGAGTCTGGTTCTCGGCTTTTCTAAAATTGCCACCGGAATCTCGATCTTCTCTAGCAGAAGCGCTCCGGCGGCATCGGTGACAATTGCCGAAGCGCCAAGTTCGATTGCCCGTTCGGCAAACTTCGCTCCGTGGGTCTTCAACCCGGGCATGGCAACGAAAAGATCGCCGGGCCGCAAGTCAGCGGTGTTCATGCTTATGCCGAGTAACTGGGTCTCGCCGGCTTGGTGCCACTTCAAATCAAAGTTCGACACAAGCGCAGTCATGGCTTTCGGCTCGACGTGTCTCGGTCGCAGAATAGGCGGAATGGACTCTTTCATCATTTCCATTCCGTCGGAATGCTTATTGACTTCGTTGTCGAAGGGGCAACTCGGTAGGTTCGAAGCACCTGCTGCATTATGTTTTTGAAAATTGGAGTGGCGCCAAAAGAGTTTCTAATTGTTCTCGACTTGAAGGCGGTAACTGCAACTACGTACTGTGGGTCTTCTGCCGGAGCAACACCGATGAACGAAATCGCGTAGAGATTGCCGTATCGACCTGTGGCTTCATCTCGAATTTCGGCGGTGCCGGTTTTGCCGCCGACGCGATACCCCGGAACGGCAGCGCTCTTGGGGATGCCGCCTTGTTCGACAACTTTTTCGAGCATATCCATTGTTGACTTGGCTGCGCTCTCAGAGATCACTCGCTTGCCTGGCTTGATTGGCGCAGACACGAGATTTCCATTTTTGTCTTCACAGCCGTCAACCAAAACGGGAGGCAGCATTACCCCTTTGTTTGCAATGGTCTGGTACATCATGGCCGATTGCAGCGGGGTCACAGCAAAACCCTGCCCAAACATCGAAACGTACTTCTTGATGCCATCCCACTGGTCATAGGGCAAGACAAATCCAGAAGCTTCGCCCGGAAACTTTAGCCCCGACTTCTTGCCCATGCCGAAATTCACCAGGTAGTCAAAGCGGGTTTTGTCGTCAACAGCTTGGCCGAGCTTCATGATTCCGGTGTTTGACGAGTCGCGCAGCACACCCGCCAAGGTTAGTTTGTCATCAGGGTGCGTGTGCGAGTCGGTGACAATGTAACCGTTGGTTCCAGGTACCTTCCAGCTGTAAGGCGCAATTACCTGAGTCGCCGGAGTCGCCTTGTTTTGATCTAGCAATGTCGCGGCGGTGATTGTCTTGATTACCGAACCGGGTTCAAATGAGGTTTCGAAGACTCGAGCCTTTCTGCTCGAGGCATCCGTCTTTCCCGGAGCATTCGGATCCATCGTGGGTGCTTCGGCCGCCACGAGAATTTTGCCGGTCTTCACTTCAATCACAACTGCGGTCGCCCAGTCGGCTTTCAGCTTGGCCACGTTCTGCGCCAAAACCTGCTGTGCAAAATACTGCAGGTCGGCATTTAGAGTGAGGTGCACGTTTCGACCGTTTATTGCCTCGGTGGTTGTCACAACGCTGTCTGGAATCTTTACCCAGTCTTCGCTCTTTTCAAAAGACTCGGTTCCATCTTGACCGGCAAGACATTTATCGTATTGGCTTTCGATGCCACCGAACGGCTCACCATCGGTATTCAGAAAACCGAGCAGGCTTCCGGCTAGCGCACCGCTCGGGTAGGTTCGCGAAGATCTCTTGTCGTAATAGAGCCAGGGAATTCCGATTTTTCTAAGTTGATCGTAGGTTTTGGAATCTACCCCGCGCTTGATGTTCGCATAGTTGCTTGTGCCGGCTATTTTCGCTGCCACATCTTCGGGGGTCATTGCAAGAATGCCTGCAATTTGCGAAACCAACTGGCTCACTGGAATCTCTACCGTGACACCATCAACTGTTTTTTGCAGCGGGCCGACATCCTTGGGAGAAGCGTTGATGTCATACTTCAAAACACTCTTGGCGAGCACTTTTCCGGTCGAGTCAAGAATTTCTCCGCGCAATGCCGGAAGCACCTGAGCAACAGATCTGCTCGCTAAAGATTCCTGGTTGATCTCGTCGGCGAGCAGAACCTGAACCTGAAAAAGGCGACCGACAAAAAAGACGGCAATTACTACAATTACGGCAGTAAAAATGCGCAATCTCTTTGCAGGATTTCCTGGCTGCATTTAGCTACCGCCTATGTTGCAACTGATTTAGTGAGTTGGTGAAACTGGAATGGTCTCAGTAGAAAACGCTACTGGCTGGCCAAGCATCGAAGCCTGAGCGACATTGCCAATATTTGCGCTGGCGAGACCCGCGGTTAGAACTGAACGCTCGACAAGTGCGGCCGAGGCGATGTTGTTGCGCGAAACTCTTCCGGCTGAATTCAACGCAGCCTTAGGCTTGCCAAAAACTTTCTGGTCTTCAATTCGCAGAAACACTGGATTGGCATTGGCAATCATGCCCAACTCGGATGCGGCATTTGCCAAATTCTGCTGTGAGCTCAGCGAGTCGACCTGCTGACCTACGATTTGGCTCTGAGTGGTTAGCTCTGCCTTTTCTACCTTCAAGGCCTTCAACTCGTAAGCGCTCTGTGTGACGGTGATTCCAAGAATTAGCTGGGCAATTTGTGTGATCACAAAACCGAAGAAGACAACCTTTGCGATGCTGAACATTCGAGAACGCGCCGCAGAGGGCGCAGCTGCTTGCAATGCGCGTGGTGCAGGGCTCGTAACTCTGCGTGGTGCCGTCAAACGTATTGCGCTCATGCTGCTCTCCGAATTTTTTCTGCCGCGCGAAGTCGAACTGACGCCGCTCTGGGATTTTGAAGTACTTCTTTTTCACTTGCCTGCTCAGCGCCCTTAACCAAGAGCCGCAAAACCGGCGCTTGCTCTGGAAGTTCGATAGGCATGTCTAGTGGTGCAGAAGATGTGCTCGCCGCACTGAGCGCTTGCTTCACGATGCGGTCTTCGAGCGACTGGTAAGACAAGATCAGAATTCGACCGCCTAGGGCGAGCGATGCGATTGCCGCTGGCATGGCGTCACGCAAAACATCGAGTTCGCTGTTCACTTCGATTCTCAAAGCCTGAAAAACGCGCTTGGCCGGGTGGCCTTTGCTCTTGCCAGGGATGAAAGGAACAATCGCAACGATTAGTTTGGCCAGCTCGGCGCTGTTTGAAAATGACTGCGCCTTGCGCTTCTCAACAATTGACGAAGCAATCTGCTTTGCATAACGCTCTTCGCCAAACTCCTTGAAGATGCGAGCGAGTTCTTGCTCGGAGTAGCTGTTCAAGACCTGCGCCGCAGTCAAAGACTCCGAACTGTCCATGCGCATGTCGAGTGGAGCATCGAAGCTGTAGGCGAAGCCACGTTCTGCCTCGTCGAGTTGCATTGAAGAAACTCCGAGGTCGAGAAGAACTGCGTCTGCAGAATCGAATCCGTGCTCGGCGAGAACTTCTTGAATCTCGTCATAGGTAGCGTGAGAAAACTTTGCACGCTCGCCAAACTTCTCAAGCCTCTTGGCAGCAAGAGCAAGTGCGCTTGCATCGCGATCGATGCCAATGAGTGTGAGCTGCGGAAACTGCGTCAGAAACGCTTCGGCGTGACCGCCAAGGCCGAGAGTGCAGTCAACAAAAACCGCTCCTGGCTGCTCAATTGCGGCACCTAGAAGTTCGAGGGTGCGCTCAAGAAGCACCGGTACGTGCAATTCGTTTATCTCTTTGGTTGAGTTCATACGCTTCGGGCTTTCCTGAAGCTAGAACCCCATCCATTCCTGCGAGCTTGGTTTTCGCTTTTTCTGGCATCGGGGAAGAGTGCCAGGTTGAACGGGTGGAGATCTAGCGTCAGGGCTAGATGATTCCCGGAATCACCTCCTGCGCCAATGAGGAGTAACTAAATTCTTGACTCGATTCGAAAGCCTTCCAGGCCGCAGCATCCCAGATTTCGGCGTGATTGCCAGCGCCGATCACTGTGAGTTCGCGATTAAGCGAGGCATACTGTCGCAGGGCCGCTGGGATGGTGACCCTCCCCTGCTTGTCTGGGGTCTCTGAATGTGCGCCCGACATGAACATGCGCACGTAGTTGCGGGCTTCTAGGTTGCTAAGCGGTGCAGCAGACAGCTGCTGGGCGCGAATCTCAAAGGCCGCAGCTGTGAAAACCAATAGGCAGCCGTCTTGGCCGCGAGTCATGACTAGGCCGTTGACGAAGTACTCGCGCAGCTTGGCCGGAAGAATAATGCGGCCCTTTTCGTCGAGCTTTGGGTAGTAGGAACCGCTGAGTGTTGACACCGACTACCCTCCTTTGCGCTTGGCCTTGCTTGATTTCTCCACTTTACACCACTTGCATCCACAATACGCCAATTTGACCCATTTTTTATAACGTTTTGATATAAAAACTCCCCAAATTGCTTGGATATAGCAGGTGGAGCAAAATCCCACAAAAGTCGCCATGACGACAGAAAAGTGAGGCTAGAAAGCGAAAAACACCCTGCTTCTGCAGGGTGTACGCGTTAAATCGAGAAGATCGAGCGAATTACTGGTCTGTGCGCTTGTTCCAACGATCTTCGAAAACCGAGTTTGGCGAAGGCTTTGATTCTGGACGAGCCTTCTTTGGTCGCCCGCCAGCTGCGGCAGGCCTGCCGGTCGCGCTGGCGATAAGTATTCCAAAGAGCATGACCAGGAAGCCCAATACTCCGAAGAGCGCTACCTGGGTTACGGCACCAAAGACCAAGATCGAGATTCCAACCACAGCAATCAACGAACCAGCAATCACCTTCGACGGTGAATTAGCTCCAGGGGCTTCAATTCGCTCGATTTGGGCTTTTGATTTGCGCTCAAAAGCGGCATCTTCGGCATAGAGCCCGCGCTCGAGTTCTTCAAGAACTCGTTTTTCGCTCTCAGATAGACCCATGATTGCCTCCTGTTACGAGCATAAGCAAGCGAACGGGTTTTGTAAACGGCGCAGATTAGGCTTGGCACATGCTTGAGTCATCCATTCTGCTGAACGCAATCCAGCAGCAACTAGACGAGTTTTGCGCTACCCGACGTTCAGACTTTGGTGCCATCTCTGAAGACCTCTATCCCCTCGTGGATTTTGCGCAAGATCTGCTGAAGGGCGGAAAACGGTTTCGGGCGCAGTTTTGCTATTGGGCTTGGGCTGGAAACCTAGCTCAAAATCAGAACCTGACCGAAGAGCAGCGAGACAATTCGCTTCGAGCAATCGTTGGAATTTGTGCCGCGCTAGAAATGTTCCACGCTGCAGCGCTTGTGCACGACGATTTGCTAGACCAATCAGACACTAGGCGTGGCAAACCCGCGGTGCACAAAAACTTTGAGTCACTTCACCAAGCAGAGGGTTGGGCGGGAAGCAAAGAACGTTTCGGCCAGGCCGGTTCAGTTCTGGTTGGCGACCTGATGCTCAGTTGGAGCAGCGAAATATTTGGAAACGCCTTGCTTCACGCTCCAACTGCAGAAATTGAACGGGCCTGCCGCGAAGAATTCAGCAGGATGCGCGTGGAAATCATGGCCGGTCAGTATCTAGACGTGTTAGAAGAAAATGCCGCGCCGAGTCGCGACGTGAGCGAGGCTGTTGCTCGTGCAAACCGAGTGATGCTCTACAAGACGGCAAAGTATTCGATTGAAGCTCCTCTGCTAATCGGCGCCGCATTTGCGGGGGCAAACCAATCTTCAAGAGACGCGCTTGGCGCATTCGCAATTCCACTAGGTTTAGCGTTTCAATTGCGCGATGACGTGTTGGGCGTATTTGGAGATCCCCAGGTAACTGGCAAACCGGCCGGCGACGATCTGCGCGAGGGCAAGAGAACCGTTCTAGTCGGCCTAACCCGAGAGACTCTAGATGGCCCAGTAGGAAAAGTTTTTGATGACATGTTGTCTTCTCGAGAATTGAGAGACGACCAGATTCAATTTTTGCAACAGACAATCATTGGCTGCGGTGCACTGAAAAAGACCGAGAGCATGCTCGAAGATCTTGGAACCGAGTCGCTCGAACTTCTAGAAAAAATCGAAATTGAGCGCGAAGCAAAAGACGCACTTCGCGAACTCGCAAGATTCGTGATAAACAGAAGCCACTAGCTAGAGAGCCAGCGCTTGCGCCAGTCTTCTAATTTCTGACTTTTTGCCGGCCACCATCGCGGCCATAGGTGTCTGTTGCAAAACGTCGTTGTGCGTATAGAGCCACTCAATTGCCGATTCGAGCGAAAACCCCGCGTCGCGAAGAACCACGATTGTGCCCTGCAAACTGGGCAACGGTTCTTTCTCGACGATGATCTCGCGAGGAACGTATTGAACACCATCTCGCTTTACGGATATCAGGTGGTGATCCTCGATGAGCCTTCGAACTCGGCCAATTGGCACATCAAGCAGTTCGGCTACATCGGGTACGGTCAGCCATTCGGAAACATTCTCAAAAACATCAGTCACAGGTTAAAGAGTGCCACACCGCAGCGCTTGAAGGGTAAAGAACCCGCCAGATGGCACGATATTGGCGAGGCAAGTATGAACAATGATGGCGACGAGACAAAGCGCGGCCAGGACCCGAAAAAAGTGGCCTTGGCCCTCGCCACGCTACCCATCACGATTATCGGCTCGATAACGCCTGACTTCGCGAGCGCAAGCGAAATCCAAGACCTCTCCCCTGATACGCAGAAACCAGACGGCAATCAAGAAGACGCCACGCAGACGGCTCAAGCCGGTGCGCAACCTCCGCGCACGCTGTCAAAGCAAAGCGTTTATGAAGTTCTGCCTGGTGACACTTTGCCGACGATAGCCAAGAAGTTCTCTCTCGGCGTTAGCGAACTGATGCGAATCAACGATCTCAACGACAGCTCGCTCGTGATGCCGGGTCAAATCTTGAGACTGGTTGATAACGCAGTTCAACCCTCGGTTATCGAAAAGACTCTCGGCCCCGTCAATCACAAAGTGCAGCAGGGTGAGACACTGGCGCAAATTGCCAAGCGCTACTCGATCAAGCTGCCGGCCCTGCTTGCCCTAAACCAACTCAAAGAGCGTTCACTGATTTTTCCAGGCCAAGTTCTAACCCTCAGATCGGTAAATCCGGTTAGCTCAACAGAGCCATCGAGGGCCGCCAAGGAGCACCTGGTTGCCGGCGGTGAGACTCTTACTCAGATTGCAAAACGTCACAACATTTCGCTCGCTTCGCTCCTAAAGGCAAACCGGCTTACCAAGACATCTTTGATTTTTGTCGGGCAACGACTCGAGGTGCCGACACCTAGCGAAGCGGCAAGCACCGAGAATCAATCGAGCGTTACCGGAAACACGGTCGGCAAGCCAACCAGCATTTGCCTGTTTCACGGTTTTCACAAAATCAAGGCCGGCGAAACCATCAGCAAGCTTGCCAGCGTGTTCGGAGTTTCAACGCAAGCGCTTCTGAGCGCAAACAAGCTAAGCCAAAACTCGACCATTTACATTGGGCAAAAATTAGTTATCCCGGGAGTGCACAACGCACTCAATTGCCCAAAGCTCACAGCGCTGACAGACGAAATGCGCCAAAACGCAGAAACGATAATCTCGATCGGCAGACAGCTCAAAGTTGGCGACTATGGCATCGTTATCGCCCTCGCCACAGCAATGCAGGAATCAAGCCTTCGCAACATTTCATTCGGCGATCGCGATTCGATTGGGCTCTTTCAGCAGCGCCCCTCGGCTGGCTGGGGTTCTAAGTCGCAGATTATGAAGCCCGATTACTCGATTCGAGCTTTCTTTGGCGGCAACGGTTCTCCGAACCGTCCGGGCACCAGAGGTTTGCTTGATGTTGCTAACTGGAAGGCCATGCCGCTAACTCAAGCGGCGCAGACCGTTCAGATTTCGGCATTCCCACTCGCCTACGCAAAATGGGAGCCAAGCGCTTGGAATTGGCTAGCTGAACTAGATGGACTCGAGGATAGCTAGTGGCTGACCTAGTCGGCCGCCTAATTCGCGGCCGCTACCAGATTGAAAAGCTCGTTGCTCGAGGTGGCATGGCAACCGTTTACCTTGCCGAAGATAATCGCCTCGACCGCAAGGTTGCCATCAAAGTCATTCACCCGCACCTGTCCAACGACCAGAACTTTCGCGAGAAGTTTGTTCGCGAAGCAAAAATCGCAGCCAAACTATCGCATCCGAATCTGGTCAACGTTTTTGACCAGGCCGAAGATGGCGATGTTGTCTTTCTGGCCATGGAATATGTTTCGGGCATAACGCTAAGAGACGCCCTGGATAAATTTGGCGCGCTTTCGGCAGAGCGAGCTTTAGATGTTTTCGAGCCAATAGTGGCAGCCTTAGCCGCCGCGCACTCGGCTGGCGTTTTGCATCGAGACCTAAAACCAGAGAACGTGCTGCTATCTGATGACGGCAAAGTGAAGCTCAGCGACTTTGGTTTGGCAAGGCCGATATCTGCGCAGACCCAGACCGGTGGTGTGGTTGGAACCGTCGCCTACCTAAGCCCCGAGCTTGTCTCGCGTGGTGTCGCCGATGCGCGAAGCGATGTTTACGCCGCCGGCATCATGCTGTTCGAACTGCTCACCGGTCAGCAACCATTTAGAGGCGAGCAAGCTGTTCAGGTTGCAATGCAGCATGCCAATAGCGAGGTGCCACCGCCTTCGACGCTAAACAGTTCGATTCCCGAATTGCTCGATGAGATTGTGCTGTGGGCAACCGCGAAGCAGCCCCAGAATCGCCCGAGCGATGCGATGGAGTTGCACAAGATTCTGGTGCGAGCAAAGGCAGATCTAAAGAATCCAAAAAAGAGCAGTGAGCTGACCGAGAAGCTTCGCGAAACTTCGATACTCAGAATCGACTCGGTAGAGCAAAACTTGCTAGACCAGACTCAATTGCTTCAAGACGCGTTGGCTGATGACACCAATCAAACCATTGCCCTAAATCTCGAACCAGCCGAGCATGCGCGAGGTGGCGTTTTTCACTCTCACAGAACAATCAAAGTCTTGGTGGCCAGCGCGCTAGCTATCCTGCTTGGCCTCGGTGCCGGCTGGTGGTTTAGTTCTGGCCCAGGCGGATTCGACGTCATGCCAGATCTAACCAATCGCAGCCAGGTGGAAGCCGAGCGTCTGGCGCAGTCACTCGGTGCCACTGTAGTGGTTGTCACCGAGAGTTCAAAAACCGTTTCGAGCGGACTGGTTATCTCATCAGAGCCGAACTCTGGCGCTCTCTACTGGGGCGGGCCGATCACCATTCGGGTCTCAAGCGGCCCAAAGATGGTGAACGTCGCAAACCTAGAATCCAAGACCCTGGTTGAGGCAACCGCCATCATTCTGCAATCGGGATTCGTGCTCGGCGAAGTGTCATCCTGGTTCAATGCCGCCCCGATTGGAACCGTCTACGCCCACAGCGGTGGCGGGTCAACCAAGGTTCCCGAAGGCAGCGCAATAGATCTTGAGATTTCGCTCGGCTCTATTCCGGTGGTGGCGAACCTAGATCAAGAGACCGCCGTCAACCTGGTGCAAGTTGCTGGTCTGAAGGTCAAAACCATAATCACTGAATTTAGCGAAACGGTAGCAAAGGGCCAGGCGATTGCTCTCATCCCCATCACCGAACCGCTCGGCAAGGGTGGCGAAGTCAACCTAGTTGTTTCTAAAGGCTCAGACATCGTCACGATGCCAAGAGTTGTTGGCGAAACCATCCGTGCATCTAAGACATTGCTGGAATCACTCGGATTAGTTGTGGTGGTAGACACAAACCAATTAAGCAGCAACTGGGGAATTGCCAAGGTGAAGAAAGTTTCTGTAGCTCCAGGCGCTCAGCTTAGAGTCGGCGACAGCGTAAAGATTTCTTCTAACTAGTTGTGCGCTTAGTTTTCGCAAGCGACTCGGCAACCAAAAATGCGAGTTCTAGTGACTGCATGTGATTGAGTCGCGGATCGCAGAGACTCTCGTAACGCCCTTCGAGAGAAGCCTCATCGATATGCTCGCTGCCACCGAGGCACTCCGCAACATCGTCACCGGTTAGCTCGATGTGAATGCCACCCGGAAAAGTGCCCGCTTCGTGATGAACTTCGAAGAATCCGCGAACCTCATCCATGACGTCATCAAACCTGCGCGACTTGTAACCGTTGGCGGTTGTGATGCCGTTTCCATGCATCGGGTCGCTAATCCAGAGCGGATTCGCGTCGCTGTCACGAACGGCTTCGACCAAACGCGGAAGCTCGTGGCGAATCTTCGATGCGCCCATGCGGGTAATAAAGGTGAGTCGACCCGGCTCTCGATTCGGATCAAGCTTTTCAATCAATTCGATTACATCTGACACCTGAGTTGTCGGGCCAAGTTTGACGCCGATTGGGTTTCGAATTCTCGACAGAAAGTCGATGTGTGCGTGATCGATCTGACGTGTTCTCTCGCCGACCCAGATAAAGTGCCCGCTGGTCAGGTAAGGCGTTCCGGTTCTCGAATCGATTCGCGTCATCGGTCTTTCGTAATCGAAAAGTAGCCCCTCGTGAGATGTATAAAACTCGGTGGTTCTCAATTGCTCAAAATCGGCACCGCAGGCAGACATGAAGTCAATTGCTCGGTCAATCTCGCGGGCCAATTCAACGTAGCGCTTGTTTGCAGGGTTGTCGGCAAAACCCCTGTTCCACTCGTGCACCGAGCGAAGATCGGCAAAACCACCCTGCGTGAAAGCGCGAATGAGGTTGAGGGTCGAGGCGGCCGTGTTGTAGGCCTTCAAGATTCGCTTCGGGTCTGCGGTGCGCGACTCTTCGGTGAAGTCGTAGCCGTTGATGATGTCACCACGGTATGCCGGAAGCGTTACGCCCTCTCTGGTCTCGAAATCGCTCGAACGCGGTTTCGCAAACTGACCAGCCATGCGACCCATTTTGATGATTGGCATCGATGCGCCGTAGGTCAAGACGAGCGCCATTTGGAGAATCGTCTTCACTCGGTTGCGAATTCGATCTGCTGTGGCGTCTACGAAGGTCTCTGCGCAGTCACCGCCTTGCAAGAGAAAAGCTTTTCCAGATGCGGCTTGAGCTAGACGGGCGCGAAGAATATCGACCTCACCGGCGAAGACGAGCGGTGGCAGAGTAGCGAGCTCGGCGCGCACTGCTGCAACAGCAGACTGGTCAGGCCACGTTGGTTGCTGAAGGGCAGGCAGATTCAGGTAGTTATCTAGCCCGGCCAAAACCTTCGGGTCAACGGCCACAATTTTTTCGTTCATCTAATCCACCGATTACTGACGCGCAAGTTTTGCGCGCTTCTCTTTCACTGAAGACGCATAAGAGTCGACATATTCTTGACCGCTCAGTTTCGCCAACTCATACATGATTTCGTCGGTCACGGCGCGCAAGACGATTCGGTCGCCTTCCATGCCGTCAAATCTGGTGAAGTCGAGCGGTGAACCGACAACAATTCCAACTCGTCGAATTCGCGGAAAACGTTTGCCGATTGGCTGAACCTTTTCGGTATCGATCATGGCCACCGGAATAACTGAAACCTTCGACTCGAGGGCCATCCTGGCGATGCCAGTTCTGCCTCGGTACAACTTTCCATCGGGCGACCTTGTGCCCTCCGGGTAGATTCCTAAGACAAGACCTTGGCTCAAAACGCTTAGGCCAGTGTTGAGAGATGCCTCGGATGCTTTTCCGCCACTGCGATCAATCGAGAGCTGCCCGGTTGCCTTGAAGAACCAGCGCACCAAAGCACCCTTGACACCCTTGCCGGTGAAGTACTCGCTCTTGGCGAGAAAAACCACCGGGCGTCGGCTCTGCAGAGGCAGAAAAATCGAATCTGAGAATGAGAGATGGTTGCTAGCCAAGATGACTGCACCAGAACTTGGGATGTTTTCCATGCCACGAACCCAAGGCCTAAAAACGAGTCGAAGCAGCGGACCCAGAACAAGATTCTTCAGGATGAAGTAAGCCATCGCTGTGTTCCTCTCGTATTCGCCGCGAAGAACCTATTTTACCTGTGCTCTAGAGCTGAGCGCACTAAATCTGCGGCGCCAATGACACCCGCATCGTTCACAAACTCTGCCGCTTTCACACTCAACTCCGGGCGAAAGCCTCTTGCTGGCAGGTTTTCTAGGTAGGCCTTGCGAATGGGGTCGAGCAAAAGATCTCCGGCAGCGCTCACTCCGCCGCCGATCACGACGATTTCGGGGTCGAGCACCGCTGTGAGACTCGCAACCGTCTCGCCGAGCCACTGGCCCAGTTCGCGCAGCAATCTGAGCGCTCCAGGGTCGGCCTGAAGAATGGCCTCGTAAACCTGATCGCCAGATAGTTCACCGGCATGGTCACGAAGTTTGCGCAGAGTTGCACCCTCGTCGGTGCCAGCGTCAGCGAGCTGTCGGGCAGACTTGAGCAGCGCAGTTCCTGAGCCGTATTGCTCGATACAACCGTGCGCTCCGCAGCCGCAGAGCAGGCCATCAGGCACAACACGAATGTGACCAAGCTCGCCACCGATGCCGAAGCCACCGCGCAGCAGTCTCGAGTCGGCAATCACAGCGCCACCGACGCCGGTGCCGATCGTGAGCATGATCATGTTCTTGGTTCCGCGCCCAGCGCCAAATTTGAACTCCGCCCAGCCGGCAGCATTGGCGTCGTTTTCAAGAATCACCGGAAGCGAAATCTTGGCTTCGATCTTCGCCTTAAGCGGCTCGTTTCGCCAACCGATGTTTGGCGAATAGGCGATGGTAGCTTGATCTGCGTCGATAAAGCCCGCCGCGGCAACGCCAACTCCAATGGCTTCTGCGCCTTCGGTCAGTTCGCTGACTAGTTCAACAACGGCATCGATGATGTCATCGCCGTATGTCTCGGGGGTCGGCACGCGGGCTTCTCGCACAATGCGCCCAGACTCATCGACCAAAGCGCCGGCAATCTTGGTGCCACCAATATCAATGCCGACTGCGTGCATGGTTGAGTCCTTTCCGAACCCTGCCATTTTAGCCAAGAATGCTGGGCGAGTTAGCCCCGAGAATGCCGTTAGAGTTGTGCCTAACCATCTCGACGAGGAGAACGAAGTGCGAATACTGGACATTCCCGCCCTGGTTGTCTCACCAGAGGACATGAACATTACCGACCTCTTGGTAGACCGTGCCAAAAACACACCTGACTTGACTCTCTACGCCCTTGCCAAAGCCGAGGGCTTTGAGGCTGTTTCTGCCACCAAGTTTTTGGCCGAAGTTCAGCAGGTCGCTAAGGGATTGATTGCCAGCGGAATTCAACCGAGCCAAGCCGTTGCGATAATGAGCCGCACCCGTTACGAGTGGACCGTCTTAGACTTCGCGATTTGGTTCGCGGGCGCAGTTTCGGTGCCGATCTATGAAACCTCTTCGGCGGCACAGATGGAGTGGATTCTCTCGAACAGCGACTCGGTCGCGCTCTTCACCGAAACCGCCGAGCACGCCGAACGATTCGCTCAAATCAAGGCAGCCGTTCCCTTGGCTCGCCTGCTAATGATTTTCGATGACAACTGTATAGAAGAACTAAAGAAGCGTGGCAAAGAAATCACGGATGAGGTTCTCGAGCAGCGACGCAAATCGAGCAAGCTGCGCGATTTGGCAACAATCATTTACACCTCTGGCACAACCGGAAAGCCAAAGGGTTGTGAACTCACTCACCGGGGCTTCATCGAGTTGAGCCAGAACGCAAGAAAAGATTTGCCTGACGTGCTCGTCGAAGGAAGAAGCACAGTGCTTTTCTTGCCACTCGCCCACGTCTTCGCACGCTTCGTTGAAGTTCTTTGCGTGGCCGGTGGCATCAAGGTCACCCACGAGGCTGACCCTCGAAACGTAGCCAAGTCACTTGCCGCGTTCAAGCCGGAATTTTTGCTTGCGGTTCCTCGTGTCTTCGAAAAGGTTTACAACGGAGCAGAGCAAAAAGCCGAAGCTGGCGGCAAGGGAGACATTTTCAGAAAGGCCGCAAACGTTGCAGTCGCCTGGTCTGAGTCACTCGACAATGGCGGCCCGAGCCTGAAGCTCAAACTGCAGCACTTCGTTTTCGACAAGTTGGTCTACAAGAAGATTCGCGCTGCAATGGGTGGCAACCTTCAGTACGCAATTTCTGGCGGTGCACCACTGGGCGCGCGTCTCGGCCACTTCTTTAGGGCACTCGGCGTAATCGTGCTCGAGGGCTACGGCCTAACCGAGACCACTGCACCCGCGACCATTTCTCGCCCTGCGCACATCAAGATCGGCAAAGTTGGCACACCGCTGCCTGGCACCGGCGTGAAGATTGCCGACGATGGCGAAATCTGGCTCCGCGGAAACAACATCATGCGCGGATACTGGAGAAACGAAGCCGCAACCGCAGAGGTCATGGATGGCGAATGGTTTGCAACCGGCGACATTGGCATGCTTGACGAGGATGGCCTGCTTAGCATCACTGGTCGAAAGAAAGAACTTCTAGTTACTGCCGGCGGAAAGAACGTTGCACCTGCTGTGCTCGAAGATCCACTAAGGGCAAACCCGCTAATCGGTCAGGTCGTTGTAATCGGTGACAACAAACCGTTCATCGCGGCAATGATTTCGCTCGACTCTGAGATGCTTCCGATCTGGCTAGCCAACCACGGTGGAGAAAACACCATGTCGGTTTCAGATGCCGCAAAGTCTCCCCTGGTGATCGCTGCTATCCAAGCTGCAATTGACGACGCAAACAAGTTGGTTTCGCGCGCCGAGTCGATTAGAAAGTTTGTGATTATTCCAGATGAACTTACCGAGAGCTCAGGGCACCTCACCCCGAGCTTGAAACTCAAGCGAAACGTCGTAATGAAAGACTTCGCTTGGGCGGTCGACGAACTTTACGAAGAAAAGGCTTAGTTCTTCAAGAACCAGTCTGAGTTTCGAACTTCTCGCATAGCGAGTTTGCGCTCTTCAGCATCGAGCCGGTCAAGGTAGAGCATGCCGTCTAGATGATCGCATTCGTGCTGCAGCGCTTGAGCGAGCAATCCTGAACCCTCAACCACAACCGCATCGCCGTTTTTGTCAAAACCCGTAACCCGAGCCCATTCGTAGCGCGGCGTCTTGTGCCACAATCCCGGCACCGAGAGGCACCCTTCTTCAACTAAACGCAGCTCGCCCGAGACCTCGGCGAGAGTCGGGTTCAAAACATAACCGAGCTGCTTATCTACGTGAAAACTGAACGCTCGAAGATTGATGCCGATCTGTGGCGCTGCAACGCCGGCACGGCCGGCCACCGCAGTGGTATCGAGAAGGTCTTCTACCAGCGCGAAGAGTTTTTCATCGAAGTCGACGATAAGGTCGCTCGGGGTCTTGAGCACCGGGTCTCCGAAGAGCCTGATCTGTCGAACCGCCATGACTAGATGCGCGGGTTGTTTAGACCGTCAACCACCAAAGCCGCCAACTCTCTGGCAGCTTGCTGCGTTCCCTTTTTCAGTTCGGTGAACTTAATTACCGAACCGGCGGCTAGGGCTTCATCATATGGAATCTTTACAACTGCGCGAACGCGAGTCTTGAAGTGCTGCTCGATTTCATCGAGCTTCACCAGCTGCGTTGCCTGAGTGGCCGTGTTCAGCGCAACCACGGCGTTGCGAACCAGATCTCCGTAACCGTTGGCTTCAAGCCAGGTGAGAGTCTCGGATGCAAGTCTTGCCTCATCTACAGAACCGCCGGAAACAATAACGAGCCCGTTAGCGCGTTGCAATGTTGGTCGCATTACCGAGTGCACAATTCCGGTTCCGCAGTCGGTCAGCACGATTGAGTAGTAACGCGCAGCCATGTCGGCAACCACGTTGTAGTCGCCTTCATTGAATGCTTCTGAGAGCATGGGGTCGCTGTCTGAAGCCAGAACATCGAGTCGAGTGATGTCTCGCGAGACCATGGTGCTGAAATCTGTGAAGCCATCGATTGCGGCAGCGCGATTCACGACATCGCGAACCGTAAAGCGGGTTGACTTGCTAATTCGCTCTGCCAGAGTGCCACGGTCGGGGTTTGCGTCGATTGCGATGACTCGGTCTTCACGCACCAGCGAGAGAGCCATGCCCAAGAGTGTCGAGACGGTGGTTTTGCCAACACCGCCCTTGCGAGTTAACACCGGAACGAACTTTGCTCCCCCGTCTAGCTGGGCACCGATTCTAAGGTCGAGAGCTTTGCGTTCGCGCACCTTCAACGAGTCGCCAAGATTAATGGTCTTTAGCGAGATGAAATAGATGAACCTTCTGAAACCGCTCTCTGGCGCTGGGCGGTTTCGTGAACTTGTGTCAATAAGTCGATCTGCGGTGAGCATGGCAGCCGGTTCTGGCTGGTCGAAGGTTTCACCGCGAAGCGAGTCGCGTCGCGAGTAGTTTGAGCGTCTCGAGATTGGGCCGGTGTCGCTTGTCGGTTCTGTGGTTGGCGACACAATGCGGTTGGTGCGCTCATCCTCTGTGACAATCTGCACAGACTGAGTGCTCGGGGTCACATCGATGATTCCAGAATCGACAGCCAATTCGGCAAGCGCGTGAGTTTGAATTTCGTTTTCTTCGGCAGGCTGGTCTGCGGCAGCGCGTGGAGCTAGAAAGTCGTCATCTTCTGGTTTCTTATCCCAAATAGCCAAAACCGATGCTCCTATGCCAACAAATGTTCGCTAACGCGATAACTACCCGAGTTTACCAGTGATTCAGCCTCGGTCGGGCTCAACCACAATTATGAGGTCTCCGGCCTCGACCGCCTGGGTGCGACCAATGGCTAGCCTGCTCACAACGCCAGCGGCACTGGCAGTGATTGACGCTTCCATCTTCATGGCCTCGATCGTTGCTACTGGCTGACCAATCTCAACCCTTGCACCTTCGACAGTATGAAGCGTGACAACCCCGGCAAAAGGTGCGGCAACGTGACCCATGTTTGTCGAATCGGCTTTCTCGGCCTGAATCACATCGACGGCAATTTTTCGATCGCGCACATTTATCGGTCGAAGTTGACCGTTGAGTGTGGTCATTACTGTGCGGAATCCCTTGGCATCTGGAGAACCGATTGCTTCAAGCCCAACGTAAAGCTGCACACCCTTCGAAATCTCAACAACGTGTTCGGCACCCTGTTCGAGACCGTATAGGTAGTCAACGGTGTCAACCTGATCGAGACGCCCGTAGGTGTCTCTGAACTTGATGAACTCGGCGGTCGGGCCTGCGAAGAGCAACCGGTTTAGTGTGGCGCGCTTGAGCGTGCTGTCTGTCGAGTTGAGCGCCGCGAGGTCATCCGTGTTCAGAGCTGTGACGCCAAACTTCACGTTCTTGCCCTGAAGCACCTTGGTTCTAAACGGTTCTGGCCAGCCGCCCGGCAAGTCGCCAAGCTCACCGGCCATGAAACCGACAACACTGTCAGGCACATCGTAGTTTTGCGGGTTGGCCGCGAAATCATCTGGGTCTGCACCAACAGCCACCAGGTGAAGCGCGAGATCGCCGACGACCTTTGACGAAGGTGTCACCTTGGTTGGTCTACCCAAAATTCGATTCGCCGCGGCATACATGTCTTCGACTCTTTCGAACTGATTGCCTAGCCCAAGCGCAATTGCCTGTTGGCGCAGGTTAGAAAGCTGGCCACCAGGAATCTCGTGTTGGTAGACGCGACCGGTTGGCCCCGGTAGTCCAGATTCGAAAGGTGCGTAGACGCTGCGAACGGCTTGCCAGTATGGCTCGAGAGCGGTTACCGCGCCAAGTGAGATGCCCGCGTCTCGCTCTGTGTTTTCAAGAGCCGCGATTAGGGCTGACGCAGAAGGTTGCGAGGTGGTTCCGGCCATCGGAGCAGATGCGACATCAACAGCGTCGACGCCGACATTGATCGCCGCCATAAGCGTTGCCAACTGACCACCTGCGGTGTCGTGGGTGTGCAGATGCACCGGCACATCAAAACGTTCACGCAGCGCCGAAACCAACTTTGCAGCTGCAGCCGGGCGCAACAAACCGGCCATGTCTTTAATTGCGATTATGTGAGCACCGGCAGCGACGATTTTTTCTGCCAGGTCAAGATAGTAATCGAGCGTGTAAAGGGTCTCGTTCGGGTCAAGCAGATCTGCCGTGTAGCACAAGCCAACTTCGGCGATTGCTGTTTCGGTTCTGAGAACAGCCTCGATTGCCGGACGCATCTGTTCGACATCGTTGAGCGCGTCAAAGATTCTGAAAATGTCGATGCCTGCGACCACGGCTTCTTTCACGAATGCTTCGGTCACCTCTTGCGGGTAAGGCGTGTAACCAACAGTGTTTCTTCCGCGAAGCAACATTTGCAAACAGATGTTTGGCATGGCGGCACGAAGCGCTTCTAGTCGCTCCCAAGGGTCTTCGCCGAGAAAACGAAGCGCAACGTCGTAGGTCGCTCCGCCCCAAGCTTCAACCGAAAGCAGCTGCGGAGTTAGTCGAGAAACGTGCGGTGCAACCTGAACGAGATCGCGGGCGCGAACTCGAGTTGCAAGCAGAGACTGGTGGGCATCCCTGAATGTGGTGTCGGTTATTGCAACCGCGTTTTGTGCGCGCAGGTCGGCCGCAAAGGCTTTTGGGCCAAGTTGCAGCAGTCGCTGGCGCGAACCGGCTGGTGCTGGCTGAGACAGGTCGACCTTCGGCAACTTCTTGCCCGGAGAAATGTGCTGACCGCGAGGGCCATTCGGCTGGTTCACGGTGACGTCGGCCAGCCAAGACATGATCTTGGTGCCGCGGTCGCGCGACGGCGCCGACGTGAAGAGCTGAGGGCGTTCGTCGATGAAAGCGGTGCTCAGGTCGCCGGCTCGAAAAGAAGGGTCGGCCATGACAGCCTGCAGAAACGCGATGTTGGTTGACACGCCACGGATGCGGAACTCGGCGAGAGCTCGCTCGCTGCGAATCACTGCCGACTTGAAGTCGCGCCCCCTAGCGATGAGTTTCACAAGTAGCGAGTCAAAGTGCGGGCTGACCTCGGCACCGGTTGAGACCGTTCCGCCGTCGAGTCGAATTCCCGCGCCGCCTGGTGAGCGATAGGTAGTGATTTTTCCGGTGTCTGGTCTGAAGTTTGCCGCCGGGTCTTCGGTTGTGATGCGGCACTGAATCGCGAAGCCGTGACGCTGAATTTTGTCTTGGGTCAAGCCGAGGTCGTCAAGCGATTCGCCCGACGCGATGCGCATCTGGCTCTGCACGAGATCGACATCGGTGATTTCTTCTGAAACGGTGTGCTCAACCTGAATTCTCGGGTTCATCTCAATAAAAACATGCTTGCCGGCATTCTCGCCGACGGTGTCAATCAAGAACTCAACTGTGCCGGCATTTTGGTAGCCGATGGTTTTTGCGAAGGCAACCGCATCGCGATAGAGAGCCTGTCGCAAGTCTTCGTCGATAAGCGGTGCCGGTGCGATCTCGACAACTTTTTGGTTTCGTCGCTGCACCGAGCAATCGCGTTCAAACAGGTGCACAACGTTGCCAAAGGTGTCGGCCAAAATTTGAACTTCGATGTGACGCGGGCGAATAACGGCTTGCTCTAAAAAGACGCGAGCATCGCCGAATGAACTCTCGGCCTCACGCGAAGCCTCGACAAGAGCTGCGCGAAGGTCTTCTTGCTTAGCAACCCTTCGCATTCCGCGCCCGCCACCACCGGCAACGGCCTTCACGAATATCGGAAAGCCAATCGAATCTGCTTGATTGACGAGTTCATCAACGTTTGCCGAAGACTGTGACGACTTTAGAACCGGAACGCCGGCGCGAATAGCAGCCTCTTTCGCAACAACTTTGTTGCCGGCCATCTCTAAGACATCAGAGTTTGGCCCGATAAAGGTGATGCCGTTTTTCTTCGCGGCCTCGGCCAATTCTGGATTTTCAGACAAAAAGCCGTAGCCCGGATAAATGGCGTCTGCGCCACTCTCTTTTGCCACACGGATAATCTCGCTGACGTCTAGATAAGCGCGAACCGGATGCCCAACGACGCCAATCTGGTAGGACTCGTCTGCCTTGAGCCTGTGGGTCGAATTGCGATCTTCATAGGGGAAAACGGCCACAGTCTTGGCACCGAGCTCGTAGGCGGCCCGAAAGGCGCGAACGGCTATTTCGCCTCGATTGGCAACCAGAATCTTCTTGAACATCGGTTCCTTAGGTCGTTATTGCGAACAAGGGGTTTCGGGCCCTTGAGATAAAAAGGTAGCCTATTCAGGTGCATGTTCTCAGCGTTAGTTCCCTAAAGGGAGGCGTCGGCAAAACCACGGTTGCCCTTGGTTTAGCTTCGGCTGCCTTCGCACGCGGACTCAAGACCCTGGTTATTGATCTAGACCCCCAGTGCGACGCTACGACCGGATTAGGAGCGGTTGGGGAATTCAAGACAACCGTTGCCAGCGTTCTGAAGAACCCAAAACACAACGTCGTGTCTGCCTCAATCGTATCTTCAACCTGGGGCAAGGTGGGAGGCGGATCGGTCGATGTCATGGTCGGCAGCCCGCGCAGCATCCATCACGACACTCCCCACCCGACTGTTCGCCAGACCTGGAAGCTCGAAGAGGGTCTGCACAACGTCGAGACGATCTATGACCTCGTCATTATCGACACCCCTCCATCTATCAACGCACTTACCCGCACCGCTTGGGTGGCCAGCGACCGAGTTCTGATCGTCACCGAGCCGGGCATCTTCTCGGTGGTCGCCGCCGACAGGGCTATCCGTGCATTAGAAGAGGTAAGAACCGCAATCACCAAGCGAGTTCGCCCGCTGGGAATTTTGGTCAACAGACACCGACCTGCTTCGAAGGAACAAGACTTTAGAGTTCAGGAACTCAACGAGATGTTCCCTGGCCTGCTGATTCCGAACTATCTCGAAGAGCGCGCGCACCTGCAGCAGACTCAGGGCGCTGCGAGACCGATTCACACCTGGCCTGGCGAGGGCGCTATTGAAATCGCAGATTTTTTCACGGATTTGCTTGATCGCGCAATGCTTGCGTTCGAAGAACCAAACGAAGAAGTAACGGTCGAGAAGCCGAAAGAAAAACGCAAGTTCTTTAGACGTCACAAGCGCGGAAGCAAGCGCCCAGAGATTGTGACCATTGAAACTGCCATCGAAGAACTCGGAGAAGTTGTCGAACCGATCGCAATTGCAGAAGAACCAAACGAATCTTTCGAAGCAATCGAAACTAATGACCTAGCGCAGCAACCGCAAAGCGAATGGACCGAGCCGAGTTGGCAAGACGACGAGGTTGTGGCTCAGCAGGAAGAAGTTTCAACCAACACGGGTAGCTGGAATTTCAAACTTGAAATTGAACAGCCAGAAGAAGATCAGCGCTAAACAGCTTTTTTGCTTGCACGGCGAGCTGATAGTTCATCAAACTCATCGATGTGGTTCGCCTTGATGTTTACCAAGCTGGCTTCGACTTCGCGAAGCACTTTTCCAACCGCGATGCCAAAGACACCCTGACCGCGGCCGAGCAGGTCGATAACCTCGTCTTCTGTGGTGCAAAGGTAAACCCTGGCTCCGTCAGACATGAGCGTGGTTCTCGCTAGGTCATTGATGCCAGAGGCGCGAAGCTGTTCGACGGCGATTCGAATTTGCTGAAGAGAGACACCGGTGTCTAGAAGTCGCTTGACCAGTTTCAAGACCAGAATGTCGCGGAATGCGTAAAGTCGCTGCGAACCCGAACCGGCCGCTCCCCTAACGCTTGGCTGCACGAGAGCAGTTCTGTCCCAGTAGTCGAGTTGGCGGTAGCTGATTCCGGCTGCGGCTGCGGCTGAAATACCCCTGTAGCCAAGTTTTGGATCCATAGATGGACTGCCGTCGGTGAAAAGCATGTCTTGCGAGTAGTCGTTTTCAGGCGCGCCAGAGTCATTGATTGGAATCAATTGGGCTCCCTTCAGGTTCAACTACAGGTTTAAGTTCTAGTGCAATCTTTCCTTGAATAACAGTTTTCGAAGCGTTAATTTAATCGCTCGGCGTGTCGCACGCAGAGCCCAGTAATCTAGCGAATTAGTCGTCGATTTTTGCGATGGCTGAGCGAATCAACTCTTCACGGATGTTTGCAAAGTGACTCTGCAACTCTTCAGCAAAATGTGCAGCCTTTGATCTGCTTGCCGGCTCTTTTTTCGCCAAAACCGGAGCAACGACACCCTCGATTATGCCGATTTCGCGGTCTGCTGCAGTCTTCACGCCTCTTAGGTGGCGCGGAGTTATGCCGAAGCCGCGATTGAGTTTCATAATTGAGCGCGCGATTTCAATTGTGCTCGCGTTGAACGGCTCCTGAGATATCAATCCGACAGACTGCGCTTCTGCAATCAGCGCGTCAGTGATTGAGGTTTCTGCAATAAGTTCTATTTTCGTCACATTTTTCGATGTGATAACTCGAGAGTGACGACTGTTTTTTGAGTCATCTCCCGGCAGTGCTACCGACTTTCCAGCATCTAGATCTGCGAGGAATTGACCGATTACCTTGAGCGGAAGATAGCGATCGCGCTGCAACTCCAAAATCAAACGCAGACGTTCGACATCAGACTCATTGAACTTGCGATATCCCGAATCGGTTCTCTGCGGAGTGACCAATCCGTTGTCTTCAAGAAAACGAAGTTTCGACTGGGTGAGTTCTGGAAACTCAGGTGTGAGCAAAGAAAGCACCTGGCCGATTGTTACGAGCTTGCTAGACCTTGCCTGAGAAATTGGAGTAGGTTCAACCATTTGTCTACTCTCCTAAATCTGCTCTTGATGCAAAGAATGTGAACTTGAATTTACCGATTTGAACTTCAGCGCCATCATCTAGAAGCGCAGACTCGATTCTAACGCCATCGAAGTAGGTGCCGTTCAACGATGCCAAATCCTCGACCAGAAACTGATTTCCGCTGCGACGAAACTCTGCGTGACGTCTAGAAACCGTAACGTCATCCAAGAAGATATCTGCGTTCGGGTGACGACCAACGGTAGTGAGGTCTTGGTCTAGCAAGAATCGGGCACCCTCGTTTGGGCCACGCTGAACAATCAGCAGCGCACTGGCAGAAGGCAACGCCTCGACCGCATCGCGCTCTTCTGAATTCAAACCTTGCGAGTCTTGCGAGAGCAGGTCATCGTTGAAGCGCTCGGTTGAGTCGTTCGACTTGCCGCTTGGCTCAGATTCTTGAAATTCCATGGTTACCTCAGTCGCCAAGCCTAGCCGAATCGGCGGAGCTCGATTTCACCACTGATCGAACTTGAGCCAGATAGACAAACCCCGCCCACCAGTAAAGTCCGATGCCCCATAGGGCAAATGCCCAAGCCACCGGCAAAACGAAAAGCGAGATATCTGGAAAAGCCGCCGCGATAAGAAGCAGCGGAAACGAGTAAAGCAAAGCGAAGGTGCCGGCCTTACCGAGGTAGTGAACCGGAAGCGGCCCATAGCCGCGACTGGCGAGAATTGGGTAGGTGAAAAGCAGAATCAGATCGCGGGCGATAACCACAATCGTTAGCCAGAGCGGAATGTAACCGACGATTGCTAGACCGATCAGGGTTGCGAAAATGTAGAGCCGATCTGCCGCCGGGTCGAGCAACTGCCCAAGACGAGTCTCTTGCTTTAGTTTTCTGGCGAAGTAACCGTCGAGGTAGTCGGTGATACTAGCGATTGCCAAAACGATAATCGCCTCGAGGTTGCGACCGTTGAGAATGAGAACAAGAAATACCGGCACAAGCGCGAGGCGCAAGAGACTGAGCAAGTTGGGAACCGTGCCGAGCTGCTGCCAGATGCTCATGATTTCCTTTCTCTAGTCGGGCTAGCGGGATTTGAACCCACGACCCCTTGTCCCCCAGACAAGTGCGCTACCAAGCTGCGCTATAGCCCGTTTATCTCTTGGAGTTTATCGCTTTCGCTTCTCGCGAATTCGCATGGCAACCTCAATCGGACTTCCCTCGAAACCGTAGGTTTCGCGAAGTCTGCGCTGAATGAATCTGCGATAGCCGGGGTCTAAGAAGCCCGTGCTAAACAAAACGAATTTCGGTGGCCGACTTGAAACCTGGCTGCCGTAAAGAATTCTCGGCTGTTTTCCGCCGCGAACCGGATGCGGATTCGCCATCGTGAGTTCTTGCAGAAACGCATTGAATTTGCCGGTTGCCACTCGGGTGTCCCAACCGTCGAGTGCGACCTCAAGAGCTGGAACCAACTTCTCGAGGTGCCTACCGGTTTTAGCAGAGATGTTTACGCGCGGCGCCCAGTCGACGTGAGCTAGATCTTGTTCAATTTCGCGCTCAAGATACTTGCGACGTTCGTCGTCGAGCTCGTCCCACTTGTTGAATGCCAAAACAAGTGCTCGACCTGACTCGAGTGCCATATCGACAATTCGAATGTCGGCTTCGCTAATCGGTTGAGTGACATCGAAGAGCACAACCGCTACCTCTGCTCGCTCTAGTGCGGCTGCTGTTCTCAAGCTCGCATAGAAGTCTGCGCCCTGAGCCAAGTGCACCCGGCGTCGAATGCCGGCAGTGTCAACAAAGCGCCAGATGCGCCCGCCGAGTTCAACCTGCTCGTCAATCGGATCGCGCGTTGTGCCGGCTAAATCGTTTACAACCGCACGCTCAGAACCAACAGCCTTGTTTAAGAGCGAAGACTTGCCAACGTTCGGCCGACCAATAATGGCGACCCTTCTCGGCCCACCAAATTCTTGCTTTGCGACCGCAGAAACTTCTGGCAGAACTTTCATGGCGGCGTCGAGCATATCTGCCACGCCTCGGCCGTGAACCGCAGAAACCGGAAACGGCTCGCCGAGCCCGAGCGACCAGAGAGCTGCTGCCTCTGGCTCTTGCTTCAAATCATCAATCTTGTTAGCCACCAGAATTACTGGCTTGCCGCTCTTGCGAAGCATCGGTACGACTCGTTCGTCGCTAGAGGTCGCGCCGACCATCGCGTCGACAACAAAAATCACGGCATCGGCTAGCTCAATTGCAATCTCAGCCTGGATGGCGACCGACTTGTCAATTCCCTTGGCGTCTGGCTCCCACCCGCCGGTGTCGACCAGGGTGAACTTTCGGTCGTTCCACTCGGCCTTATAAGAAACTCGGTCGCGGGTTACTCCTGGCTTGTCTTCGACAACAGCCTCGCGACGGCCAAGAATGCGGTTCACGAGGGCAGACTTGCCAACGTTCGGCCGACCCACGATTGCAAGCACCGGCAGCGCCGGAAGATATAGGGGTTCGTCTTCGAAACCCAGTTCGGTAGCCAATACATCTAGGTCTTCGGGATCGAGGTCATACTCCTCTAGGCCCATGCGCATGGCCTTGGCTTTAGTTTCGGCGTCTTGGTCTGAGACCTCGCGAAGCTTCTCTAAAAACTCGGGAGCAATTGGCTCATATTCGAAGTCGTCGTTCATTGAGCGCTCGCTTTCAGGTCAGCTTTAATTTGGGCAATCATGACCGAAACGGTTTGATCAAAATCTAGGTTCGAAGAATCAATTAGCGTCACTCCGACAGCAGCATTCATGAAGTCAACGATCTTTGAGTCGGTTTCGTCTCGCTTCGAGACCTGATTGACAACAGCGCTAGCCGAGTCTGCCGAAAGCTCTTTAGACCTTCTTTGCAATCGTACCTCCTCTGACGCCGTTAGCAGAAGCCTGCTTTGGGCATCGGGAAAGACCACGGTGGTGATATCTCGACCTTCGACAATTGCGCCGTCATACGGGCACTCGTCAACGATTTTCTTGGTGAGTCGCTTCATGAAATCGCGCACGTGCGAAAGCGCGGCCACCGAACTCACGGTTTCAGAAATCAGCGATGTGCGAATCGCCTCGGTGACATCGTGCTCTCCAACCCGCACCCAAAAATTGTCAGGATCAGTCGAAATCGAATATTCAAAATCAGTTTCGAAGTCGTTGGCAGCCAGCCTCTCGAAACTCAGGCCGTTCAGTGTCGCCCAAGCTAGCGCTCTGTATGCAGCGCCGGTGTCTAGGTAGGCAAAGCCAAATTCGCGAGCCACCTGTTTGCTCACGCTTGACTTACCAGAACCGGCAGGGCCATCGATTGCAACGATTACCTTGCTCACTAGCCCACCAACTTCCAACCGCGTTGGGTTAGCGCAGAAACCAGATTCGACTCAGCATCTGGAAGCACCGATAGTTCGACCAAACCGACCGGGCTGCTCGGTGAATGCTCCAGTTTAATTTCCTCGAGGTTCACGCCGATTTCGCCGATTTCGCTTAGCAAGCGAGCCAATTCACCTGGCTTGTCGTCAATCATCACGGTTGTTATCGAGTAACGCGTTGCCTTCGTGCCGTGCTTGCCTGGCAGCTTGGCCACACCGAGATTTCCGCGCTCGAGCAAAGAGTTCAGCGTTGCTAGTGCTCCGGTTGCCTGCGGATCGTCGAGCGCTTTGGCCACCGAATCAAGATCTGCCTGAAGTTTGCGCAACACCGAACGAACCTCGGGTGCGTTGGCCGCAAGAATCTGAATCCAAAGTTTTGGGTCGCTGGCCGCAATTCGTGTTGTGTCGCGCACTCCCTGACCCGCAAGAGCGACATCTTCGTCGAAGGCGTCAACCAGAGTTGCCGCGGTAAGACTGGCGACCAACTGCGGAAGGTGAGAAACATAGGCAACAGCGCGGTCATGTTCTGCGGCTGAAACGCGAATCGGCGATGCCGAGAGATCCAAGGCCAAATTCTCAATTGCCTGCACTGCGCTGCTCGAACTTTGGTCAGAAGGTGTCAGCACCCAAACTCGACCGAAAAAGAGGTCGGCCCGACCCGATGCTGCACCGCCGCGCTCGCGCCCAGCCATCGGGTGAGAGCCAACGTATCGCTCAAGGTCTGCAGAGTTCGCTCGCAGCTTTTCTAGAATTGCCGACTTCACGCTGGCGACATCCGTGACGATAGCCGCCGGAAACTTCAACAATTCCTGCTCGACGACGACCGCGGTGACATCTGGCGGAACACAGACCACAATCAAATTCGGGGCATCACTTGAAGCTGGCTGTCGACCGGCACCGTAATCGATGGCAAGTGACTGCACAGCCGGCGAAATATCCTCGATAATCACATCTACACCCAGTTTGCTCAAGGCAAGGCCAACGCTGGTGCCGATAAGACCGGCACCTACTATGCGAACTTGACCCTGGGTGCGAGAAGTCACTGGGCGAGATCCAAACGCAATGCTGTCGCGCCACGAAGGTAAACGTGCTGAATCTCTTGGCGACTGGTTTCGATGTCTGCGTAAACCATCACACGGATGACGCGCTCAAGCGAATGCTTCACATCCATTTCGACGAAACACATCAGTGGAACATCGCCGAGTCCGAGCTCGCGAGCGGCTAGCGCCGGAAACTCACTGGTGATGTCTGGTGTCGCGGTGAAGAGAATCGAGACGAGCGATGAACTGTCTATGTTGTTCACGTGCAAAACTTTCGATAGCAGTTCGGCTGTCGACTTGAGTAGGTGCTCGCGCTCATCGGTCTCGAGCTGAATTGCGCCGCGAATTGCCCTTAGTGCCATGGTCTACTTTCCTCTTGCTTTTGCTGGATTAACGTGCGGAGCTCGCTTAGCCGCTTGCGATGTTCGAGTTGACTTTCCTTCGGCGGCCTTCAAAAGCGCGCCGATCTCAACCTTGCTCAGTTCGCGAACCTTGCCGACCTTTAGCGGCCCAAGTTGAATTGAGCCAAACTGTTTGCGCACCAAACCGAGAACCGGGTGCCCCAGAAAATCGAACATTCTGCGCACGATTCGGTTGCGACCCGAGTGCAACTCTATTTCTAGAAGGCTCTCGCCTATCGATACCTGCACCAACTTGGCCTTGTCGGCCTTGATGAAACCGTCTTCGAGCTCGAAACCGCTTAGCAGTTTGTGAACGATGCCTGGCTCGACAACCCCCTGAACTCGAACGACGTAGGTCTTTGTGACTCCGAACTTTGGGTGTGCTAGCTTGTGCGCCAGGTCGCCGTCGTTGGTCATAATGATCAGCCCACTGGTTTCGGCGTCTAGTCGGCCCACGTTGAACACCCGCTCGTAGCCTTCAACAAACTGGCTTAGGTCGGCTCGGCCGTTTTCGTCGGCCATGCTGCTCACAACACCAACCGGTTTGTTGAGAGCGAGATAGACCTTAGAGACGTCAAGCTGAATCGGCGTTCCGCTCACGGTGACGCGATCTACTTCTGGATCTACGCGAGTGCCAAGCTCGGTAACTCGCTTGCCGTTCACGGTGACCTGCCCACGAACTATGAGGTCTTCGCAAACCCGGCGCGAAGCAACCCCGGCCGCAGCCATGACCTTCTGCAGGCGAACGCCTTGCTCTGCCTCTGAGCTTTCTGCTTCTGAATTCTCTGCTTTTGATTTAGAGGTTGGCATCGAAGTCACTATCTGCGTCTGGAAGGTAAGGGCTAATCATCGGCAGATCTTCAAGCGAGTTGATGCCGAGTAGTTCTAGAAGCAAAGGAGTTGTTCCGTAGTTGATTGCGCCGGTTTCGCTGTCGGTAAACAGTTCGGTGATTAGCCCGCGACTGATTAGTGTCTTGACAACCGAATCGACGTTCACGGCGCGAATAGAAGCAACCTGACCCCTAGAGATCGGCTGCTTGTAGGCAATTACGGCCAGCGTCTCGAGAGCGGCTTGCGAGAGTTTCGAAGGGCTCTCGTTTGCGACGAACATGCGAACAGCCCAGTCAAAATCTTGTCTTACAAAAATGCGCCAACCGCCGCCGACCTCGCGCAGTTCGAAGCCGCGCTGAGGGCCAGATTCGCCGTTGTAGTCGGCCTGCAGACTCTGCACGGCATCCCTTACCCGGTTCACTGGCGTTTCGAGTGCAGCAGCAATCGCCAATAGTGACACCGGAGAATCGGTAATCATCAAGATTGCTTCAACGGCTCCACGCAGATCCTGCTCGGATAGGGCAATCGCAGCCTCTGCTTCTGGCGCGTTTACAACCTCGAAGGTCTCGTCAATCTCTGCCTCTTCAGGCACTGTATTTTCAGGCGCTGTATTTTCATTCATAATCTGCTCCCAAGGCAGCTAGTTGTTCATCGTCGAAGCCGGTTGCTCGCCAGGTAATGTTCAAGTCGCCAAGCGGGCTGTCTTGCTCGAAACTGATTGCCGAAACACGGTAGAGCTCAAGCACAGCAAGAAAACGCGCAACAACAATTGCTCTATCGCGAACCGAACTTATGACCTCGCGAAACGTGATGCTAGTTCTGCCGCGCAACATGGCCACCACTTCGGCGGCTTGCTCGCGAATGCTTACGCGTGGTGCGTGCAGGTGAGTGAAGCCAACCCCGGCTATAGCCTTTGGTGTCAGCACATCCTCTGCCAGTTTGGCGAAATCTTCGAGTGACATTTTCCAAACCAGCTCGGGTTTTTGCTCTCTAAATCTGTCTTCGACGCGCACATCTCGAGCCGAACGTGTCGATTCGAGGGCGAACGCTTCGCTGAACCAAGCCGAGATGTCTTTGAACGCGCGGTATTGCAGCAGTCGAGCAAACAGCAAATCGCGTGCTTCGAGCAGTGCTACGTCTTCGGGGTTAACCAACTCGCCCTTCGGCAGTAGCCCGGCAATCTTCAGATCTAGCAGCGTGGCGGCAACCACCAAGAATTCACTTGCTTGCTCGAGTTCTTGGTGATCGTCGAGGGTTTTGAGATAGGTAATGAATTCGTCGGTTACCTTGCTGAGTGAAATCTCGGTGATGTCGAGCTCGTGCTTGCTAATCAGCGAAAGCAGCAGGTCGAATGGGCCATCAAAGTTGCCTAGGCTGAGCGAGAAACCTCCCGAATGCTCGGCAACTTGGCCTTGGCTACCGGGCGCAGCCACGAGAAATCAGTTCTCTAGCCACCGAACGGTAGCTTTCGGCGGCTTCTGAGGTTGGCGCGTAGGCGGTGATTGGCAACTGTGCGACAGTCGCATCCTTGAATTTCACGGCTCGCGAAACCTGAGTCTTGAAAACGAAGCTGCCAAACGCCTCTTGCAAACGATCGAGCACCTCTTTTGAGTGCAAGGTGCGCTCGTGCAAGGTCACCAAGATGCCATCAAGTTTGAGCGCCGGGTTCAAACGATCCTGCACCTTGTTGATTTGGTCTTTCAAAAGCGCAACGCCGCGAAGCGCGAAGAAGTCTGTTGCCATCGGAATCAGAACGCCGTGCGCCGCGGTTAGCGCATTAACATTCAGCAATCCGAGCGAAGGTTGGCAGTCGATAATGATGACGTCGTATTCGTCAGAAACCTTGCGCAAGATGTTGGCCAGAATGCTCTCTCTGGCGACCTCGTTGACCAATTCGATTTCGGCAACCGAGAGATCAATGTTGGCTGGAATCAGATCCAAATTCTCAACCGGAGAACGGCGAATCACCTCGTGCGGATCCTTGATTGTGCCCTTCATGAGGTCGTAGATAGTTGGAATCTCACCAGGCACCGCAATAACGCCGAGGTGCGTGCTGAGAGCGCCCTGCGGGTCAAAGTCGACAACCAAAACTTTTCTACCGTATTCGGCAAGCGCGGCGGCCAGATTGACAGCGGTCGTGGTCTTGCCAACGCCACCTTTTTGATTGCACATCGCAATGATTCGGGCCGGGCCGTGTGAGCTGAGTTTTTTGGGGACAGCAAAGCGGGTGTCGGACTCGACAACTTTTTTAGCCACTTAGATCCTCCCGGGTGAAGTTCGTCTAGAAGTCTACCAAGCCCTCGGGCTGAGCGAATCGGGGCGGTTTAGCCCTTATCTGCGGGCTCTCGGATGTGCCGTGGCGTAGATTTCGCGAAGCCGGTCGACCGTGACGAGGGTGTAAATCTGGGTGGTTGCCACCGAGGAGTGGCCGAGCAGTTCTTGAACCACCCTCACATCGGCACCGCCTTCCAAGAGGTGAGTTGCAAACGAGTGCCGAAGGGTGTGGGGTGAGATTTCGCCCTGCAGTTCGGCAGCCGAAGCGGCATCCGAGATAATCTGCCAAGCGCTCTGACGACTCAACCGACCGCCTCGCTGGTTCAAAAACAGCGCTGGGGTTCCTCTTCCGAGCTTTGCAAGCGCGGGGCGAATTCGAACCAGATAGGCCTGCAGGGCTCGCTGAGCAAAACCCCCAACCGGAACAATGCGCTCCTTGGCCCCCTTGCCGAAAAGCCGAACCAGCGTTGGGTCAACCAGATCATCGAGATCAAGGTTAACCACCTCGCTCACTCGAGCGCCGGTTGCATAAAGCAACTCGAGCAACGCGCGATCTCGAACTCTAATGGATGCAACCGAATCAACCGACTCGGCTGCCGGACCCGAAGCTTCGAGCAATCGCTCTACATCGGCAACCGATATTGCTTTAGGAAGTCGACGCATTGCCTTTGGCGGCTTCACAGATGCGGCAACGTCCTGGCTCACCTGGTTTTCGGTTAGCAAATACTTGTGGAGTCCGCGAACCGCTGCGAGCATGCGTGCAACCGTTGAAGAAGCCAGGCCACGAACTTGAACCAAAGATTGGGCATAGTTGGCAACGGTCTGCTCACTGACATCGGCAAAACTTGCTGTTTGGCTTTGCTCGAGGAATGCGAGATAGATATTCAAATCGCGGCGATAGGCGACAACGGTGTTTTTCGCTAATCCGCGCTCAATCGCCAGTTGTCTGAGAAAAGACTCAACCTGTCTCTCTAGCGACAAAGCTAGGCTCGCTTGCCTAAGGCGGCTGCCATTATTCCAACGGCCGCACTCGGACTCTTGATTCGACTCGATAGCACCGCAGCCACAGCCTCTTCGAAGTCAACCCATTCGACCAGCATGTCTACTTCTTCACCGTGAACCTCAGGTCGATCTTCGCTGAGCACCAGGTTTCGTGCCAAGAAAATACTGATCTTCTCGCTGCTACCGCCGGGGGTAGTAAAGAATTCGATTAGCGGCTCAAGGCTCTGCGCCACATAGCCGGTTTCTTCGAGCAATTCCCGTCTAGCCGCAAGCTCGTGGCTCTCCCCCGCTACATCTAGCAATCCCGCCGGAATCTCCCAGAGAAATTCACCAACCGGGTGTCGATACTGCCTAATCAGGAGCACCTGATTGCTCTCGCTAATCGCGACTACCGCAACGGCACCCGGATGCTCGACAAATTCGCGAGTGAGCTTTTGCTCGCCAAACTCAAATGCCTCGCGCCTCACGTTCCAAATCATGCCGCTAAAGGCCAAATCGCTAGAACTTACGTTCACTGCGAAGGGTTGATCTTTAGGCATCATTTGCTTCGAAGAGCCTGCTTGCCATCTGTCGCTCGAGAGCGGCCACGACTAGACCCTTGAATAGCGGGTGGGCTTTGGTTGGTCGTGAACGAAACTCCGGATGTGCCTGGGTTGCCACGTAGTAAGGGTGAACCTCGCGCGGCAACTCAACGTATTCGACCAGGTGGTCGTCTGGTGAAGTGCCCGAGAAAACCAAACCGGCCGCAGCGATTTGATCGCGGAAAGAGTTGTTTACTTCGTAGCGGTGACGGTGACGCTCAGAAACCAATTCTGATTCGTAAACTTCGGCAACTATCGAACCAGGCTTGAGCTTTGCCTCATACAAACCGAGTCGCATTGTGCCACCCATTTCACCGGCTGCCAAAATGTCAACCTGCTCGGCCATGGTAGCGATAACCGGATACTTGGCATCCGGATCAAATTCGGTTGACGACGCCCCCGCAAGCCCAACGATGTTTCTCGCATATTCGATAACCATGCACTGCAATCCGAGGCACAATCCGAGAGTAGGAATCTTGTTCTCTCGAGCAAACTTAAGCGCACCGAGTTTTCCTTCGATGCCGCGAACGCCGAATCCGCCGGGAATGCAAATTGCATCGACATCGCTGAGTTGTTCTAGGGCGCCCGCCTCGGTCTCGCAAAGATCAGAGGCAACCCACTTGATGTTTACCTTCGCCTGGTTTGCAAACGCACCGGCGCGAATCGCTTCGGTAACCGAAAGATAAGCATCTGGAAGGTCAATGTACTTGCCGACCAGCGCGATTTTTATCTCGTGCTTTGGATCGTGAACCGCCTGAAGAACCGGCGCCCAGTGCGACCAGTCAACCTCTTTTGCCTCGAATCCGAGTTTCTCGACGATGTAACTATCTAGACCTTCTTCGTGCAAGACGGTTGGGATGTCATAGATGCTCGATGCATCGGCCGCGTTGACCACAGCTTTGACATCGATGTCGCACATCAGGGCAATCTTGTTCTTGATTGAATCTGGCAACTGGCGATCTGATCTGCAGACCACGGCGTCTGGCTGAATACCAATAGAACGAAGGGTTGCAACCGAGTGCTGAGTTGGTTTGGTCTTCAATTCACCGGATGGGCCGAGGTATGGAACAAGTGATACGTGAACGTAGAAGACATGGTCACGCCCGACTTCGTGGCGCACCTGACGTGCAGCCTCGAGGAATGGCTGCGACTCAATGTCTCCGACCGTTCCGCCGATTTCAGTGATGATTACATCTGGCGCTGGAGTCTCGTGAGCTTGCAAACGCATGCGTCGTTTAATCTCATCGGTGATGTGCGGGATTACCTGCACGGTGTCGCCGAGATATTCTCCACGGCGTTCACGCTGAATGACAGTTGAATAAATCTGACCGGTGGTTACGTTGGCTGCTTGCGTGAGATTGATATCTAGAAAACGCTCGTAGTGCCCAATATCTAGATCTGTTTCGGCACCGTCATCTGTAACAAAGACCTCGCCATGCTGAAACGGATTCATTGTGCCAGGGTCAACGTTTAGATATGGGTCTAGTTTCTGCATGACTACGTGTAGTCCGCGTGCACTCAGAAGATTTCCGAGGCTTGAGGCGGTAAGGCCTTTACCTAGAGAGGAGGCAACACCCCCGGTGACGAAAATGTGTCTTGTTTTTGAGGGTTCCATTGCTTCAGCCATGGAACTTCAGTTTACTAGAAAGTTTCTATGCTTTCGCCAGCGACATGAGTTCGGCGGCGTGTTGTCTGGCAGTTGATGAATCGGCTAACCCCGAGAGCATTCTGGCTAGTTCGGCCTCGCGATCCTGACCGACCAGAGCTGACACGTCTGACTCTGTTATGTCGCCGGTTTGGGTCTTCAGCACCCGCTGGTGATTATCGGCAAAGGCAGCCACCTGCGCCAAGTGGGTAATCACGATTACCTGAGCCTGCTTGCTGAGTCGGGCAAGTCGCCTGCCGACTTCAATCGCGGCCGCACCGCCCACCCCCGCATCAACCTCATCGAAAATGAAGGTTGGGCGCTCGACCCCTTTGGCTAGAACGACCTCGATGGCGAGCATTATGCGCGACAACTCACCGCCACTCGCGCCCTTGGCAATGGGTCTCGGCTCTGCGCCCGGATAACTTCTGAGCAAGATGGTCACCTGGTCGCGCCCGTGGGGGCCAAACTCTTCGCCCTGAATCACCTCAACAACAAGTTCTGCGCCGGCCATAGCCAAGCCGGCTAGTTCAACGTTGACCTCGCTGGCCAGGGTCGTGGCAGCTGCGGTGCGCTTAGCGCTGAGTTGCTCGGCCAGCGCTTCGAGCGCCTCTCGCTCACTATCTATCTGCAGCTTCAAAGCGGCAACTCGGTCTTCTGAATCATCTAGTTCGAGCACGCGCTTGCTGGCAAACTCCGAATGCGCAAAGACATCATCGAGAGTGCCGCCAAATCGTCGATTAAGAGCATTCAGATCGGCCAGCCTGCGCTGCACTTCATCGAGCGGCAACTCCGAGTCGGCCTCGAGCGAAGAAACATAGCTCGAAAGTTCGAGTGCGACCTCGGCAACTTGAAATGAGGCCTCTGACAACTTTTCTGCAATTGTTTCGAGCGAGCTATCGAGGGCTCTCTGGTTCTCAAGCGACCTTCGAGCGGCGGCGAGCAATGCCTGCACATCAACCTGGTCGGAATCAGAAGAAAGCGCGTCGTGCGCCGAAGCTGCGGCCGAACGAAGCGCTTCGAGATTTGACATTCTTGCGGATAGGTCGCGCAGCTCTAGGTCTTCGCCCGCTCGTGGCGAAACGGCTTCGATGGCTTTTAGGTCATCTAGCAGTTCTGCAACCTCGCGCGCATTGGCTTCTTTGTTATTCAAAACGTCAGTGAGGTTTTTATTGGCTTGCTGCCAGGCTTGAAAATGTTGGCTGTAATCTGCGAGCAGTGAACCAAGCGAGGCAAAACTATCGAGTGCCTCGCGTTGAGCCGAAGCCGATTTGAGTCGCAGCTGGTCTGCCTGACCGTGCACAACCACAAGTTGCTCGCCGAGTTCACCAAGCAAGCCAATCGGAATCGAGACTCCCCCGACTGCCGCCCGAGACTTGCCCTCGATTGAGACCGAGCGATTTGCCAGCAACTCGCCTTCATCTAGCGATGAGCCCGCTTCTTCGATGCGTTGCTTTACCTCGGTTGGCACCGATGACCAGCGGCCCTCGACCAGCAGTGCACTAGAGCCGGCGCGAACCGCGGCTGCATCTGCGCGACCACCGAGCAGCAAGCCGAGCGCGGTGAGAACCATAGTTTTGCCTGCACCAGTTTCACCAGATAGAACATTCAGACCTGCAGTGAACGAGAGCCTCGCCTCACGAATTACCCCGAGGTCACGAATGTAAATCTCTTTGATCATGCCGAAGCAGGACCCCGCCAGCCATCGACGGGCAGGCCAAACTTTCGAACCAGACGGTCAGTGAAAGGCCCCTGATGCAAGCGCGCCAAGCGAACCGGTTTGTCTGACTTCTTTACTTCAACACGTGCGCCCGGCGACAGCTCGAAAGTTCTGCGGCCGTCGCACCAGAGCACACCGTGGCCAGCGCTTCGCTGCAAAACCTCAACAGCCATGCTTGAGTTCGGGTTAATAACCAGTGGCCGTGCGAAAAGCGCGTGCGCACTCAACGGCACCATGAGCAGAGCCTGAACCGAGGGCCAAACCACAGGCCCACCCGCAGAGAATGCGTAGGCGGTAGAACCGGTTGGCGTAGACATCACGATGCCGTCGCAACCAAAACTAGATAGTGGTCTGCTGTCAACTTCAACAACCACCTCGAGCATGCGTTCGCGCGCACTCTTTTCAACCGTGGCTTCGTTGAGCGCCCAGGTTCTGAAAACAACTTCGTTGGCAACCACCACGGATACGTCTAGGGTCAGTCGCTCTTTCACCAAATAATCTTTTGCGGCGGCACGAGCCACTGCGTCTCGAAGCCCATCGCGCTCACTCTCGGCCAAGAAGCCAACGTGGCCGAGGTTGATTCCCATAAGAGGCGTTTGTGCCTCTCGAACAATTTCTGCGGCCTTCAAGATTGTGCCGTCGCCACCGAGCACCATTGCCAGTTCGACATCTGCAAGCGGGCACTCAGAAGCCAATTCGCGAACCGCGCTTACGGCCGCTTTCTGACTCTCGCTCTTGGCTTGCGCACGGCAGTCAACCAGCTCGTCGGCGGTCATCACCGGAACAATGTCGAAGGCGAGCAGTTGTTCGCAGGTTTCGAGGGCGGCAGCGACGGCATCCTGGCGACCCGTATGGGCAACCACAAGGATGTGCCTAACCTGACTCACTTGCCCTCCCGCGCGATAGCTTCGATCTGGTCTGACCATTTTGACCCATTTTTGGGCTCCTGTGAACTAATCCACAGAACGTATTCGACGTTTCCGTGAGTGCCGGGCAGGCCTGACTTGACCAACCCGCGAACACCCATGCCCAAACCTTCTGCACAGTCGACAACCTGCCGGATTGCCTGGGCGCGAAGACGGTGATCGTTGACGATTCCGTTGGCCGAAAGTGAGTCTTTGCCAACCTCAAACTGCGGCTTGATTAGCAAGACGAACTCGGCTCTGGGAGCGACTTCGCGCATAGCGGCAAGCACCAGCGTCAGCGAAATGAATGAAACATCGGCAACCACGAGGTCGAAGAAATCTTCGTCGATGTCAAGACGGGTTGCCGAGCGAAGTGAATCGATTGACATGTCACGGGCATTGAAACCCTCGAGCGCATAGACCCGCTGGTGATCAAAAAGCTCAGCCACCATCTGGTCGTGACCGACATCGACGGCAACCACAAGTTCGGCACCCATGCGAAGCAAAACGTCGGTGAAGCCGCCGGTTGAAGCGCCGACGTCTAGACAGTTTTTGTCGCGAACTTCGATCTCGGCGAAGTGCTCAAGAGCTCGCGCTAACTTGTGCCCGGCTCGGCTCACGAATTCGATTGCGTCAAGAACCACAATTTGAACATCGTCTTCGACATTCTGCGATGACTTTCGCACTTCTTTGCCCTCGACCAAGACGCGCTTGGCTTCGATCAGTGTAGAAGCGTGGTTTCGCGAACGAGCTAGGCCTCGCTCGACCAACGCGATGTCGGCGCGCACCTAGTTGCCGTCGGCTGAATTGAGAGTGGTCTCGAGAAGGTCGCGCAGTGCGGCGAATGCGCTCGGCTGCTCGCTGAGCGGCAACTGCTTTATGCGTTCAATCTCGAGCGTGATCTGTTCTAAAAGTTCTGATGACATGTTTACCTCTTCTATAAGCCTATCTTTTGCCACTGTCACTAACGATCGGTGATGAGCGCAGCCAACGGGCTACTGGTATAGCGCAGCTTCGACGTCGAGTGCGTAAATCGGCTGGTCGCTAGACCAGATGGTGGCGCAGGCTGCCTTTAGCGCATCAAGCGACTTTGGGTCGCCGTGGGTGACCATAACTCGATTACCAAGCAACTCGACCTCTGCACTGGCACAAGAGAAGCCGCGCTTGGTCTGCTTTGGCGCAACATAGTTGCTCAGCAGTTCAGAGAGATCGCCCAAAATGAAAAGCGGCCTGCCCTCTGGCTTCGAGCCGATTAGCTCTTTTCTGGTGCTGACTCCGGTCATCACGAGGGCCGAATCGACCCCTGCCCGATTAGCACCGGAGATGTCTGTATCGATTCTGTCGCCCACAAAAAGCGCCGACTTTGAGTCGAACTGCCTGAGTGCGGTTAGAAAAATTGCTGGTTCCGGTTTGCCGGCAACAACAGGCAGTTGGCCAACAGCAGTGTGCACCGCAGAAACCAGAGTGCCGTTGCCTGGCGCTAGTCCGCGCTCTTGCGGAAGTGTCCAGTCAGAATTTGTAGCCACCCACTTGGCTCCGCCCTGTATTGCAAAAGCGGCCTCGGCCAGGTGTCGCCAAGCGACATCGGGCGCGAACCCTTGAATTACTCCGGCCGGATTCTCATCTGCCGAATCGACAACCACGAAACCGGCGGCGGCCACACGCGACCTGAGACCTTCGCCACCGACGACAAGAATCTTTGAGCCAGGCTCGACCATTGTGGCAAGCAGTTCGGTGCCGGTTTGAGCAGATCCGATTATCTGGTCGGCAGCGGTGTTCAAACCAAAACCATTTAGCTGCTGCGAAATGGTTTCTGACGTGCGCGACGAGTTGTTGGTGACATAGCCAACCGTTACTCCATCGGCCTGAATTGCATTGAGACTCTCAACCGCATGGGCAATCGCGCGCGAGCCTTCGTAAACGACTCCGTCTAGGTCAGCAAGCAGGGTGTCGTATTGGCCCCAGAGCTTATCGCCCACGGTTTCCGCCGAATTTGCCTCGGCCTCCACCCTTGTTTTCACGCGATGAGTTGTTGGTGTTGCCAAACTTGTTGCCGCCCTGGTGGCCAGCGCCGCCAAAAGTGTTGCGAGACTTGCGAACCTCATCGAGAGACGGGCGCGAACCCGCTGCCGCCGGCTTGTCACGATCTGCCTTGGGCTTATCGGAAAGCTTTGGAATCTCGATTTCTTCGATGACTTCGAACTTCTCTTCGTCTGGTTTGTTATTCATTTCGAATTGCCTCTCTGCTCGCAATGCTAGGTCGTCCCACTTCTTCGCTTCAGTGTCGCGCCCGAGTTCTCTCAGACACTCCGCATAGGCGAAGAACAGCGGAATGCT
>WLIA01000008.1 GCA_009702455.1 Actinomycetota bacterium | reverse complement strand
TGAACAGAGTTAATCTCTGCCACCCGGCCGATGTCGTTGCGCATCAGATCGACAATCATGAGGTTTTCTGCTCGCTCTTTCTCGTCTTCTGCGAGCTCCTGCGCGAGAGCGCTGTCAACAACCGGATCAGAGTCTCTGCGTCGGGTTCCTTTAATCGGTTTAGAAGAAATCGTGCCTTTCGCATCGACCTTCAAGAACTGCTCGGGTGAACTGCAAAGAATTGCTTGCGCGCCAAACTTCAAATATGCGGCGTAGGGGGCGGGGTTGCTTGAACGCAGATTTATGAAAGTTAGCAGCGGGTCGCCAGTTACCTCGAGTTCAATCTGATTGGTCAGGCAGAGTTGGTAAACATCACCGGCCGCGATGTGCGCTTGCGCGCTTTCAATTAGGCCCAGGTATTCGTCGCTTGAGTGGCGAACTCTTGCTTGCTGAGCCGTCAAGGGTTCGTTCGCGAGCCGATAGGCCGCCTGCTCTCCCCCGCACAGCGCCAGACGCAAAAGCGCGGCATGATGCCAAGCGTCAAAATCTTTCTGCTCGTCAAACTCACCGATGAAATACATGACCTTGGCGTCGTGGTCGAAGACCATTGCCCTGTCGATTTGCAAGAAGATTGATTCGCCGTCGTAGGCCAAGAAACCAACCAAGCCGGGTCGAAACCCGAACGGAAGTTCATGCTGCGCAGCGTTGTTGTCGCCCGAATGACTCTTTAAGAATTCAAACACCGCAGAGCTCTTTTTGTGCGCCTGAGCAGAGGCACCGATCACGCTGAATCTGTCGGTGGCGTGAATCTCTCGGTCGAGCCAGAATGCGTTTTCATCGTTCAAGTGCAATGCGATGAACACATCGGCAGGTGGCACCCATCCATTGAGGTCTGAAACGAAGATAGGCATGCCTATTAGATTAGAACAGGCGAAAGGAGGGTCATGACCAGCGAACTGTTGCAATACGAATCTTCAGCTTTGCACGAAGTGCCGATCAGCCTAACGACCCAACTTGCCGTAGCCGACAGTTTTTTGCTCGAGGATGGCCGGGTTCGCAACCTAGGTATGCACTTCGAGCGCTTTAGCCGCTGGGTCGAGAAAACCTCACCCGAGACTCAGGATGCGCTCGAGGAGTTCTTCGCAACCGTCGTGAAGTCTTTGCCACTTGAAGGTCGCTGGTTTCCTCGCATCGAACTGCACACCGACCAGCCTGAGGGTCGCCGGCTGCACCTGCGAATTCGAGAAGCACCAGAAGCGCTCGGCAACGCTGTGCTTTGGACTTATCCCGATGAAGACCCGCGCGTGAACCCGCTGGTCAAGGGGCCAGACCTCAGCCTCGGTTTGCAGCTTCGCCGTCGTGCCAACATGCTCGGCGCAGACGAAGCGGTTTTGCTAAGCGAGTCTGGTCACATCGCAGAAGGTGCCCTGAGCGCAATCGTTTGGTGGCGCGGCGAAGTTCTATGCGCACCATCAGATGACACCACTTGGCTAGACAGCATCACCAGGCGCGAGGTTTTTGCCATCGCAGAACAGATGGGCCTGCAAACTCGCATCGAAAAAGCAAAACCCGCCGACCTGGTCGAGACAGAGGTTTGGATGCTGAGCAGCCTGCAGGCAATTCGGCAGGTTGATTCATGGATCGACTTGGGTGGCCCGCTTGCCCCGGCTAGTCACGTGGAGGCTTTTAGTAAGAGGCTGCGAATGCTCAGCTCACCAATTCGCTAGCCGACTGTGCACAACTCATGAAAAAAGCCGCGGCGTGTGAAGATTATCTGGTGATTTCTTATGTCGGCTTTTCGAACGCAAGCGAGGCTCGCTAATGTGCGGGCGCTTCGTGGTCGCCAAGACGGCATCCGAGGTTTTATCAATTTTCGAAGTCGATGAAATTGTTGGCGAGCAACCCGGTCTGAGTTACAACGTTGCACCAACCCATCAGATTTCAATAATCGTTGAACGAGCCGATGAGAAAGCGGCTGACGGTTCACCGCTCGGCGACCTGCACCGCGAAATTCACTCGGCGCGCTGGGGTTTGGTGCCGCGCTGGAGCAAGGATGGGCCAGCAAATTCTTCACCGCTTATCAACGGCCGCATCGAAACCATTCTTGAGAAGCCATCTTTCAAAGAATCTGTGGTTCGCCGCCGCTGCGTTATTGCCGCGAGCGGTTATTACGAATGGCACGTTGCAGCAGATGGCACAAAGCAACCTTTCTATATCAGCGCCGGATCAGACGGCATGCTTGCACTCGCCGGGCTCTACGAATGGTGGCGCGATCCGAGCAAGGCCGAAACCGATCAGAGCCGGTGGCTGCTTTCGGCAACCACACTCACAAAAGACTCGGCCGTCGAGCTGGCCCACATTCACGACCGCAACCCAGTTCTGCTCACCCCCGAAACCCTGGATGCCTGGCTCGACCCAAACATCGTGGGTGACCAAGAGCTGCTCGACGCCGTTGCAGCCGAGAGCGATCTGGTGGCTGCCGAGGTCGAGTTCTATGCTGTCGATTCGGCAGTTGGCGCAGTTCGAAACAACTCAAGCGACCTGATTCGCCCGCTCTAGAGCGCTTTTTCTAAACCTTCAACCAAGGGTTGAGCTTGCCACGCCGCGACGATTTGCTTTGTCGGTGGGTCTGCATACATTCTTAACGTTCGAACATTTGTTCGAACGTTTTTCTGTTTGTGCAGAGGTTTAGGAGGGGCTCGAAATGGTTCGAGTAGACGAAATGGTGACCGTATCGGTCAACCCAAAGGGTGAGCCGATCGGCTTCGGCTGGCGAGGTGGCGCCTATCTGGTGCTCAACAAGCCGGTGCGCTGGTTTGCCAGGCGAGAGTGGTGGGTCGAAGCGGCGAGAGTTCAACGCGGCATCGGAGCCGGGGTTCTCGAGGTCGAAATGTGGCGTTTGGTGGCCAGTTGCAACGAAGAGAAGCAGCAGTTCGAACTGGTGCACTCACTGATCGACAACAAGAACGTTTGGCGACTGAACCGCGTCTTCAGCAAGTAACTAGACATGTCTGAATTCACTCACCTGCACGTTGCGTCTGCGTTCTCGTCGCACTACGGAGTGACCAGACCGGAGCTACTGGCAGAAGCCGCAGCCGCGCAGAAGATGACGGCGCTAGCGATTACAGATCGTGACGGGTTATACGGAGCGGTGAAACACATCGGTGCGTGCCTAACTCTCGGCATCTCCCCCATCGTCGGTGTCGAGCTGTCGATTGTCGACGACGAATACCAACCGCTAGCCAAGGCCGCAATACTGGCACACGGTCATGACCGCGGGGTTGGTTGGTCTGCGCTCTGCGCAATTGTTTCTGCAGCGCACGGATACAACATCGGCGAAGCGCTCAGCGAGAACTCGAAGAAACTTCAGCGCGCCAGAAAAAGCGAGAGCATCGCAATCAGACGCGGTGAGCTCGCAAAACTCATTGGCGAGAGCATGGGATCCTGCACGGTTTTGCTCGGCAACGACAGCGATGTTGGCAGATCGGTTTTGAGCGGTTCACGCGAACAAGCCATCGAGCTTCTCGAACCGTGGCGTGAGCTGTTCTCAATTCCAAACTCACTCGCCATCGAGGTTTGCAGTTTGCTAACCGAGCCGGGCACAGAGTCTTCAGTGTTGCAGGCCAACCGCATGCTGCAACTTGCAGATGCCAGCAATCTGCCGGCGGTGCTAACCAATTCGGTTCGCTACCTAAACCCAGACGATGCGCTGACAGCAGACGTGCTCGATGCCGCAAGATTTCTAGAACCGCTCGGATTCTTTCAGGTGCAACCGAACGCCCAGGCCTGGCTAAAGCCAGCCACCCTGATGCGTGCTCTCGCCGAAGAGATCTGCGAAGACCGAGATCGCGCCGCCAAGCTCTTGCAAGACACCGAGAAACTGGCCAATCGCTGCCGACTCGACCCGGTTAGCGACTGCGGCTGGATGAAGCCCAAGACCCCCGAGAAGTCGGCACTGGGAATCGACGGAAACCCCTTCGAGGTGCTCTGGCAGAAGGCAGAAGCGGGCATGCACTGGCGCTATCCGGGCGCTAGCGAGGCCATGCTCGGCAAGGTAAAGCACAGGCTCGGCCAAGAACTGATCACCATAAACAAGCTCGAATTCTCTACCTACTTTTTGACCGTTGCCGATGTGGCGCAGATGATTCGCGACATGAACATTCGAATCGCAGCCCGCGGCTCTGGCGCAGGTTCGCTCGTGAACTACCTGCTCGGCATCAGCGGGGTTGATCCGATTGAGCACGAACTACTCTTTGAGCGCTTTCTGAGCACCGAACGCTCGAGCCTTCCAGACATCGACATCGACGTCGAGTCTGCGCGCCGCCACGACATCTACCGAAGCATTTTTAAGCGCTACGGCAGCAACCGCGTGACGCTGTTGTCGATGCAGAGCACCTACCGCGGTCGCGGAGCTGTGCGAGACAGCGGGCTCGCGCTCGGAATAGAAGATGACGAAATCGATCAGATTGCCAAGAGCGTATGGCGACTGAGCGCCGGCAGTTTTCGCAACGCAGTCGGAAGCAAACCAGAGCTCGGAGCGATTGCCGCCGCGCTCGAGAGTGATCGCAAGATGAACCTTTTGGTCGATATAACCGAACGTCTGAATCGATTACCTCGTCACATCTCGATGCATCCGTGCGGTGTTATTCTCGGCGACTCTAATCTGCTGCGCATGACACCCGTTGAGCAAAGCGGCATGGGGCTGCCGATGAGTCAGTTCGACAAAGACGACATGGACCCGATGGGAATGCTGAAGCTCGATGTTCTCGGCGTGCGCATGCAGAGCGCGATGGCCTATGCGGTGCGAGAAATTTCTAGGGTTAGCGGCAAGAAACTCGAACTCGACGATATCGACCGCGCAGACGACGAAACTTTCAAAACCATTCGAACGACAAACACCCTTGGCATCTTTCAGATCGAAAGCCCGGGGCAACGCGAACTCACCGGCAAACATCAACCGACCGAATTCAACGACCTCACCATTCAAATATCGCTGTTTCGACCAGGGCCGATGAAGGGCAACATGATTGCTCCCTACCTCGATGGTCGGCACGGATTCGCCAACCCAGACTTCATTCACAAAGACCTTGAACCGATTCTGCGAGAGAGCTTTGGCGTCGTAATTTTTCACGAACACGTGCTGCGCATTTTGAACGTGATGACCGGATGCACCCTGGCAAAGGCCGACGAACTGCGCAGGTCTCTAGAAGACCCGCGGGCGAAGTCGACCATCGAAACCTTCTTTCGCACCAAGGCAAAAGAGCGCGGCTACTCGCACGCTGTCATTGAGCGAGTCTGGCAAATTCTCGAGGGCTTCAGCAGTTTCGGCTTCTGCAAGGCTCACGGCGCCGCCTTCGCCCTGCCCACCTACCAAAGCGCTTGGCTGAAGACGCACTATCCCGTCGAATTCATGGCCGGCCTATTCACTCACGATCCGGGCATGTACCCCAAACGGCTGCTGATGGCAGAGGCCAGGCGGCTCGGGGTTCGCGTCTTACCGATCGACGTCAACAAGTCGTCAGACGAATACCTGGTTGAGAAGACCCCCGATGGCCTTGCCGTTCGGCTCGCAATTCACGAGATTGCCGGAATCAGCGAAGCCGAGGTGGCTCGCATTCTCAGCGGGCGGCCATACAGCGACATCGGCGATTTTTACATGCGAGCCAAGCCCAGCCGCAGAACCTTCGAGCGCATCGCTCAGGTTGGCGGGCTCGATGAGCTCAGGCTCGGCGACTTTGGCCCGATGCACACCCGCGGCGACGTTTTGGCTCGCGTGCGGCAACTCAACGCCAGCAAGAACCGCAAATATCTCGACCCAAACCAGCCGACATTCGATTTCGACTTCAAAGACCTGCCAACCGGTCTTCCCGAGCCGAGCAACACCGAAAAGGTCGAGGCCGAGTTGCAGATTCTCAATCTCGACTTCACCGAGCACGCACTCGAGCAATATCGACCGATGCTAGACGAGATGGGTGTCATGCGAAGCGATGAGCTGGTTGGTCTGCGCAGCAAGACCGATGTCTTGGTAGCCGGCATCCGTGTGGCAACTCAGACTCCCCCGATGCGCTCGGGCAAGCGCGTGGTTTTCGTGAGCCTCGACGACGGCAGCGGTTGTAGTGACAGCACGTTCTTCGATGAAGCGCAGAAGCGCTGCAGTCACATTCTGTTCAACACCAGACTGCTATTGATATCCGGAAAGACCAGACGCACCGGAGTGCGCGGAGTGTCGATTATGGCCGAGAACGCCTGGGATCTTCGCGACCTTTGGCAGCAGTGGCTGCAAAAGAAAGCGGGCTAAGACGCCAGCGAGTTGAATTCGAGAAGAATTGCTTCTGCGTTCGAGGTGCCGCATCGACTGACGCCAGCCTCGATGAAGTCGATTACCTGATCGACAGAACGCACGCCGCCAGATGCCTTAACCCTCAGTCGATCGCCGACAGTGGCTTTCATTAGGCGAATGTTCTCTAGTGTTGCGCCGGCACTTGAGAAGCCGGTCGAAGTCTTCACAAAATCTGCGCCAGCCTGCTCTGACAATTGGCAACCGCGAACAATCTGATCTGCGGTCAGCAGCGCGGTCTCGAGAATCACCTTGAGGTGTGCTCCGCCTGCGTGAGCGGCTTCTGCAACCGCACGGATGTCTGCGAGCACCAGCTCGTCGTTGCCGCTAATGAGCGCTCCGATGTTGACAACCATGTCAACCTCGGTGGCGCCGTTTCGCGTTGCCTCGGTGGCCTCGAAGGCCTTTGCCGCCGAAGTTATGGCTCCGTGCGGAAAACCGACGGTTGCACAGACCGGCACGCTTGAACCGGCGAGCAATTCGGCAGCCTGAGCGATGTTGACGCCCTGAACGCAGTAGCTTGCGGTGTTGTATTTCAAGGCAATCGCGGCACCAACTGCAATGTCTGCCCGAGTGACCTCGGGCTTCAGAACCGAATGATCAAGGGTCTTGGCAATTTGCTCGAAGGTGAAGCCGCGGTAGGTTGCTGTCATGGTTTCAGTCTAAGTTGCGACGCACCAAGAGCGGCAGGCAAAAGAAAAGCCCCCGAAAAATCGGGGGCTTTTTGTGGACCTAAGGGGATTTGAACCCCTGACCCCCTGCATGCCATGCAGGTGCGCTACCAGCTGCGCCATAGGCCCGTTGTTATTGCTCAGTCAGTTTACAACAAAACTAAGCAGCCGAAACCTCGAGTTTCACCACTGGAGAATCTTTCCAGAGGCGCTCGAGCGAGTAGTACATGCGATCTTCTTCGTGCATGACGTGACAGACGATGTCACCAAAGTCGAGCAGAATCCAGCGCCCAAGTTCTTTGCCCTCGCGCCTAAGTGTCTTGAAACCAGACTCGAGCATTTTGTCTTCGATCTCGTCTGCGATCGACGAAACCTGGCGTTCGTTGCGACCAGACGCTAGCAAGAAGATGTCGGTCAGAGGCATGAGTGCAGACACATCAAGCGCCACGATGTTCTCTGCGATTTTGTCTGCCGCTGCATTGCCGGCGATGTTTGCTTGTTTAATTGCGTTTGAGGTAGCGGTCACATTTTCCTAAATTATTTGAAGCAGGAGGGCCGCGATAACAAGACTGCCGAATGCCGCCATGCCTACTGCTGCAGCCAACACCATGTATGGGTGGCTACCGCCGCGTCTGAGATTTGTTGGAATTACCTTGAATTTAGAGGCCGAATTCACAACACCGGTTACTCTCATTGGTGCGATTGTGTTGATGAATCCGGTGGCGTTATCTAACTGGATCGCCGAGTCAAGAGCAGCGGCCTCTTGAATGATTTGAATCTCCCCAGTCGCGTTGTCTGTGAGCTCAATCGGAAGTTGAATCGCTCCGGTGGTTAAAATTTCGCCGGTTTCGCTCACGGTGGCGGTGTAGTTGGTTAGATCCTGAACCTGGTCGATGATGATCGAGTTCGTGGTCGGCTCGATGACGAGTCCGGGCGAGACATCGAAAAGAGGCTCGTTCTGGTTGTTCATGTAAGAAAAGTCATTGGCAGTAGCGGGCTTGACTTCAAAGCTCGTAGGGGTTGTGTCGACATCGAGTGCAACTACCTGCTCGGCAAGGTCTGGCTGCAGCTCAAACTCCGACTCAATCGCCAAATCATCTTCGACCGGTTGGTTCACGACATCGCTACCGGTCAATCGCTGCAACTCGCGGAGCTGACGTCTGGTTCGAGGCTCGTCACTGCCGATTCCGAGGTCACTCAGGTCAACGTGCAGTCCTTCTGGGGCCACAAACTGCGGAAAGTCGCTCGGTAGTTCGAGCGGTTCTGGCATGCGAATCGGCTCGACAGGTGCCACCGGGGCTGCAACTTGCTGCGCAGGCTGTGCAAAGGTCGGCGTTGAAACAGCGCTAACCGGCTTGAGTTCAAAAAACTTCGGCTTCTCTTCGGTTGTCGTCAGCACAGGCTCGCTAACCTTCGGAGCGGCCATGGGAGTGGGTGCGCTCTGAGGTAGTTCAAAATCGTCTGGGTCGAAAAACGCGCTAGACATTGCCACCTCGGTAGAGGTTGTGCTTGTTGATGTACTGAACAACACCATCTGGCACCAGATACCAAACCGGGTCGCCGTTAGCTGCTCGGTGACGCACGTCAGTTGAAGAAATCGAAAGAGCTGGAACCTCTAGAACCTCAATTGCGCCCTCAGGAGCGCTCTCAGGCAATCGCATGGCGTGACCTGGGCGAGTGACCGCAACAAACTTGGCCGCTTGCCAGAGTTCGTCAAAATCTTTCCACTCGAGAATCTGCGTGATGGCATCGGCACCAGAGATGAAAAACAGTTCTGCGTCTGGATGCTCAGCCTGAATGTCTCGAAGGGTGTCTACCGTGTAGGTTGGACCGTCGCGATCGATGTCAACGCGACTCACATTAAATCTAGGATTCGATGCTGTTGCAATCACCGTCATCAGGTAACGATCTTCGGAGTTAGTCACATCCGGCTTCTGAGGAGGTTCGCCCGTGGGAACAAAAATAACTTGGTCCAGATTCAAAGCAGCCGCAACCTCGCTGGCCGCAACCAAGTGCCCGTGGTGAATTGGGTCAAAAGTGCCACCCATTACACCGAGTCGAAGTTTGGTCATAAAAACCTTTATCGCCGAAAGGGCTTAGTGATGAGCCTTTGAGTTGTTGCTCTTGTGGTCGTGGCGGTTGGCTACGTCGCGGTAGCTCCAGGTAACCCAGCCAAGTAGCAGAAAGACTGCCATGGCAATGACACCGAAGAAGAAGGCCGGAAACGGCAGCTCAACTGCGTGCTCCGAAGCCTTAGCTAGGAATGTAGTCATTTTTCTCCTTATTACCTGTCTTCAAGACTACCCTAGGCGCGGGTTTGACCGGCTCCACGAACCAGCCATTTGGTGCTGGTTAGCTCAAGGATGCCCATCGGCCCGCGCGCGTGCAGCTTTTGTGTGGATATTCCGACCTCGGCCCCAAAGCCGAATTCACCACCGTCGGTGAACCTGGTCGAGGCGTTAACCATCACGGTAGAGGCGTCAACTTCGGCCAGAAAGCGCTCGGCGTTCTCGATGTTCTCTGTGATTATCGATTCGGTGTGCTTTGTCGAATACTTGGCGATGTGCTCTAGAGCCTCGTCAATATCTGCGACAACCCGCACCGCGAGATCTAGGTCGTGATACTCGGCGTGCCAATCATCCTCGGTTGCCACCTCGGCGGCCGCATAAATTTCGCGGGTCTTTTCATCGCCGTGAATGACAACTCCATCGGCTGTCAAACGCTGCAGAATTGCAGGCAGAATTCGGTCAACCGCTTTTTCGTGAACAAGAAGGGTCTCAACGGCGTTGCACACGCTCGGCCGCTGAACCTTGGCATTGTGCAGAATCTCAACAGACCAGTCAAGTCGGGCTGTTTCGTCGATGAAAATGTGCACGACTCCGTCGCCGGTCTGAATTACAGGAACCTTTGATTCTTGAACCACGGTCTGAATCAAACCTGCTCCGCCGCGAGGAATCAATACATCGATTAGACCAACGGCGTTCATCATTTCTTGGGCACCTTCGCGGCCAAACTCATCAAGGGTGTGAATGGAGTCGGCGTTTAGTTCGGCAAGACTTAGCGCGTCTTGCAACAGCTTTACCAAAACCTCGTTGCTGCTCTGAGCGTCGCGACCGCCGCGCAAGACAACGGCATTGCCGCTCTTGATTGCCAAGACTGCGATATCGATTGTCACGTTTGGTCGCGCTTCGTAGATAACGCCGATTACACCCAGCGGAACGCGCACCTGGCTGATTTGCAGAGCGTTTGGCAGAGTCATGCCGCGAATCACGTTGCCGAGCACATCAGGCAAAGCGCTCACCTTGAGTACAGAATCAGAAATTGATGAAATGCGCTTGGCATCGAGTCGAATGCGATCTATGGTGCTCTTGGTCATGTCGGCTTTGGCACCGCGATCGAGATCGAGTTGGTTTGCCGCGATGATCTCATCGGTGCGCTCTAGCAAGAGCTTCGCGACGTTCTCTAGGGCGAGAGTTCTTTTGGCCGAGGTGGCATTTGCGAGCGAAAACGAAGCGCCCTTGACCAGCGCCATTTTGTCTTGAGCAGTAAGCATGGCTACCCTTTCGCCTCGAACCAGGTGCCAACCGCAGCACCGCTGAGTGCCTCGGCAACCAAGTCTGCCGAGGTTAGCAGAACAGAAACTCCGGCCGCAGTGGCAATCTCTGCGGCGGCAACCTTTGTGATAGCTCCCCCGGTGCCAACGCTGCTGCCCGAGCCGGCAATGTCAAACTGCGATAGGTCTTCACCAAAACGCACCTCATCGAGCCGAACGGCTCCTGGCTCGCTTGGTGGCTTGTTATAAAGGGCGTCGACATCGCTGAGCAAAATGAGCGCATCGGCTTCAACCAAAACCGCAACCAAAGCCGCGAGCCTGTCGTTGTCTCCAAACCTAATTTCAGCGGTCGCCACGGTGTCGTTCTCGTTGACGATCGGAATCGCACGCAATTCGAGCAAGCGCTGCATGGCGCTCTTGGCATTCGTGCTGGTTTCTTCGCCCTCGAGATCCTGGGCCGTTAGCAAAACCTGACCCGCGATGATGTCGTATCGCTCGAGGCTCTCTTGGTAGCGCGCGATAAGCCTGCCCTGACCGATAGAAGCCAGCGCCTGAGATGTTGCCAGATCGTCTGGTCGGGTCTCTAGGCCGAAAAGTGGAATAGCAGTTGCGATAGCACCGGATGTGACGAGAATGACTTCTTGACCAGATTTGTGAGCTGTCGCAAGCGCGGCAACGAGATTCGCAATTTTTGCGGCGTTCTTGCCGCTAATTGAAGATGAGCCAACCTTGACGACCACTCTGTTGGCGGTGGCAATTTCTGAACGATTTTGCAGAACCATTAGCTCTCGCGCTCGCTTTCGCCCAAACTCTCTTCGAGTTGCGGGTCGATATCTTTCGAACTCGGCTTAAAGTCTTCTGGCTTAGACCAGACACCGGCCTTACGTTCGCGATCCATCTCTGCTCGGATTTCGGCCTTGAGATCCATGCGTTCCTTGTAGCTGGCGCGTCGATCGTTTGTGGTTCTGCGTGGATTCTGGTCGATGCGAATGTCCTCGCCGCGACGACCTCCGATGAGTTCACCGGCACTTGCAATCGATGGCTCCCAGTCGAACAGCACACCTTGGCCAGGGCCAATCACTACCGTCGAGCCAGCTGATGCGCCGGCCTTGAACAACGCTTCTTCGACACCGATCTTGAAAAGACGATCACCGAGGTAACCCACCGCTTCATCGTTGCCAAACTGAGTTTGTGCAACCCAGCGTTCTGGCTTGACGCCGAGAATTCTGAAGAACTCTCCGTCGTGCGAGTTCTCTTTGGTAACCGTGAACTTGCTCTCGTCGCGACGCTGCTGCATAAGAGTAATTCGAGGCAAGACAGGTGCGATTGTTGACTTGGTCTTGCGCTCTTGCTCAACCAGTTGCGCAAGCGCAAAGTTCAACTCGCGCAAACCCTCGCGGCTTGCTGCCGAAACGATGAACACTCGATAGCCTCGGGCTTCGAGTTCTGGTTTTACGAACTCTGCCAATTCGCGCGCGTCAGGAACATCGGCCTTGTTCAAGGCGATTAGCTGCGGACGCTCGGTTAGCGGCAACTCACCTTCTGGCACCTGATAGGCATTGAGCTCGACCAAAATCTTGTCGAGATCGGTAATCGGGTCGCGCATTGGCTCGATGGTCGCACAATCGATTACGTGCAGCAGTGCCGAGCAGCGCTCAACGTGTCGCAAGAACTGAAGCCCGAGGCCCTTGCCCTCACTGGCACCTTCGATAAGGCCTGGCACATCGGCGATGACGTAACGGGTTTGCTCGGCCTGAACCACGCCGAGATTCGGGTGCAAAGTTGTGAACGGGTAGTCTGCAATCTTCGGACGTGCGGCCGACATGGCAGCAATAAGGCTAGATTTTCCGGCGCTGGGATACCCGACGAGCGCAACGTCTGCAACGGTCTTGAGCTCGAGAATGACATCGCCCTGCCAACCAGGAACGCCGAGAAGAGCAAAGCCTGGAGCTTTGCGCTTTGAGTTGGCAAGTGCTGCGTTGCCCTTGCCGCCCATGCCGCCTTCGGCAACAACGAGCTCCATGCCAGGTTCGAGCAGGTCGGCGATGAAGTCGCCACTGGCAGATTTCACAACCGTGCCGATTGGCACCGGAAGCTTAATGTCTGCGCCCGTGGCTCCGTTTCTGAAGTCACCCGCGCCATCGCCACCGTCTCCACCGCTGCGGTGCGGGTGAAAGTGATACTCGAGCAAGGTCGTGGTATTTGGATCGGCGATTAGCGAGATGGTACCGCCGTTGCCTCCATCGGCGCCATCCGGGCCGGCTAGAGGCTTAAATTTTTCGCGGTGAACTGAAACGCAGCCGTCGCCGCCGTTTCCGGCGCGCAGGTGAAGGGTCACTTGATCTACAAATGAAACCATGATTCCCTCCCTGAGTTCTTTGCTTGAGAAACAGCAAAGGCGAGCCAAAGGCTCGCCTCGCTGAAAGTTTTGCTAGTTAAGCAGCAGCAACAATGTTTACTACTCGGCGGCCACCCTTGGTGCCGAACTGAACTGCGCCTGCAGCAAGTGCGAAAAGTGTGTCGTCTTTGCCGCGACCCACGTTTACACCAGGGTGAAAGTGAGTTCCGCGCTGACGAACGATGATTTCGCCCGCGTTTACTTCTTGACCTGCGTAACGCTTTACGCCAAGACGCTGTGCGTTTGAATCGCGACCGTTTCGGGTCGAGCTAACACCTTTTTTGGAAGCCATTTTTGCTCAGTCCTTTACTTGATCTCGGTGACCTGAACACGGGTCAACTCTGCGCGGAAACCCATGCGGCGCTTAAAGCCGGTCTTGTTCTTGTAGTGCTGGATGATGATCTTCGGACCGCGTAGGTCACCGATAACCTCTGCGGTTACTTTTACCTTTGCCAATGCAGCGGCGTCTGAAGTGACCTTGTCGCCGTCAACCAGCAATAGTGCAGGAAGTTCGATCTTGCCGCCGGCAACTGCCTTGATGCGGTCAAGCGTAACGATGGTGCCTACTGACACCTTCTCTTGACGTCCGCCTGCGCGGACTACTGCGTAAACCACAGATCTACCCTTTGTTCAAAAGTTGAATTTGTTGCATTTGCGAAACTCAGCAGGCAACGAGCTTCAAGTTTAGCCACCAAAAGCAGCTTGGTCAAACCTATTTGCCCAGAAATCGCCTATTTAGACGACCCTCTGCGACTTCTCGGCCTTCTGCGACCCTGACCGTGAGCCTTCGGCTCAGGCAGTGCGTCTAGAACCGACTCAAGCAGTTCGCTCGATTCGGCAGCATCAGGCTTATCGGTCGCGGCAACCGCGGCCACAATTGGGCTGGTCTCGCCAGCGGCTTCGCTAGCGGCCAGAGTCGAGGCGGCAATCTTGGTCAACGCGTTGCCAACCTCAGCAGCGCGCTCCCCCGTGACGACCTTCGGAACTTCTTGCTTCTTTTCGCGATTCTTCGACTTGCCGTTTTGCTTCGGCGGGCGGGCATCCTCGCCAACATGCTTTGAACGCATGATTGGCTCGTGGTGCACGATCACGCCACGCGAAGCACAAGCTTCACAAGGTTCGCTGAAAGCTTCGAGAAGACCGATACCGAGTTTCTTTCTCGTCATCTGAACTAGACCTAGAGATGTAACTTCGGCTACCTGGTGTTTGGTTCTGTCACGGCTCAAGCACTCCATCAAACGCCTCAAAACCAAATCGCGGTTTGATTCGAGAACCATGTCGATGAAGTCAACGACCACGATTCCACCGATATCACGCAATCTGAGTTGGCGAACGAGTTCTTCTGCGGCCTCGAGGTTGTTTTTGGTGACCGTCTCTTCGAGGTTTCCTCCAGAGCCAACAAACTTTCCGGTGTTCACATCGACTACCGTCATGGCTTCGGTTCTATCGATAACTAGAGAGCCACCGCTCGGAAGATAGACCTTGCGATCAAGAGCTTTTGCGATTTGCTCGCCGATTCGATACTCGTCGAAGATGTCTTTTTCGCCCTTGTAGATTTCGATGCGCTCGAGCAGATCAGGTGCAACGCCCTGCAAATACTCGGTGATGACCTGGTGCGAGTCGCCACCAGAAATGACCATCTTCTGAAAGTCTTCGTTGAAAACGTCGCGAACAATTTTGACGAGCAAGTCTGGCTCGCTGTGAAGCAATACCGGAGCGTTGCCCTTCTTCACTTTCTTTTCGATGTCAGCCCACTGCTCTTGCAAGCGCTGAACATCAAGAGTCAGTTGCTCTTCTGTGGCACCCTCAGATGCCGTGCGAACAATTACACCGGCTTCTTCTGGCAAAACTTCTTTGAGAATCTTCTTAAGTCTCGCGCGCTCAGATTCTGGCAGCTTTCGAGAGATGCCGTTCATCGAACCGTTTGGCACATAGACAAGGTAGCGACCCGGTAGCGAGATCTGCGAAGTAAGGCGTGCACCCTTTTGACCAACCGGATCCTTGGTTACCTGAACCAAGACGGTGTCGCCGCTCTTGAGCGCGAGTTCAATGCGTCGAGGCTGATTGCCAGTCTCGGCAAGCTCCCAGTCGACCTCACCCGAGTAAAGCACTGCGTTGCGGCCGCGGCCGATGTCAACGAAAGCAGCTTCCATAGATGGCAAAACGTTCTGAACCTTACCCAGATAGACGTTGCCGATTAGTGAAGCCTCAGAGGCTTTTGCAACATAGTGCTCGACCAAAACTTTGTCTTCTAGAACGCCGAGCTGAATCTTTTCGTCTTTCGAACGAACAATCATCGTGCGCTCAACGGCCTCGCGACGAGCCAAGAATTCTGACTCGGTGATGGTTGTGCGTCTGCGACCCGCATCGCGCCCATCGCGACGACGTTGCTTCTTTGCCTCAAGTCGGGTTGAACCCTTGACTCGAGTTGGCTCGTTGCTGAATTCTTTCGGCTCGCGAGGTGTTCTAACCTTTACGACCGTGTTTGGTGGAAGCTGCTCGCCTTCGGCAATTTCGCCTTCGCGTCGACGCGAACGTCTGCGAACGTTGCTTTCTGGCTGATCGCTGCCCTTTTTGTCTTCGACCGGCCTGCCGCGCTTCTTGTCGATAACAGGTGTCGGCAGATCTGGTGCCATGAAGATCATCGAGGTTGCTGTTACCGCAACAGGTGGTGCATCAACCTTGCCTGCAGTTTTGGGCACTTTTGCTTTTGCATCGGGCTTAGCGGCGGCGTCTGTAGCAGTTTTCTTTTTGCCAGAGGCTTTGCCCGGAGCTTTGGCTGGTGCCTTAGCCGCAGACTTTGGCTTGACTTCGGCCGACTGATCGGTCGGCTCTGCGCTTGTTGGCTTCTTAGTCGATTTGGCAGCCGGCTTCTTTTCAGTCGCCTTGGCGTCAGCCTTGTTTGCTGCCGGCTTCTTCGCGGCAGGCTTTTTGACTACCGGCTCTTTCGCCGATGATTCTGATGATTCTTTCTTCACCATTTCTGGTGCACTCCAAGCTGTTTGCCTATCGGGCCACACTCACCGATTGCAAACCTAAAAACTCTGTCAACCACTTTTGTGACTGACCAAACCTTTTTTCGAGTCATTTGATGTGGCGCCAGCTGCCCGATGGGTCTTATACGGCAATCTCACGGATGCTCGAGAAATCTTCGTCGCCTTGGGTGTGGCCTTAGCGACTGCTTCTAGTATGGCACCCGCCACCCGAAAAGTCAGTAGGCACAGGGCTAGACTTGAGCCCATGACCAGCGAAAAAGCAGCAAAAATGCCAACAACAGAGGCGTCTAGGGGTTTTGCCCTGCTGCTAATTGCGGCAGGCATGATGGGCTGGTTGGCCTCATTTCTGCTCACGCTCGACCGCTTTCGGGTTGCCTCGAGCCCAGACGAGAAGTTGTCGTGCGACGTAGCCACCTTTATCTCTTGCAAGTCTGTGATGCTAAGCGAGCAAGCCGCACTATTCGGCTTTCCAAACCCGCTGATCGGAATCGCCACGTTTATGGCTCCGATTGTTGTTGGCTTTGCGATCTTGGCAGGCGCTAGGTTCGCCAACTGGTTCTGGCAGCTGTTCTTTGTTGGCCACGCACTCGCGTTGGTGTTTGTGCTCTGGTTGTTCAATGCCGCGGTTTTCGAAATCGGATCACTTTGCCCCTACTGCATGGTTGCGTGGGCGGCGGTCATCCCGCTGTTTTGGCAATTGCTAACTCACGGTGCACGCGAAGGCTATCTGCCGGTGCCAGCGAAATCGATTAACTTCTTCTTTAAGGCCTACGATTGGGCCTGGCTGGTTTCGCTAGTGTTTGCGCTGGTTCTCGCAACGATTATTGCGATCGAATTCTGGAACCTCTGGTTGGCTTTCTTCAACCTGATTTAGGTCTAGAACCAGAGCGCAATTTCGCGTGAAGCAGACTCTTCAGAATCTGAACCGTGCACGAGGTTCTGCTGAACTTTGGTTGCCCAATCGCGACCCAAATCTCCACGGATGGTGCCAGGCGCGGCAACTGTTGGATCGGTTGCGCCGGCAAGCGCGCGGAAACCCTCGATAACGCGGTTGCCCTCGACGCAGAGCGCAACGACATCGCCGCTCATCATGAACTCAACTAGCGGCTCGTAGAAAGCTTTGCCCTCGTGCTCGGCGTAGTGCTCGGCAAGCAGCTCGCGAGTAGGTGTGAACTTCTTCATTGCGACAACGATGTAGCCCTTGGCTTCGATTCGGCCGATGATCTCACCAATCAGGTTGCGTCTAACGCCGTCTGGCTTGATTAGCACCAATGTCTGCTGAGTCATTCTGAGCTCCTACTTCTTGTCGATTTCGATTTCAAAAACTTCGATGTTCCCAGTCTGCCCGAACGAAGCCTTCTCGCGCTCGTAGGCACTTTTGGCTTTGTCAATTGTCGAACCGGCAATCATGGCCCAGGCCCACATGCATGCAAATATTCCGCCAATGTAGAACATCGGGGTCAGCCAGAAGCCAATCGAAATAATGAGGGCCTGCAAGATCCAACCGAATGCATAGCTGCCCTTGCGCCCAAGAACGGCGGGGGTGGCGATGAGCAAGAACGAGAGGCTGAGCCCAACGGCCCAGACCACTGGCCCGTCTGCCACCTTGAGGCCAAAACCGGCAAGAGTCGCAAAGAAAACTATGAACGACTCGAACGCCAACAGGATCGACGCCAACAGCCTCTTGATTGATTTACTCTTCATTGCCTTCGCTATCTGTTTCATTGAGTTGAATGTTCTTCAAAACGTCACCGACGAGTGTGATCGAACCGGTGACCAAAATTGCACCGTCGTCTGCAACGAGCTGACGAGCTAGGGTCATCGCGGTTAGCGCGTTGCTTGCGGTCTTAACTCGCGCCTCGCCAAAAACAGTCTTTGCCAGAGTCGCCAACTCATCGACCGCAATCGCTCTCGGTGAAGACGACTGGGTGATGATGAAGGTCTTTGCGGTGCCGGCTAGTGCTGACAGCAGTGCGCTTGCATCTTTGTCGGCGAGAATCGAAATGATCGCAACGGTTTCGGGTGAGCCGAAAGATTTTTGCATGGCACGCGCGAGAACCTCTGCCCCACCCGGATTGTGCGCTGCGTCAAGAATGGTTAGCGGTTTGCGAGAGACAACCTGCAAACGACCGGGTGACGTTGAATCTGCTAGGGCAACGCGAAGAACGTCGTCGAACAAACGATTGCTCGCGCCGAAGAAAGCTTCAACCGCGCTGATCGCCAAGGCGGCGTTCTCGGCCTGATACTCGCCATGCAGTGGCAAGAAAAGGTCGTTGTATTCGCTGGTCAAGGTCTTCACCGAAAAACGCTGCCCGGTCATTTCGGCAACCACATCGAGCACTTCAAAGTCGAGACCGTAAACTGCGATGCGCTCTGCGATAGCGCTCGACTTGGCTTCGATAACCGTGAGCGCTTCGGCAGGTTGAGCGCTCGAAACAACTATTGCGCCGGGCTTGATGATTCCCGATTTGGTGTGCGCGATCTCGGCCACGGTGTTGCCAAGACGCTCAGCGTGATCGATAGAAATCGGTGTAAAGACAGCAACATCGCCATCGGCCACATTGGTGCTATCCCATTCGCCGCCCATGCCTACTTCGAGCACCAGAACGTCAACCGGGGCGTCGGCAAAAACGGCAAAACCCAGCACGGCCAGGGCCTCAAAGAAGGTGAGCTTGGTGTCGCCGGCGGCCTCTAGTTCGGCATCGACCATAGCCAAGATTGGCTCGATGTCGGCCCAGACCTCAGCCATTTGCTGGTCGCCGACCGGCTCTCCGTCGACAGCCATGCGCTCATTTAGCCGAACCAGGTGCGGGCTGGTGAAGCGCCCGGTGCGAAGCCCAAGTTCGCGCAAAATGCGCTCGATGATTCTCGTCGTTGTTGTCTTGCCATTGGTTCCGGTGATGTGAATCACACGATAAGACTTCTGCGGGTCACCGAGCAACTCGACGGCGCGACGGGTTGGTTCTAGCCGTGGGCGCAGCTTGTTCTCGGGAATACGCGTGAGCAGCGCATCCATGACTTCATCAGCTTTAGTTGCCCAGTAGCTCTCGGTAGACAATCGTGCTCGCTAAACCTTCGACACCGAGATTTGAATTTGCTGCCCCTCGCCTACCTCGACTGCGTTCTGCGCATCGCCAACGACGGTTTCGAATTCGAGCGCGAGGGTTTCACCTTTGATGAGTTCAACGTGATTTTGCACGGCGGCAATAACTTCTGCGTCAGCAACAACACTGAGCTTGATGCGATCGCTGACATCGAAGTCGGCATCTTTTCTCGCCTGCTGAACCGCACGGATGACATCTCGCGCCAAACCTTCTGCGGCGAGTGCCGGAGTTACCTTGCCGTCGAGAATTACGAAACCACCGCTCGAAAGAATTCCGATGAACTCGGTTTTTTCAACACCATCGAGCGCGTCTGTCATGTCGGCAACTAGATCGATTTCATATTCGCCGACTTCGAGCGCTACACCGCCGGCAACAACGGTGCCGTCTTTCTCGCTCCAGTCGCCAGACTTTGCCGCCTGAATAACTGCTTGCACGCTCTTGCCGATGCGTGGGCCGGCGGCGCGTGAGTTAACGGTTAGCCGTTTGACGACACCGAACTCCGAGGTTGATTCGAGTGACAGTTCGACGAGTCGAACCTGCTTCACGTTTAGCTCGTCGGCAATCAGATCTGCAAAGTCTTCTAGGGCCGAGACGTTCTTGGTGACGACGTTCAAGGTTGCCAGTGGCAAGCGCACGCGCAAGCCGTTTAGTTTGCGAAGGCTCTGAGCAACCGAGCTGATTGATCGAACTTCGTCCATAGCCTCGACCAGCTTGCGGTCTGCAGGCACCTGGCCGGCATCTGGCCAAGACTGCAGGTGCACGCTGCGACCGCCGGTTAGGCCGCGCCAGATTTGCTCGGTAACCATTGGGGCAAGCGGGGCCGCTAGGCGGCAGAGAATCTCGAGCACCGTATAGAGAGTGTCGAAGGCCTGGCTGTCGCCGTTCCAGAAACGGTCGCGCGAGCGGCGCACATACCAGTTGGTTAGAGCATCGGCGAAGTCGCGAAGTCGCCCAGCCGCGGCATAGGAGTCGTAGCGGTTGAAGTCGGCTTCTACCTCTTCGATCAACACGCGAGTCTTGGCGAGCAGGTAGCGATCGAGAACGTCGGTGCTGCCGAAAGAGGTCTTTGCTTCGTAGTCGCTGGCATTCGCGTAGAGACTGAAGAAGTAATAGGTGTTCCAAAGCGGCAGAACAAACTGACGCATTCCCTCACGGATGCCCTGCTCGGTAACGCTCAGGTTGCCGCCGCGAAGAATCGGCGACGAGAGCAAGAACCAGCGCATTGCATCTGCGCCGTCGCGGTTGAAAACTTCGTTGACGTCTGGATAGTTGCGCAGCGACTTCGACATCTTCTGACCGTCGTCACCAAGAATGATTCCGTGCGAAACAACCGACTTGAATGCTGGTCGATCGAACAGCGCGGTTGAAAGAACGTGCAGGGTGTAGAACCAACCGCGAGTTTGACCGATGTATTCAACGATGAAGTCACCTGGGCTGTGGCTGTCGAACCACTCTTGGTTCTCAAACGGATAGTGCGCTTGCGCGAACGGCATCGAACCAGATTCGAACCAGCAGTCGAGCACCTCTGGCACGCGACGCATTGTTGACTTGCCAGTTGGGTCGTCTGGGTTTGGTCGAGTTAGTTCGTCGATTACCGGTCGGTGAAAGTCACTCGGCTGAACGCCGAAGTCGCGCTCGAGTTCTTCGAGCGAGCCGTAAACATCAATGCGCGGATAGTTCGGGTCGTCAGACTTCCACACCGGAATCGGTGCGCCCCAGAAACGGTTGCGCGAAATCGCCCAGTCGCGCACGTTCTCGAGCCACTTGCCGAAAGAGCCATCCTTGGTGTGTTCGGGAGTCCAGTCGATCTGCTGGTTTAGCTCGAGCATGCGGTCGCGCAACTTTGTGGTTTCAACGAACCACGAAGACACAGCCTTGTAGATAAGGGGGTTCTTGCAGCGGTAGCAGTGCGGGTATGGGTGGTCATAAGAAGCCTGACGCAGCAAGCGCCCGTCGGCCTTTAGTCGCTGGGTGATCGGCTTGTTGGCGTCGAAAACGTGCTGACCCTCGAAGTCGGTGATCAGCGAATTGAACTGACCGCGCTCGTTAATCGAAACGTAGGTCGGAATGTCTGCGGCGTTGCAAAGATTCTGGTCGTCTTCACCGTAGGCCGGCGCCTGGTGCACGATGCCGGTGCCTTCGTTGTCGGCAACGTAGTCGCCAACCAAAACCTGCCAGGCGTTTGCGATTTCGAATTTCTCGGAATCGGCGTAGTAATCGAATAGTCGCTCGTAGCGAATTCCGGCAAGCGTCTTGCCGAGTTGAGTGCTCTCAAGCACAACGTCTTCTGCGTTTTCGTAGCCGAGGTCTTTTGCATAGGCGCTAACCTGCGACTTTGCCAGCATGAACTTCGAACCGGCAGGCGAACCATCGCCAGCGCCGTTTGGCCCGGCGACAACTACCGCGTATTCAATCTCTGGGCCAACCGCGAGCGCGAAGTTCGTCGGCAGGGTCCACGGGGTGGTTGTCCAGGCGAGCAGCTTGACTCCCGCGAGCGCGCCATTGGTGATTTTGAAAGTTACGGTTACGGTTTGGTCTTGGCGAGTCTTGTAGACCTCGTCGTCCATGCGCAGTTCGTGGTTTGACAGCGGGGTCTCGCAGCGCCAGCAGTACGCGAGCACCTTGAAGCCTTCGTAGATAAGGCCCTTGTTGTGCAGCTGCTTGAAGGCCCAGAGCACGCTCTCGGTATAGGTCTTGTCGAGAGTCTTGTAGTCGTTGTCGAAGTCAACCCAGCGTGCCTGGCGGGTTACATAGGTGCGCCAGTCTTCTGTGTACTTGAGCACCGATGTGCGGCAGTACTCGTTGAACTTGTCGATGCCAAACTTCTCGATTTCGGGGCGACCCGAGATCTTGAGCTGACGCTCTGCCTCTACCTCGGCGGGTAGGCCGTGGGTGTCCCAGCCGAAACGGCGTTCGACGCGGTATCCCTGCATTGTCTTGAAGCGGGGAACCATGTCTTTGGTGTACCCGGTAAGAAGGTGTCCGTAGTGCGGAAGACCGTTAGCGAAGGGCGGGCCGTCGTAAAAGACGAATTCTTCGGCGTTTTCGGCCTTGCGCTGGTCAATGCTGGCCTGAAATGTGCCATCTTCCTGCCAATAGGCAAGCACCTGCTCTTCGAGCTTCGGAAAGCTCGGGCTCGGGTTTACGCCCTCACGGGTCAAATCGGCGTTCACCTTTGGATACATGAATGGCTTTCTGGCTCAGCACGGGAAGTCTGCATCAATGTTAACCTGTTACAAACCCGTTTTATGGAGACTTTCGAGTGAACCTGCCTGCCAAGACCGATCTGCTAGCCGCTGCCACTACCCCCGAGAAGGTGGGAGTCGAAGGGCTCGAGCAGAAGTGGGGTCTTGTCTGGGAGAACGACGGCGTTTACCGCTTTCGCCGCGATGTCGACCGCAGCCAGGTTTACTCAATTGACACCCCGCCGCCGACAGCTTCTGGCTCACTGCACGTAGGTCACGTCTTTAGTTACACCCACACCGACGTGGTTGCCCGCTTCAAGCGCATGAGCGGTTTCGAGGTTTACTACCCGATGGGCTGGGATGACAACGGGCTGCCGACCGAGCGTCGCGTTCAGAACTACTACGGGGTTCGTTGCGACCCCAACCTGCCATACGTTGCCGGCTTCACTCCTCCGTTCGAGGGTGGCGACAACAAGAGCAGCAAGGCTGCCGACCAGATTGCTATTTCGCGACGCAACTTTATTGAGCTCTGCGAGAAGTTGACAGTTGAAGACGAGAAGGTTTTCGAAGCGCTCTGGCGTCAACTCGGGCTCTCTGTCGACTGGAAGCAGACCTACCAGACCATCGCACCTTCTGCTCAGGCCGTTTCGCAAAAGGCGTTCTTGAACAACCTTGCCCGCGGCGAGGCATACCAGTCGATGGCACCTACCCTCTGGGACATCACCTTTAGAACGGCTGTGGCTCAGGCCGAACTCGAAGATCGCGACCAGCCTGGCGCTTATCACCGCGTCGGCTTCGACGTTGATGCTTCACTCTGGGATGGCGGAAAGCTTTTCGTCGAAACCACCCGCCCCGAGATGTTGCCCGCTTGTGTTGCGCTGGTTGCGCACCCAGATGACGACCGCTACAAGCATCTGTTCGGTAAAACCGTGAAGACCCCGCTGTTCGGTGTCGAGGTTCCGGTTGTCGCGCACCGCCTGGCTCAGATCGACAAGGGTTCTGGCATCGCCATGATTTGCACATTCGGTGACGTCACCGACGTGATCTGGTGGCGCGAGCTCGACCTGCCAAACCGCGCAATCATTGGCTGGGATGGGCGCATCCTTGCAGAAGCACCCGAGGCAATCACAGGCGCTCGCGGCCAAGAGGTCTATGCCGAACTTGCCGGCAAGACCGTGTTCTCGGCAAAGCAGCGAATCGTTGAGCTACTGCAGGAATCTGGCGACATGGTTGGCGAGCCGAAGCCGATAACTCACCCGGTGAAGTTCTTCGAGAAGGGCGATAAGCCGCTCGAGATCGTGTCGACCCGCCAGTGGTATGTGCGCAACGGTGGCCGCGATGCCGACCTGCGCGAACGTTTGATTGCTCTCGGCAAAGAGCTCAACTTTCACCCCGACTTCATGCGCGTTCGCTACGAGAACTGGGTCAACGGCCTAACCGGCGACTGGCTGATATCGCGTCAACGTTTCTTCGGTGTGCCGATTCCGGTTTGGTATGCAATCGATGCAAACGGTGAAACGCTTTTCGATTCACCGCTGGTTCCTGACCACTCGATCTTGCCTGTTGACCCTTCGAGCGATGTGCCTGCCGGTTACACCGAGTCGCAGCGCAACCAGCCGAACGGTTTCGTTGGCGAATTAGACATCATGGATACCTGGGCGACATCGTCGCTCACGCCACAACTAGCCGGCGGCTGGATTGCCGACCCTGAACTTTTTGCCAAGGTATTCCCTTACGACCTTCGCCCGCAGGGACAAGACATCATTCGCACCTGGCTGTTTTCTAGCGTCTTGCGCAGCGAACAAGAGCACGGCAAGTTGCCATGGAGCAACGCGGCGATCTCAGGCTGGATTCTCGACCCGGATCGCAAGAAGATGTCGAAGTCAAAGGGCAACGTGGTTACACCGAGCGACATGCTCGAAGAACACGGCAGCGACGCGGTTCGCTACTGGGCGGCTTCTGCTCGACTCGGAACCGACGCGGCTTTCGACACCGGACAGATGAAGATCGGTCGCAGACTTGCAATCAAACTGTTGAACGCCGCCAAGTTTGCCCTCTCTTTTGAGGTTCCTTCAGGTCACACCGAAGTTACCGAAGCAATCGATCAGGCCATGCTGCTTTCGCTCGCCGACGTGGTTCGCGAGGCAACCCGCGCATTCGAAAACTACGACCACACCAAGTCGCTCGAACTAACCGAGAAGTTCTTCTGGAACTTCACCGACGATTACCTCGAACTGGTCAAAGAGCGCGCCTACGGCCAGGCCGAAGCAACCCCGGCTGCTCAGGCCTCTGCGGCCATCGCACTTCGCCAAGCGCTACACACGATGTTGCGCCTGTTCGCACCGTTCTTGCCTTTCGCAACCGAAGAGGTTTGGGGCTGGTGGCAGACCGAAGCTGGCTCGATTCACCGCTCAACCTGGCCGACCGTAGAAGAACTAACCGTTGGCCTCGATGCCAGCAACCACGGGCTACTCGAGCTTGCCTCGACCGCCCTGGTTGGCATTCGCAAGGCCAAGTCAGACGCCAAGGCATCGATGAAGGCCGAGGTGCTCTCGGCAACCATGCAAGCTCCGGCGGCAGTGCTAACCAGCATCCGTGTCTTCGAAAGAGACCTCAAGGGTGTTGGGCGCATCGAAGATCTCGCCTACGCCGAGGCCGAAGACGTTGCGGTCGTCGACGTCGTTCTGAAGCCGGTCGAAGAGGCGTAAGTCAGTCGTAGGCTATTGCCTATGACTTTTACCTCTGAGAACCCATTTGCCAACCGTTCGACTCTCGAATACGAACTTCCTGATTTCACGAGGATTCGCACCGAGCATTACCTGCCTGCGTTCTATGCCGGCTGCGAGCAGCACCTCGCCGAGGTAGACGCAATTCTTGAATCGGGTGAACCGACTTTCGAGAACACCCTCGTTGCGCTTGAGCGCGCCGGAAAACTGCTCGAGCGCGTGCTTGTGGTTTTCTACACCAAGTCTTCGAGCGACACCGATGACGAAATCGACAAGATCGAAGAAGAGATCGCGCCAAAGCTAGCCGCGCATCAAGACGCGATTCAGTTAAACCCAGTTCTATACGCGAGAGTCGAAAAACTCTACAACAAGCGCGAATCACTCGGCCTCGATGCCGAGAGTGATTGGCTGTTGGTTCGCTACTACGATGACTTCAGAAAAGCCGGCGCGCACCTAAGCGAAGCCGAGCGAAGCAAGGCGATGCAAATCAATCAGCGCCTCGCCGAACTCGACACCAAGTTCAGCCAGCAGCTTCTTGCCGACACCAACGATCTCGGTGTCTTCGTTGACACAGCCGCAGAACTCGATGGCCTTAGCGAGAACGAAATCGCAGCCGCTGCAGCCCTTGCAAAAGACAAGGGTCAAGAGGGCAAGTATTTCTTGGCGATGGTGAACTTCACCGGAAACCCGATGCTCGCTTCGCTAACCAACCGCACACTTCGCGAGAAGATCATGAAGAACTCGATGGTCAAGGGTGGCCGCAACGGAGCCAACGACAACCGACCGATATTGCTCGAGATGGCGAAACTTCGCGCAGAGAAGGCAAAGCTATTCGGCTTTGATTCACACGCGCACTACGTGCTAACCGACCGCACCGCCAAGAACCCGGCAAATGTGCACGAAATGCTTCGCAAGATTGCCCCGGCTGCGAGACGCAATGCCGAACTCGAAGCCAAAGACATCCAAGCCGCGATAAAGGCGTCTGGTGCCGACTTTGACATGCAGTCGTGGGACTGGGATCTCTACACCGAGCAGGTTCGCGCCGAGAAATACAACATCGACACCGAGTTGTTCAAGCCTTACTTCGAGCTCGAGCGCGTGTTGTTTGACGGCATTTTCTTCGCCGCAACCAAGCTCTTTGGAATCACATTTAAAGAACGCAAAGACCTCGTCACCTATCACCCTGAAGCCCGCGCTTTCGAAGTTTTCGATGCCGACGGCAGCAAGATGGCGCTGTTTATTGCTGACTTCTTCACCCGCCCATCGAAGCGCGGTGGCGCATGGATGAACAGCTTCGTTGACCAGAGTCACCTGCTCGGTCAACTACCGGTCGTGCTCAACAACTCAAACGTGGTCAAGCCACCGGCCGGTCAGCCAGCGCTGCTGAGCTTTGACTTCACCACCACACTGTTCCACGAGTTCGGGCACGCGCTGCACGGCATGCTGTCGAACGTGAAGTACCCGAGATTCTCGGGCACAAGCACCCCTCGTGACTTCGTCGAGTTTCCGTCACAGGTAAACGAGATGTGGATGCTCTGGCCAGAAGTGGTCGAGAACTTTGCCAAGCATTACGAGACAGGCGAGCCGCTTCCGCAAGAGTGGATCGACAACCTAAAGCGCGCAGAGACCTTCAACCAGGGTCACGCAACCGTTGCCTACTTGGCAGCTTCTGTTATCGACCTCGCCTGGCACGAACTTGGACCAGACGAGATTCCAACCGACGTCGAGGCCTTCGAAGCCAAGGCACTTGCGAACTACGGACTCGATTTCGACCTCGTGCCTACCCGCTATCGCAGCACATACTTCTCGCACATCTTTGCGGGCGGCTACTCGGCGGGTTACTACGGCTACATCTGGTCTGAGGTTCTCGACGCCGACACCGTCGACTGGTTCAAGAACAACGGCGGTCTGACTCGCGAAAACGGTGACCACTTTAGAAACGAATTGTTGTCACGCGGCGGAACCCAAGACGCATTGCAACTGTTCAGAAACTTCAGAGGCAAAGACGCATCGATTGAGCCACTGCTCAAGCGTCGCGGCCTTCTCTAGATTCGAAAGAGAAAACCGTCGCCTTTTTTAGGCGGCGGTTTTCTTGCGTTTAGCCAACCACAGCCAAACGATCACACCGGCCACAAGCGCCCAGAATGCAGGGCCAATCGAGTATGCCGTGAAGCCTGACGATGCCACCAGAAATGCGATTACGGCTGGCAGCCTGAGTTCTGGCTCTTCGACAATCGATGAAAGCGCGCCAATCATTGTTGCAAACAGTGCGAGACCGGCACCCGCCAAAATTATTTCTCTCGGTGCCTGAATGACGAACGAAATCGATGCTCCTGCGGTTAGAGCGAGCAGCAGGTAGACGACTCCCCCGCTTACCGATGCAATCCAGCGCTTACCGGCATCCCTGTGAGCTTGCTCGTTGGCATTGAGCGCTGCGGTAATTGCGGCGAGGTTCGTTACGAAGCCGCCAAAGAAATTGGCAACCAAAGAACCTATACCGGTTGCCAGCATTACCGGTCTAAACGGAACCTCGTAGCCGAAACTCTTCATAATTGCCATGCCAGGAATGTTCTGGCTTGCCATGGTCACCAGGTAAAGCGGTATACCGATCGAGATAATTGCGACAATTGAAAACTGTGGAGCAACGAGTTGTGCTGCAGGCAAAATGTCTTCGATCGGAATCGTGATGTTCAGCTCGATTGCCGTCAGCCCAAACAACACGATCATTGCAATAGGCGTTGCCCACACCTGCGCGAGTTTGTAGAGCACCAACCAAACCAAAATCGCCGGGAAAACGACCAACGGATACTGACCTGCAGCACTGAAAGGTGCGATGCAGAAGCTAAAGATGACACCCGCGAGCATCGCACTGGCGATTGGCTTCGGTATCGAGGAAACAAGTTTTCCGAGCGCAGGCCAAAGTCCGGTCAAGGCAATCAAGAGCGAAGCGACAATGAATGCACCAACCGCAGTTTCGAAACCGAAGCCAAGACCGCCGGCCGAAACCAGAAGGGCAGCTCCAGGGGTGCTCCAGACGATGCTGATCGGCATCTTGTAACGCCAACTGAGAACGATTGAAAGGGTGCCGTAGAGCAAGAGCATTACGAAAACGACAGAGACAATCTGTGATTGGGTGGCTCCGAGTGCCGATAATGCCGCTAGAACAACGCCGGTGCTGGCCGCCTGACCTGTGATCGAAGCCACGGTTCCTGCAAGAATCGGTGCTCTGAGTCGAAGCCCGCTAGCTGGCATTTGGGTTGCCTAGGCTGATTTTTCTTGGCGGCTGCTCTTGAAAGGGAGAATCGCGGGAGCCGACTTGGTTTCGACCACTTCTCGAGTGATGCGAACAACGCCCTGAACCGCGCTGCCGGGAATCTCGTACATGATTGGGCCAAGAATTTCTTCCATGATCGCACGCAGGCCACGAGCGCCGGTTTCGCGAAGAACAGCCATGTCAGAAATTGCTTCTAGCGCGTCTTTATCAAAATCGAGCTCGAAGCCATCGAGCTCAAACATGCGCTGGTACTGCTTGGTTAGCGCGTTCTTCGGAACGGTCAAGATATCCATCAGCGCGCTGCGGTCAAGTTCCTTAACGGTTGCGATGACAGGCAAACGACCGATGAACTCTGGAATCAAACCGAACTTGCGCAAATCTTCTGGCTGCACCTCTGAGAAAATCTCGGCGGCGTCGCCCTTTGCGAATATCGGCGAGCCGAAACCGATTCCCTTCTTGCCCGCGCGAGCAGAAATGATTTCCTCAAGACCGGCAAATGCCCCAGCAACGATGAACAAAACGTTGGTGGTGTCGAGCTGAATGAACTCTTGCTGCGGGTGCTTGCGGCCACCCTGCGGAGGAATCGAGGCAACAGTGCCTTCGAGAATCTTTAGCAGCGCTTGCTGAACACCCTCGCCAGAAACGTCTCGAGTTATCGAAGGGTTTTCTGCCTTGCGAGAAATCTTGTCGATTTCATCGATGTAGATGATGCCGTTCTCGGCGCGCTTTACATCGCCATCGGCTGCCTGAAGCAACTTGAGCAAAATGTTCTCAACATCTTCGCCGACATAACCGGCTTCGGTGAGCGCTGTTGCGTCTGCAACCGCAAAAGGAACGTTTAAGCGCTTGGCCAGGGTCTGAGCCAGATAGGTCTTGCCGCAACCGGTCGGGCCGATCATCAGAATGTTCGACTTGGCAATTTCAATTTCGTCGTGCGCTTTGCCGGCGCTGGTTAGGGTGCCACGAGAGCGAATTCGCTTGTAGTGGTTGTAGACGGCAACCGATAGGGCCTTCTTGGCCTGGTCTTGGCCGATCACGTACTCGTCGAGAAAACCCTTGATTTCGCGTGGTTTTGGAAGGTCAATCTCGTCGACCTGTTTTGGGCCTTGGCCGAGTTCTTCTTCGACTATCTCGACACAGAGGGCGATGCACTCGTCACAAATGAATACGCCTGGGCCAGCAATGAGCTTGCGAACCTGCTTCTGCATCTTTCCGCAGAAAGAGCACTTGAGCAGGTCGCTCGATTCGCCCAGTTTGGTCATGAGAAAACTCTAACCGCGCAAAGCAATAAAGCGGGGCAAGTTAGCCCCGCTTTCTCGCTTGTTTGCCTCTTATTACGCGTTTTTGCGCGAACCCAGAACCTGATCAATCAGACCGTATTCGAGTGCTTCGGGCGCGGTCAAAATCTTGTCGCGGTCGATGTCGCGGTTAACCTCGGCAACGGACTTCTTTGAGTGCTTAGAAAGTGTCTCTTCTAGCCAGGTGCGCAAACGCAGCATCTCTTTGGCCATGATCTCGATGTCAGATGCCTGACCCGGGCCACCGCCAGAAGAAGGCTGGTGAATCATGATGCTGGCGTTCGGCAGAGCCAAACGCTTTCCGGGAGCACCGGCGGCTAGCAACACGGCGGCTGCAGATGCGGCCTGCCCCAAGCAAACTGTCGAAACCTGCGGGCGAATGTACTGCATGGTGTCGTAAATCGCGGTCATCGCCGAGAACGAACCACCGGGTGAGTTGATGTACATGGTGATGTCGCGGTCTGGGTCTTGCGACTCAAGCACCAAGAGCTGCGCCATGATGTCGTCGGCAGAAGCGTCGTCAACCTGAACACCCAAGAAGATGATGCGGTCTTCGAACAACTTGTTGTAAGGGTTCTGTTCACGGTAGCCGTATGAGGTGCGCTCGGTGAAGCTCGGAAGAATGTAACGAGACTCTGGTGAGATGAATTTGTCTTGCATGGTCTCTCCTAGTTGGTTCCGATGCCGGTTGCCGAACCAGCAAATTCACGGATGTGATCGATGAAGCCATACTCGAGAGCTTCCTGAGCGGTGAACCAGCGGTCGCGATCTCCGTCGCGCTCAATCTGCTCGACGGTCTTGCCGGTCTGCGCTGCGGTTAGCGAAGCGAGCTGACGCTTCATCGACATGATGAGCTCGGCCTGAGTTTGAACGTCTGAAGTTGTTCCACCGAAACCACCGTGTGGCTGGTGCAAGAGAACGCGTGTGTTAGGGGTCGCGTAGCGCTTGCCCTTGGTTCCAGATGAAAGCAAGAACTGACCCATCGATGCGCACATGCCGATGCCGACTGTAACGATGTCGTTAGGCACATACTGCATGGTGTCGTAGATCGCCATGCCGGCTGTTATCGAACCACCCGGTGAGTTGATGTACAAAAAGATGTCTTTGGTTGAGTCTTCGGCCGCGAGCAACAGAATCTTTGCGCAAATCTCGTTTGCCATGTCGTCGCGAACTTCGCTGCCGAGCCAAATGATGCGCTCGCGCTGAAGGCGCTCGAATGTGCTGTGACGCTCGAACATTCCTGGGGTTAGGTGATCAGCCATTTCTTCCTCATTTCAATGCACTCAGACTGCTATCTGTCGAGGTGCCCCATAAGGCTAACTGCCAAGCATCAAAATGCTTGGCAGTGTTCGCCATCGGCTTATCCCGACGAAATAGAGCTATTACTTGTGGTCGTGACCCGCGTGGTCGTCGGCCATCGGTGCGTCAGACTTGGTGAAGGTCGAGATGTCGACCTTGCCCTTGCTGTCGCTTACATCTGTGGTCTCAAGCACAAGCGACAGAGCCTTGCGGCGAGCCACCTCGGCCACGAACGACGGAATCTGGCCGTTCTGGTCGATGATCTTGATGAATTCGTTTGGGTCCATGCCGTAAGACTGCGAAGCCTGAACCAGGTACTGCATGAGTTCCTGCTCGTTGACCTTCACGTTCTCGGCAAGAGCAATCTCGTCAAGAATCATCTGAACCTTGAACGACTTCTCACTCTGGCCTGTCACTTCGGCGCGGTGTTCTTTGTCTTCTAGACGGCCTTCGCCCTCAAGGTGACGGTTCACATCGGCCTCAACCAATTCGTCAGAGACTGCCACGGCAATCTTCTCGACTAGCAAATCGGTTAGCTTGTCGCGTGCCTCTAGGCCCTGGTTGTAAACCTTTGATTCTTTGAGCTGCTTCTCGATGTCGTCTTTAAGTTCTTTCAGACTGTCGAACTCAGAAGCCATCTGCGCAAAAGCGTCATCGGCCTTCGGAAGCTCGCGCTCCTTTACGGCAGTCAAGGTAACCGAAATCTCTGACTCTTCGCCGGCCTTGTCGCCACCGACGAGCTTCGACTTGAAAGTTGTGCTCTCGCCAGCGGTTAGCGTGTCGAGCGCTTCGTCGATTCCGTCAAGCAAGTTGCCCGAACCGACCTCGTAAGAAATGCCCTGAGCCTCGTCGATTACTTTTCCGTCAATAGATGCTGCGAGGTCGATAGTGGTGAAGTCACCCTTCTTAGCAGGGCGATCGACAGTCTTTAGAGTTCCAAAACGTGAGCGAAGAGTGTCTAGCTCAGCATCGACCTCTTTGGCCTCGACCTTGATGTCGGCAACTTTTACCTTGAGGTTTTTGTAGTCGATGAGCTTGATCTCTGGACGAACCTCAACCTCGATCTCGATCACGAGGTCGCCATCCCAGGTGTTCTCATCTGGAGTCTTCTTGATGTCTGCCTTAGGCTGACCGAGAACGCGAAGATTGTTTTGCTCGACTGCCTCACGGTAGATGCGGTCGAGTCCGTCGTTGATTGCGTGTGCCATGATTGCAGGCTTGCCAACGCGCTTTTCAAGGATGGCTGGCGGCACCTTGCCCTTGCGGAAACCAGGAATGTTGACCTCTTGGGCGATGTGCTCGTAGGCGTGGTCGAGGCTCGGCTTCATGTCGACCGGGCTTGCTTCGATGACGAGCTTTACTCGGGTCGGTTTGATGCGTTCAACGGTGGTTTTCATGAACCTTCTCCTGAAAAAGGCCCGCGACGCATCGCAAGCTGGGTTTTATTCGAATCACTTAAACAACAGTGGTCGGGATGACAGGATTTGAACCTGCAACCCCCTGTACCCAAAACAGGTGCTCTACCAAGTTGAGCCACATCCCGGAGGTTCGCTCTACATCGAGCAGACAACTTTGTTATCTTATCCCATAGAATGGTCGGGTTGCCGAGTTTTTCTCGGCTGACTTCGCGGATGTAGCTTAATGGTAGAGCCTCGGTCTTCCAAACCGATGACGCGGGTTCGATTCCCGTCATCCGCTCCATTCAAAAGCGGTCCTTGAGGCCGCTTTTCTGCTTTAACGCTGACACTTCGGGCACCAGTAAAGCTTTCGCCCAACCATCATCTCGAGATTGATTTTGCGCCCACAAACACGGCAGGGTTCGCCGTTTCGCTTGTAAACGAAGTTTCTATCTGCCTTGCTAGGTCTCTTTGTGAACAACTCGTCGCGGGTGATCATAAAAGAGGTCTTTACTCCTACTTTCATGAGCTTCACCGAATCATCCCAGAGCGCTTCAACCAGCTCTCGATTTAGTTGATTGCCAGGGGTGTGTGGCTCAATGCCTGCGCGAAAGAGCAATTCGGCGCGATAGACGTTGCCGATGCCGGCAACGACATCCTGGTTCATGAGCAATTGGCCGATCGCGATTTTCGAACCGAGCACCTTCTCTACGAATCGCAGCTTTTGCTTGCCTCTGGGGTCTGCGTTCAGCGGATCAGGCCCGAGCCGCTTTTCGACCTTTGCCACCTCGCTGCTATCGACCACCTCGCAGACCGTTGGGCCGCGCAGTTCAAAGATTGCCTTGGTCGAGCGAAAGCGGGCTCGCACCTCACCCGTGACCTCGGGAAAGCCATCGGGTGAATGCATGCGCCACTTGCCATAGATGCCAAGGTGAATTCGCAGGGTGAGGTCGTTGTCGAACTCGAGAAACAGCTGTTTACCGATTGCACGGGCACGGGTCATGGTTCGACCCGAAATTAGTTTTGCGTCTTGGCTAAATCTGCCCTGCGGAGAATCAACGAAAACTGCCTCGCCAACAAAAAGCCGAGTGAAGTCGTTCGCGTTTCTATGAACGGTATGACCCTCGGGCAATTACGAGACTTCTCCGCTTTGCTCGAAGTTAGCAATCTTCGCAATTCTGCGAGAGTGGCGCTCGTCAAAGCTAAACTGCTCGGCGATAAAAATCTCGACTAGCTTTAGCACTTCTTCGCGACTGTGCTGTCTTGCTCCGACAGCAACTACGTTCGCGTTGTTGTGCTCTCGAGCAAGTTTTGCTGTCGACTCGTTCCAAACCAAGGCGGCGCGAATTCCCTGCACTTTGTTTGCAGCTATCTGCTCACCATTGCCTGAGCCACCGAGAACAATTCCAAGTGCTTCGATTGATGCCTGCTCGTCGCGCACAACAGCAAGTGCAGCGTTGATGCAGAAAGCCGGATAGTCGTCTAGCGGATCGTATTCTGCTGGCCCGTGATCGAACACTTCGTGACCTTGATTGCGCAGCTGTTCGATCAAAAAGTGACTTAGCTCGAGACCCGCGTGATCGGTGGCAATGTGAATTCGCATATTTCCTACTTCGCTCGCTCTGCTCGCAACAACCATAGATAAGTAACCAAAGCGCCAGCCAGGCAAGAGAAGAAAGTCACGAGAGACATGCCGGCAACTACCGCTTGAGCGTTTTGACGATCTTGAAGAGTGCCCGTGGTCGAGTCGCCCACCGAACTAATGAACAGGCTGCTCAAAAGGCTTGTTACCAGAGCCGAAATTGCGATGTTCGTGAGCATACGAAATGCCTTCGATTTGCCGCGCACAAAGAGCCCGATTACGGCCCAAAAAGTAAAGGCAGGCAACAAGAAGGTGAGGGCTGAGTTAGAGAGCATGGTGAAGCCGGTTTCGATGCTCATGGTCGAGAGCGCGAAGGTCAGCAGAATGCCCAAAATTGCAACGGCTAGCACGGCCGAGGCCTCGGTTAGCGGGGATGGCTTCAAGTTCATAAAGACTAGGCTAATTGACGAAATCGCCAAACAACACAGGAGTCAAATTGCCAGGAGAAAACCTCACTCGCCTCGAAGCGTCAGACCGCGCCAAACTGCTCAAGGTTCACAGTTATGACGTCGAACTCGACCTAACTCAGGGCGACGAAACCTTTGCTTCGAAGACCACGGTGTTGTTTGCGGCCCACGAGGTTGGTGCGAGCACCTTTATTGATGCCATCACGGCCAAGGTTCGCAGCATCACGCTAAACGGCCAGTCACTCGACGTCGCCAAGCACTCCGATGGCATTCGCATCGAATTGACCAACCTGCAGAGCGAGAACGAACTCGTGATTGATGCCGACGCGTTCTACATGAACACCGGTGAAGGCCTGCACCGATTTGTCGACCCGGTCGACAACGAGGTTTACCTCTACTCACAGTTTGAAGTTCCAGACTCTAGGCGCATGTTTGCCGTGTTCGAGCAGCCTGATCTCAAAGCACTCTTTACTTTCATCGTGACCGCTCCAGAAAACTGGAAGGTTGTTTCGAACCAGCCGAGCCCAACACCGGTGTCACTGGGTGCAGGCAAGGCCAAGTGGCACTTTGCGCCAACGCCAAAAATTTCGAGCTACATCACAGCGCTAATTGCAGGCCCGTATGTTGAGAGCCGTTCGCAACTGACCTCGTCTGATGGCCGCACAATTCCGCTCGGTGTCTACTGCCGCGCTTCACTCGCACCATTCATGGATGCCGACTACATCTTTGACAAGACTCGCGAGGGATTCACATTCTTCGAGAAGCAGTTTGACGTGCCATACCCGTTCGAGAAGTACGACCAACTTTTCGTGCCGGAGTTCAACGCTGGCGCAATGGAAAACGCAGGAGCGGTTACCTTCACCGAGACTTACGTCTTTAGGTCAAAGGTTTCAGACGCAACCAAAGAGCGTCGCGTTGTCACGATCTTGCACGAACTAGCGCACATGTGGTTCGGCGACCTAGTCACCATGAAGTGGTGGAACGACCTTTGGTTGAACGAGTCTTTTGCAGAATATGCTTCGACTCTTGCTACCGCAGAGGCAACCGAATGGCACGGTGCGTGGACTACCTTCGCTGCTCTTGAGAAGTCATGGGCCTACCGCCAAGACCAGTTGCCTTCGACTCACCCGATTGTTGCCGAAATCAACGACCTCGAAGACGTTCAGGTGAACTTCGACGGAATCACATATGCAAAGGGAGCTTCGGTTCTTAAGCAGCTCGTTGCCTGGGTTGGTCAAGACAAGTTCATGGCCGGCGTTAGCGCTTACTTCAAGAAGCACGCATACCAGAACACCGAATTGGTTGACCTGTTGCGCGAGCTCGAGGCCCAGTCTGGTCGCGACCTGCAGAGCTGGTCGAAGAACTGGCTAGAGACCGCAGGCGTGAACACCCTTCGCCCTGAGTTCACAACCGACGCAGCCGGTGTAATCACCAGCTTTGCCGTTTCGCAGACCGCAATTGCAGAGCACCCGACCATTCGCCCGCACCGCATGGTGATTGGTTTCTACAACCTCGAGGGTGGCTCGCTAGTTCGAGTGCACAGACTCGAGCTTGACGTAGATGGCGATCGCACCGAGGTCGAGGCTTTAGTTGGCCTGACTCAACCAGACCTGATTCTCTTGAACGACGAAGACCTTGCCTACGCCAAAATTCGTCTCGACGAGCGCTCACTAAAGACCGCTGTCGATCACCTAAGCAAGTTCGATGACTCACTGGCTCGCACAATCGTGTGGAGCGCTGCCTGGGATGCAACCCGCGATGCCGAAACCAGCCCTCGTGAATTTGTGAAGCTGGTCTTGAACAACATCGCAACCGAAACCGAATCGACAACGATTCTCACACTGTTGCGCCAACTGGTCACCACCGGAAACATGTATGTCGCCGAGTCGCACCGCCAAGAAGTTCTTGCCGAGATTGGCGACGGACTACTTTCGATTGCGCGAGCAGCAGAGGCCGGTAGCGACATCCAGTTGCAACTAATCAAGTTCTACCCGCAGTTTGCTCGCACAAAAGAGCAGCTCGACGCACTCGAAGCTTTGCTATCGGGAGCCGAGAAACTTGGCGGTCTCGAAGTTGATGCTGACCTGCGTTGGGATCTGCTCACCGGTCTCGTTGTTGCCGGTCGTGCTGGTGCAGCAGAAATTGATGCTGAACTTGAGCGCGACAACACAGCTAATGGTCAGAAGGCTGCTGCTGGCGCAAGAGCCGCGATTCCGACGGCAGCAGCGAAGCAGCAGGCATGGGCAACTCTTGTTGAGAGCAAAGACCTGTCAAACGCACTGGTCAACTCGGCAAGCCTCGGCTTTGGTCGCGTTCACGACCTCTCACTGCTAGAGCCATTCATAAACCGCTACTTCGAGAACGCTCTTCACGTTTGGAAGATGCACACCTTCAAGATTGCCGAATACCTGATGATTAACCTGTATCCGGTATATCTCGCAAACGAAGCGCTTGCCACAAAGACTCGCGAGTGGATAGCCAAGCCAGAAATCAAAGAGATTCCTGCGCTGCGTCGAATCATGATTGAGAACTTGGCTGCGGTTGACCGTGCGCTTGCGGCCCAGAAGCGCGACGAGTTGAGCTAAAGATGCAAGACCTAGCGAACTGGTGGCCTGAATTCTGGCAACAGTGGCAGACGCCGATTCGAATTCTTGCGATTCTGCTCGGCACGCTGATCGCTAGGTGGATTCTTCTCGCTTCGGTGCGCAGAGTTCTCAATCAGGTTGAGAACGGCACCAACGGCAAACTAAACCACCCCGATGCCAAGCAGGCGAGTCAATCGCCAATCGCCAAGGCTCGAGTTATTCAGCGCTCGCGCACGCTGGCTTCGGTGCTATCGAACCTAATTACCTGGTCGCTGCTACTGTTCGCGGTCGGTGCGGTGCTTAGCGAATTGGGTGTCGCGGTCGGTGCTCTTGTGGCCAGCGCTGGAATTTTGGGAGCCGCACTTGGCTTCGGTGCGCAGAGTTTGGTGAAAGACCTCATCAATGGTCTCTTCATTATCTTCGAAGATCAGTTCGGAGTCGGAGACAGCGTTGATCTTGGCGAAGCAAGGGGCGTAATCGAAAACGTTGGATTGCGAGTTACCCAGGTTCGCGATGTCAACGGTGTGCTCTGGTATGTGCGCAACGGTGAAATCATTCGCGTTGGCAATCACTCGCAAGGATGGTCGCGTGTCATTCTCGACATTCCGCTTAGCTACAAGGTCAACATCGAGAAGGCCCGCGAGGTAATTCTCGAAGCGGCAAAAGAATTGGTAAAAGACTCCAACTTCGCAAAACGTATGCTCGGTCAACCAGAAATCTGGGGCATCGAGTCGATTACCGCAGATCAGGTGGTGATGCGTTTGGTTCAGCAGGTTGGCCCGCAAGACGCAGACGACGTTGCTCGCGAACTCAGATTGCGCGTCAAAAAGAAACTCGACGCCGCAAAGATCACTTTGGCGTCAGATAAGAATTCAATTTTCGTTGATGTGCCTGACAGTGCAAAAAAGCCAGAAAAAGCAAAAAGATAATTGTCACGCGAGAACGAATTTGAAGACGCCGAACGCGTTGAAACAGTTCGCATAAAAGGACTCGGCGGCGAACTCGACATTTCGGGAAACTTCTATGAGCGAGTCGGCGGCAGCAAAACTTTCGAGCGACTTGTTGCGAAGTTCTATGAAGGTGTTGCGCAAGATGACATTTTGCGCCCAATGTATCCAGAAGAAGACCTTGGGCCGGCCGCCGAAAGACTGCGCATGTTTCTCGAGCAGTACTGGGGTGGGCCGACGACCTATCAAGAGCAGCGCGGCCACCCACGTCTAAAGCTTCGACACGCACCATTCAAGATCAACCCGCTTGCTCGCGAACGCTGGCTTTTACACATGCGTGCCGCTGTCGACTCAATTGAATTGCCGCAGCTGCTTGAGGCCGAACTCTGGGGTTACCTAGATCGTGCGGCGACCGCCATGCTCAACACCTTCGAAGAGTGAGTTCGCGTTAGCTCTGCTAGGCGACTCGCGCAGCCTCACGCGCAATAACGTGACCGAACTCGGTGCTTAGACGAACCCAGTTCTCTGCGAAGTAAATCGAGACTTGCTCGTTCTCAGTCATGAAGCCGAGCCCGGCGGCCACGAATGCAGCGCCAGTAGGAATGCGAGTGTCGCTCTCGATTCCCCTACCCCAGATCTCTCCACGGATGCGTGCCGCGATTGGCCCACCCACCGAGGTTGGCAGGGTGTCTGCGACCTCTTGAATTCCAGCCCTAGCTAGCGCGGTTAGCTCTTTCTCTTCGATAACTCCCCCGGTTACCCAGCCAGATCGCGGTGGCGAGATTCCGGCCCAGGCCGCGCGCTGGCCGGCCTCTGGAACATCGATGCGAAAGTCACTTGTGCCACTTTCGAGCACTCGAGCCAGACGGTCGAGCACGGCGCTAATCGCAACGAGTCGATCAACCTCGGCCTCGGCAGCAAGTTCGGTGGTGCGCAAACCGATGACTGTCAGGCCGCCATCCAAGAGCGAACCAGAAAACAGCGGAGCGACATAAGCAGCCAGCACATTGCCATAGGCGCGCAGTCGAACCAAGCCGTCTGGGTCAAGTCGCTTAGCTCTCGAGAGATACGACTGCAAATCTTTTGCCGACTGTTCATCAATTAGCACGAAGTCTTTATTCATCGTTATCTAAACTACCTTTTGCGCCCATCTTTCAGCGCCAGTTCGGAGAATCATGTCAGTTCCAATTCCAGAAAACCCTCTGGACGACCTGCTAAGAACGCTGAATCTAACCAAGCTTTCTTCAGCGCCGAATGGCGAAGACATTTTTGAGGGCCCATCTCAGTGGATGCCACACGGCCGTGTTTACGGCGGACAGGTTTTAGCGCAGAGCCTGGTTGCTGCGACACAAACTGTTGAGACCGACGGCATAAGAAACGTGCACTCTCTGCACGGATACTTTCTGCGACCAGGCGACATCGACCTGCCTATTAAGTTTTCGGTAGATCGACTTCGCGACGGAAGAAGTTTCAGCACTCGTCGAGTGCAGGCATTTCAAAATGACCTGCCAATTTTTTCGATGATCGCATCTTTTCAAGATGCCGACCCTGGCCTCGATCACCAGGATGAGTTTCCTCAAGGCATTCCAGACCCCGAGTCACTGCCGACCGCAGCTTCGCTGCTTGGCGAGAGCGAACATCCGGTGGTTCAGTATTGGGCAAAGGCAAGACCTTTCGACATGCGTCACGTGACCGCACCGATTTTCTTTAAGGTCGAGGGCGAACAGGTCGCGCATCAAGCCGTGTGGATTAAGTCACTCGGTGATTTGCCAGACGACATGCAGATTCACAGAGCCGCGATGGCCTATGCCAGCGACTACACGATTCTCGAGAGCATTTACCGTAGGCACGGAATTGCTTGGGCTCACCGCGGGCTAAAGTCTGCAAGCCTCGATCACGCCATGTGGTTTCACCGCGATGGTCGCGCCGACGAGTGGATGCTCTACGTTCAAGAATCACCGAGCGCGCAAGGCGGCAGGGGCTTGTCGCTTGGCCGAATCTTCAATCGCAAGGGTGTGCTGCTGGCAACCGTTGCCCAAGAGGGCATGGTTCGTGTGCCCGAGTTCGGCGAGTAGCAGCTCGATTAACTAGTCGCGAGTCAAGCGGCGGTAGGTCGAACGATGCGGCTTTGCTGCTTCTGCGCCCAAACGTTCAATTTTGTTCTCTTCGTATGAGTCGAAGTTTCCTTCGAACCAGTACCAGTTGGCAGGGTCGTCGTCGGTGCCTTCGTAAGCCAAGATGTGCGTGGCAACTCTGTCGAGGAACCAGCGATCGTGAGTGATGACCACCGCACAACCCGGAAACTCCAGCAGAGCGTTCTCGAGGCTAGACAGGGTTTCGACATCGAGGTCGTTTGTTGGCTCATCGAGTAGCAGTAGGTTTCCACCCTGCTTCAAGGTGAGTGCGAGGTTTAGTCGGTTTCTCTCACCACCCGAAAGAACGCCTGCAGGCTTTTGCTGATCTGCACCCTTGAACCCGAAGGCTGCAACATAGGCGCGCGAGGGAATTTCTGTGTTGCCGACCATCATGAAGTCGAGCCCGTCAGAAACTACTTCGAAAAGGGTCTTGTTTGGGTCTATGCCCGCACGTGACTGGTCGACGTATGAGATCTTTACGGTCTCACCGATTTTCAACTCACCGCCGTCGAGCTTCTCTAGGCCAACGATGCTCTTGAAAAGAGTTGACTTTCCAACACCGTTTGGCCCGATTACTCCAACGATTCCGTTTCTTGGCAGTGAGAAGCTCAGGCCGTCGACCAGAACGCGATCGCCGAAACCCTTTTTGATGTTCTTGGCTTCGAGAACGATGTTTCCGAGTCGCGGACCAACGGGAATCTGAATCTCTTCGAAATCGAGTTTTCTATCGCGATCGGCAGCAGCTGCCATTTCTTCATACTTGGCCAAACGTGCCTTCGACTTAGTCTGACGTGCCTTTGAATTTGAGCGCACCCACTCGAGTTCTTCAGAAAGACGTTTAGCAAGCTTGGCGTCTTTCTTGCCAGCTACTTCTAGTCGCTCGCGTTTCTTTTCTAGGTAGGTCGAGTAGTTGCCCTCGTATGGGTAAGCGCGACCGCGGTCGAGTTCGAGAATCCACTCGGCAACATTGTCGAGAAAGTAACGGTCGTGAGTTACGGCGAGCACGGCACCCGGATACTTTGCCAGGTGCTGCTCAAGCCACAAAACCGACTCGGCGTCTAGGTGGTTGGTTGGTTCGTCGAGCAAAAGAAGGTCTGGCTTCTCGAGAAGCAACTTGCAGAGCGCAACTCTTCTGCGCTCTCCACCAGAGAGTTGGGTTACCGGGGTGTCACCCGGTGGGCAGCGAAGCGCATCCATGGCTTGCTCGAGTTGACTGTCGAGATCCCAAGCATCCAGGTGATCGATCTGCTCTTGCAAGACACCCATCTCAGCCAGCAGGGTGTCGAAGTCTGCATCGGGCTCGGCCATCTGCGCAGAAATCTCGTTGAATCGGTTGAGCATGGCCTTGGTTTCCTTAACCGCGAGCTCGACGTTTCCGAGAACAGTAAGACTCTCGTCAAGCGGCGGCTCCTGCAGCAAGATTCCAACGGTGGCATCGGTGGCGAGACGTGCTTCACCGTTGCTTGGCGTGTCGATTCCGGCCATGATCTTGAGCACGGTGGACTTACCCGCACCATTTGGCCCGACAACGCCGATTTTGGCTCCGGGGAAAAATGCCAGAGTTACGTCATCAAGAATGACCTTGTCGCCATGCGCTTTGCGCGCCTTGATCATCTGATAGATGAATTCAGCCAAAGTAGTTGTCGCTTTCAATAGATGGCGCTCTCTCGCGCCGCATGCTGTCGGAAAGAGTTTATCCGACCAATTTTGGCTGCATCTTGAGCACTGAGAATGCATGCATTGCGAGAGAGCACCAACCCCTGTTTCGAGTCGAGTCTCGAACAGAGGTTTGGCGCTGAGCCGGCAGGCAGAGGGGGTCGCCTGCCGGCCCAGCAGTCTATGGGCTACTTGGCTGCGACGAGCTCTTCTTCGCTCTCGTCTTCGCTCTCGCTATCGTCGGCAGGGTCTGGCTCGCGCACCAAGACGGTTCTGGTGAAGATAGCCGTGCCCCAGGTGAGGTCGTGACCGAGGGCTTCGGCTTCGACTTCAACCGATGTGCCTGCACGTTCGCCGTTATCCCAGTCGCGAACTCTCAACTTGCCTGTAACCAAGACGCGTTCGCCCTTTGAAATAGAGCCGGCCGAATTGATCGCTAGCTGGCGAAATGCGGTGACCGTGAACCAGTTGGTTTCGCCGTCGACCCACTTATTTGCGGTGCGGTCGAATCTGCGGTGCGAAGCCGCCATGCGAAAAGATGTGATTGGCAAACCATCTTGGGTTACCAGGTGACGCGGGGTGGTGGCTACGAGCCCTGAAACAGTGACAATCTCTGACAACTTCTACCTCTCTCTATGCGATCACTCGATCGCTAATAAGAGATTGGCTGAGAGAAGTTATGTGTGGTGAATGAAAACGAAATCTGTGGATAAGTCTTCGGAATTTGCCACGTTTGAAAAAGCTGTTAGTTAGCGCAGGTACTCGGTGAACTTGGCGCGCACCTTTGCCATTTTTGGTGCGACGACCGCGTTGCAATAACCCTGATTCGGATTCTTCGCGAAGAAGTCTTGGTGATACTCCTCGCCCATCCAGAAAGTTTCGACAGGAAGAATTTCGGTAACAATCGACGGACCCCACAAATCGATTGCGCGATCGCGTGCGGCTTGGAACATCACGCGTTGCTCGTCATTCTCATAGAACATCGCCGAGCGATACTGGGTTCCGACGTCGTTGCCCTGACGGTTTAGTTGGGTCGGATCGTGAAGTGTGAAAAACATGTCGAGAATCACTTCTGCAGGAACGATCGCTTCGTCAAAAATTACCTTGGCCACTTCGACGTGACCGGTGTTTCCATCGCAAACCTGTTCATAACTGGGATTCGCTACCGCACCGCCCATATAACCAACCTCGACATCGCTAACACCTTTGAACTGCATGTATGTGCTGTCGAGACACCAGAAGCAACCGCCACCCAAAACAAAACTATTCATTTCTCTAGCCTAGGCTTTTGCAATGAGCCAAAATCAAAAGCACCCCACTCTGGGCGCATTTTTGGCCATTTCGAGCTCGCTGCTGTTTGGCTTGAATGCAAGCACCACCAAAGTGCTAATCGATAGCGGCATCACAGCCGAGCAACTAACCCTCATGCGCTCGGGCGCTGTGGCGGTGCTTGCCGGTCTCTTTCTGGCCGCAACCAAGCCGAAAGCGTTCAAGATCAGTTGGCGCGAGGTGCCGTTTTTCATCGCATTCGGTGTCGTGGGCGTCGGTTTGATGCAGTGGGCTTACAGCAACGCGGTGGCAAATCTGCAGGTTGGCGTGGCCCTGCTAATTGAGTACACAGCCATCGTGATTGTTCCGATTGCCACATACGTGCTCTTCAAAGAAAAGGTGCGCGGTCGAATCTGGATTGCGGTTGCGCTGGTGCTCGGCGGTTTGGCTATCGTTGCAAGACCCTGGTCGACCGGACTGAATCCCGAAGGTGTGACATACGGCTTCATGGCAGCTGTTTTCTTGAGCGCTTACTTCATTATGGGTGAGCGAATTCAGCGCACTCGAGATGCACTTTCGACTATGTTCTATGCATTCTCGGTGGCGAGCATCTTCTGGGCAATCATGCTGAGCTTTCAGCAGGTCAAGACCATCGATTTCTCACGGATTTTGAATCTCACGCAAAACCTAAGCGCAATCAACTTGCCAACCTGGGGATTGCTGCTATTCGTGATGCTATTTGGCTCGTTTGTGCCGATGTTGCTGACTTTCTTAGCAATGCGTCACCTAACCGCCAGCAAGGTGGGAATAGCAAGCACCTCTGAAACTGTTTTCGCTTTTGTCTTCGGTTACCTGTGGTTAGCTCAAATGGTTGACTTTGCGCAGGCTATCGGTGGTGCACTTGTAATTGTTGGAATTGTTGTGGCCCAAACGGCGAGGAGTAAACAGTGGCAACCATAGAGCTAGATTTTGCTTCGTTTAAGGAGAACGTGGCTTCGCCTGGAATCGTCTTGATCGATTTCTGGGCCGAATGGTGCGGACCGTGCAGACAGTTTGGCCCAATCTTCGAAGCGGCCAGCGAAACCCACAAAGACATGGTCTTTGCAAAAGTTGACACCGAGGCGTACAGCGATTTGGCGGGTGCTCTCGAAATCTCATCGATTCCAACGTTGATGGTTTTCCGCGAGGGAATTTTGCTTTTCAACCGGGCTGGCGCACTTCCTGCACCGGCCCTCGACGAACTTATCCAGGCAATTAAAAATGCCGACATGGATGACATTCGCGCACAGATTGCAGCTAGTCAGGAGAAAAATGATTAAGAACAACAGTTGGGCCATGATCGCAACGGTGGCCCTGGTCGGCGCACTGGCCTCGATGATTGGCTTCTTCAATTCGAAGAACTGCGTCGCAGCACAGGCCGAAGGATGGACATCCTGCTCAGCAATCTCTGAGCAACAGGGCTTTCTCTTCTGGGGCCTTTTGGCAGTTAGCGCCTTCGGGTTCGGCGTTTCTATCGCCAGACGGGTGAAGAAAAAAGACCGGTAAGTCGTGGGCTAGGCTCTTAAAAACAGCAGAGTAGCGAAGGAAACCGCCTTGCCCACGCCAGAGAGCGCCAAGATGCACGAGGTCACCGGAGACCTTCGTGAAGCGGTTTTTGAATACGCCAGAACCAGACTCAGCTACTCTCCCGCTCCCCTAGATTCGCCAAAGCCAGAGCACGAGCTTCAAGACCTAGCCGGTCAGACCATCTCCGAAAAAGGTATGGGCGGCACCGCAGCGCT
>WLIA01000077.1 GCA_009702455.1 Actinomycetota bacterium | reverse complement strand
GTTCGGTGCAGCTGGTTTACATCGACCCGCCTTTCAACACCGGGCGCACTCAGGCTCGCGGCAGCACCTCAACCAAGCGAATCGAGACCGGCGGTCGGGTTGGCTTCAAGGGGCAGCACTACGAGATCATCCGTGAGACTGTCTTGAGCTATGACGACGAGTTTGCCGACTACTGGAGTTTTCTCGAGCCGCGACTAGAAGAGGCCTGGCGGGTGCTGCACGAAACCGGCACGCTCTACCTGCACCTCGACTACCGCGAGGCACACTACGCGAAGGTTTTACTCGATTCGCTTTTCGGTCGCGATTGCTTTCTGAACGAAATCATTTGGGCCTACGACTACGGTGGCAAAGCAAAGAATCGTTGGCCGTCTAAGCACGACACGATTCTGGTTTACGTGAAGAACCCGAAGACCTACTTCTTTGATAACGAGTCTGTCGACCGCGAGCCCTATATGGCACCCGGATTAGTCACTCCTGAAAAAGTTGCTCGCGGAAAACTGCCAACCGATGTTTGGTGGCACACAATCGTTTCGCCAACCGGAAAAGAAAAGACGGGTTACCCAACTCAAAAGCCAGAGGGAATCTTGCGCAGGGTCATCCAAGCGTCTTCGCGTGAAAACGATATGGTTCTAGATTTCTTTGCGGGCTCTGGCACTACAGGAGCAGTTGCCGCAGCACTAGGCAGGCGCTTCATTTTGATTGATCAGAACCAAGAATCAATTGATGTGATTTCTAAACGCTTGAAGAGCGCCGGCGTCGAGTTCGAATTAGTTCGCTAGCCGAAACAACCAGCACAACAAGCACAATCAAGAGCACACTGGCTGCCATCGCCATCGCGTAGTTTTGTTCTCCCGGGCGAGAGATGAGCCTCATCAAGACAACCGGCAGGGTGGTTTGATCTGCATAGGCAAGAAGTGCCGAAGAGCCAAATTCGCCGAGCGAAGACAACAGCGCGAAGCCGAGAGCTGTGGCGAGGGCCGGCCTAATGCTCGGTGTCTCGATGAAGCGCCAAATCTGCCAAGAGTCAGCACCCGCGTTCGAGGCGGCATCGCGGGTGTTCTCGCCAAGCGACAGCAGGGCAGAGTGGGCAATTCTCACCACAAGCGGGGCGGTGATTAGGGCTTGAAGCAGCGGAACAACCAGCCAGCTTTCTCTGAGCGGCAGCGGCTCACCGCCAAAGGTGAGCAGGTAACCGAAGCCAAGCACCACGCTTGAGACGCCAAGCGGAAGCATGAAAAACAACTCGGGCCAGCGGCTCTTGGTTCGCGCCAATAGCCAGGCCACGAGCACCCCGATGAACATCGCGATGGCAGCCGCAACCGCGGCGTTTCTGAGCGAGTTGGCAGCGGCTTCGAACACTGTCAGGTCGAGCAGATCGCGCGCACCCTTGCCGCTTAGGTCACTAAACGCCTGCAGGCTGAATTCTGAACCCCGCGTGAATGCCTTAGCGAAAAGTGAGCCAAGGGGAATTACAAATAACAAGAAAATGAAAGCCAGCGAAACCAGCACCAGCGGCACATCGCGTTTGCTAATTGCTTCAGTTTCGTTTGCATCAGCCGTTAGTTCAACAACAAAGCTCGCGTTGCCGCCCTTTCGAGAAATTGCGAAAGCCGCGACGGTGATCGCAGTTTGCAATAGTGCCAATGCTGATGCAGTCTGCAAGTCAAGTCTTTGGGTGAGTGCAAAGTAAATTGCAGTTTCGATTGACTGAATCTGCCCGCCACCTAGAGTGAGAATTGCGGCAAAGCTGGTTGCGCAAAAAAGAAACACTAAAGCCGCGGAGGAAAAGACAGCCGGTCGAAGCTGAGCCAGTGTGACAAAGATAAATCTCTTTATGCCGGTTGCACCATCGATTTCAGCGGCTTCATCGGTCTCACTATCGAGATTCGCCCAAGCCGTGCCAACAACTCGCACCACAAGCGAAACGTTTAGAAAAACGTGCGCAATCAGAATTACAAGAATCGTGGAGCCACCAAAAAATTGACGAAAGTCAATCAGCGCAATGGCAACCACAATGCTCGGCAGCACAAACGGAACTACAAGAATTGTGCGCAGCAGCACCGAACCAACGAACCTGCGCCTATAGAGCACGAATGCAATCGGCAGGCCAATCAGCACGCACAGCACTGTCGACACCACCGCTTGCCAGAGCGTGAACCAAATCGCGCGCTGAAGATCCTCGCGAGCGAGCACCTCGAACCAGGCCGGCCCAAAGCTCGAAGCGGCAATGCTAGCTAGCGGCCAATAGAACAGCACCGCCAAGAAGCTGGCCGGCACCGCCCAGAGCGCTAGTCGGCGAAGATGTCTGACCATTCCTTCAGCCAGAGCTCCCGGTTAGCGTTCAAGTCGAGGTCGCCACCCACCGGCTTTTCGGTGACAGGAGCGAACTGCTCCCAGGCCTCAGGAAGCGAGATGCCTTCAACAATTGGGTAGACATACATCGACTCGGCTAGAGACGACTGAAATGAGTTCGAAAGCAAGAACTGCACGAACTCTTCGGCACCGGCTTTGTTCTTCGCCTTGTTCAGCACTCCGGCAAACTCTGTCTGGCGATAGCAGCTATCTAGCAACGCCTCAGTTTGGCTGAGCCCGTCTTCGCGCACCTCGGCGGCAGGTGATGAAGAGTAGCTCAGAACAATCGGGTAGTCACCTTTGCCACTCGATCCGCTGAAGTCAGTGAAGTAAGCGTCTTCCCATCCGGCGGTGACTTTCACGTTGTTGTCTTTGAGCTGTTGCCAGTATTTCTTGTAGCGGTCTTCGCCAAACACGGCAACGGTGGCGGCAAGAAACGAGAGACCGCTAGATGAAGTGTTTGGGTTCTGCACAACAGTCAAGCCATTGAACTGTGGCTCAACCAATTCGGCGATATTTGCCGGAGCTGCTTGCTCGCGCTTCGAGAACCAAAGCCGGTCGTAGTTCATGCAGACGTCACCGTAGTTGATTGCGGTGAGTTCGCCATCAATTAGTTTGTTGTCAACTGCCACGCCCGCAAAGGTGTTGTCGATTCCATAAACCGCATCGGCAATCGGCTCATCTTTGGTTAGCACCAACTTGTTGGTCAT
>WLIA01000076.1 GCA_009702455.1 Actinomycetota bacterium | reverse complement strand
GGTCACCTGAAGACCCGCTGGCCCGCAAGCCAGGGCGGTCTCTTCGTGGTCACCCACGATCGCTGGTTTCTAGACGAGGTCTGCACCGACACCTGGGAGGTGCACGACGGCATTATCGAGCCATTCGAGGGCGGCTATGCGGCATACATTCTGCAGCGCGCCGAGCGCGACCGCTCATCGGCTGCCACCGAAACCCGCCGCCGCAACCTGATGCGCAAAGAGCTGGCCTGGCTTCGTCGTGGTGCACCAGCCCGAACAGCCAAGCCCAAATTTCGCATTGATGCCGCCGAAGAACTAATCGCCAACGAGCCTGAGCCGCGCAACCGGCTCGAGCTGCAGAAGTTGGCGACCACCCGACTCGGCAAAGACGTGATCGACGTTGAACACCTGAGCTACTCGACTCCCGCGAGCGAAGACCGACCGTCGCAGCATTTGCTAAACGATGTCACCTGGCGTCTCGGCCCTGGCGATCGCTTTGGCTTGGTTGGCGTCAACGGTGCCGGCAAGACCACTTTGTTGCGACTCATCGAAGGTTTGCTAACGCCATCGAGTGGCCGCGTAAAACTCGGCAAGACCGTGAAGATCGCAACGCTCTCGCAAGAGGTGAAAGAACTCGAAGAGTTTTATGGCGAGCGAATCTTTACTTTGATTGCTCGAGAGAAAACCACCTTCAAAGCCGGCGGAAAAGAATTCTCGGCAACTCAGTTGATCGAGCAGCTCGGATTCACCGCTGCGCAATTGCAAACTCCAATCGAAGACCTCAGCGGTGGTCAAAAGCGCAGGCTTCAGTTCTTGCGACTTCTTTTTGGTGAACCGAATGTTCTCATCTTGGATGAGCCGACCAACGACCTCGACACCGACATGCTCGCGGCCATGGAAGACCTGCTCGACTCATGGCCGGGCACGCTCATCGTTGTCACGCACGACCGTTACCTTCTCGAGCGCGTGACCGACATGCAGTACGCGTTGCTCGGTGATGGCAATCTTCGCCACCTGCCGAACGGCGTTGACGAATACCTCAAGTTGAGAGCGCTCTCGCTTGGTGCGAGTCGCGGGGCCACAGAAGGGCGAGGTGGTCGCGCGGATATTGGACGAGAGGTTCATCCTCGGACAATCGAGCGAGACCAGCCGTCCGCTGTAGGCTCAGCAGTCGCGCCTAGCGGAGCCGAGCGCCGCGAACTTGAGAAGAAGTTGAAGGGCGTCGAGCGCAGCCTCGAGAAGATTGCCGCCGACGAAACCGAACTGCATGCCAAGATGGCAATCCATGATCAGACCGACTACGACGGTCTCGGCAAACTCGCTCAGGCTCAGGCCGAGATGAACGCCAAACGCGAGCAGTTCGAGCTCGAATGGCTTGAGCTCACCGAAAAACTGGGCTAGCCGCCGTTCATCTGGCAGACTTGGAGGGTCGTCAAGGCTCAGGCCAAGCCGGCAATGTCCCATGGTGTAATGGCAACACTCCGCCCTTTGGAGGCGGCTTTCTAGGTTCGAGTCCTAGTGGGACAGCTACTAAACAGACCGAAAGGGCAGCATGGCCGAGCAGCATCTTGCAGTGGTGGTTCTAGCCGCTGGCGAAGGCACACGGATGCGCTCTCGCAAGCCCAAGGTCATGCACGAGATTGCGGGTTTACCTCTTCTCGGTCACGCGCTTGTAACCGCAACCCAGCTCGGGGCCAGTTATGTGGTGCCGGTAGTGCGCCACCAAAAAGAACTAATTTCTGAATACGTTTCGGCGTTTTTTCCGAGCGCGATAATCGCCGAGCAAGACGAATTGCCGGGCACCGGCCGTGCGGTTGAGTGTGCGCTCGAGGCCATCCCAGCAGATTTTGACGGTGCCGTAGTTGTCACTAGCGGCGATGTGCCGATGCTCGATGTGGCGACGCTTGAGCACCTGATCGATACTCACCTTGAGAGCGGAGCGGCCGCAACTCTGCTCACCGCAGTTCTCGAAGACCCGCACGGATACGGCCGAGTCATTCGCAACAGCGCCGGGGCCTTTCTCGAGATCATCGAAGAACTCGATGCAACCGATGCTCAGCGCAAGGTCAACGAGGTGAACGCTGGCGTTTACGTTTTTGATGCCAAGCACCTTCGCGATGCACTCGCATCAACCGGCACGCACAATGCTCAGGGCGAGAAGTACCTCACCTATGTTGCCGAAGCCTTTGTTAAGTCGAAGCAAAAAGTTATCGCCATGCAGGTCACCGACAACTGGGTCGTCGCCGGCATCAACGACCGCCGCCAGCTCGCCGAAGTTGCGCTCGAGCTCAACCTCAGAATTTGTGAGGCTTGGCAGCTTGCCGGTGTAACAATTCTTGACCCGGCCTCGACCTGGATCGACGTCACCGTGCAGCTCGGTGAAGACGTGACGCTCATGCCAGGCACCTACCTTCGCGGGTTCACCACAATCGACGAGGGTTCGACGATCGGCCCAGAAGTTGTGATGACAGACACCCAGGTTGGCGCGGGCGCATCCGTGATCAAGGCACACGTAACCGGCTCACGCATCGGCGACGGCGCGAGCGTTGGACCATTCGCCTATCTTCGCCCGGGCACAGACCTAGGCGCAGACGGCAAGATCGGCACCTTCGTTGAGACCAAGAACGCCAAAATCGGGGCCGGCAGCAAGGTTCCGCACCTTTCTTATGTTGGGGACGCCGAGATTGGCGTCGGCAGCAATATCGGTGCCGGCACAATTTTTGCCAACTACGACGGTGTCGACAAGCACCGCAGCACGGTCGGCTCGCACGTGAGAACCGGCGCGTCAAACGTCTTCGTCGCACCAATTACGATTGGAGACGGAGCATACACAGCAGCTGGCACCGTGGTTCGCAGAGATGTCGAACCGGGCGCAATTGCTTTGAACGTTTCACCGCAAAAGAACTTGGCCGACTGGGTGTTGCAAAAGCGCCCCGGAAGCAAATCAGCAGAAGCAGCAGAGACCGCCCAAAAGGCAAAATAAGAAAGAGCGGTAATCCACTTGGATATCTTGGCCAGCAATTCAAAGCGACTGGTAATCGTAAGTGGACGTGCGCACATGGCACTCGCCGAAGAAGTTGCCGAACTGCT
>WLIA01000075.1 GCA_009702455.1 Actinomycetota bacterium | reverse complement strand
ATCACGCAATCGTTGCAGCTACCTCAGGTCTTCTAGAAATCATGGATGACAAAGAGCTGCAGGGCGTAATGGCTCACGAGATGGCTCACGTTAAGAACTACGACATCCGTGTTTCGACAATCGTGTTTGGTTTGGTTAGCGCAATTGGTTTGCTCGCCGACTTTGCAATTCGAATGGCGTTCTATAGCAACTTCAACCGCGACAGCCGCGATGGCAATGCAGCCGCAATTCAGCTGGCATTTTGGGCAGTTGGCATTGTGGCGGCGATCATCGCCTGGCTAATCGGCCCATTGGTCAGTGCAGCGGTTTCGCGTCAGCGTGAGTACTTGGCAGACGCCACAAGCGTTGACATGACCCGCTACCCGGAGGGTCTGGCCAGCGCGCTAGACAAGCTTGGCCAGTATGGTCGCCCAATGCGTCGCCCATCGAAGTCGATGGCTCACATGTACATCTCAGACCCTGTCAAGCCTGGCTTCGTAGAGCGCATGTTCTCAACCCACCCACCAATTGGGGCTCGCATCGAGCGCCTCAAGAAGATGGGCGGGGCTTTCTAGGCCTTAGAGGTCTTGACCGCTTTAGCAAGGGCAGCCGAAAGGTTGCCCTTTTGCTTTACCTCGATGCGTTCGCAACCCTGCCAGGCGGCAGCTTCGGCGAGGTGCGCTGCAAGGTTGCGGGCGAGCGTGGGCAGGCGTTTTGCGGCAAAGTCTTCTTCGTGCCACGCAGACTGAACGAGCAACGTTTTGCTCTGCCGGTCGTTCTTGAGATCGACGCGACCAACGATCTCTCCGTTGTGCAAAATCGGCAGCGTGTAGTAGCCGAAGATTCGTTTCGGCTCTGGTGTGTAAATCTCGATGCGGTAGTGAAAGTTCCAAAGCCTCTCGTTGCGTTCGCGAAACCAAACCAGCGGGTCAAAGGGGCTAAGCAGCGTTGTGCGTTCACTGGGCGAGGCTTCGGTAAGCACCTTGTCGATATCTAACTTGTAGTGCACATAGGCAGTTTCAGCCCAACCTTCCACTTGCACGATGCGCAACTTGCGCTCTGCCACCAACTCGTCAAACAGCGGTCTTACCCGAGCGTGCACCTGACGAAAATAGTCGGCCAGGTCTTTGCTTGTGGCAACTCCTAAAGCCTTCGATGCTTTCTCTAATAAATGTTTGCGCGCCCAAACTGGGTCGAGTTTTCGTTCGAGCACACTCTTGGGCAACACTTGCTCGGGCAGGGCATAGGTGCGTTTGAATGCGTCGCGACCACCGCTCACCACTTCGCCATACATAAACATGTATTCGAGTGCTCGTTTGACGTCGCTCCAACCCCACCAGGAGCCCTTGCGCACTGCTCGCTCGTGTTCAAAATCACCTTGGGCAAGAGGGCCACGAGTGCGAATCTCGTTCAAAATCCAATCGAGAAACTCTCGGTTGTCGCTCGCCCACTTTTCATAGCTAGTTCGCGAGCCCCTCTGGTTGTATTCCTGTCGAAAGCCAAAGAAGGGGTAGTGCTCGGTGCGAATGAACGATGCTTCATGTGCCCAGTATTCGATCAACTTCGGATTCTTGCCGCCGTGCAACTTGTCAAGTTCGGTCTTGTCGTAGGGGCCGAGCCTTGAGAACAGCGGCATGTAGTGGGCTCGCTCGAAGACGTTGACGCTGTCGATCTGCAGAACACCGAGATTGGTGATGGTTTCAAGAACTGATGATGGCTGATTCGCTTCGTGCAGGCCGGTGGCATAAAGAGCGAGCCTGCGGGCTTGCTCTAGCGAAATAAGTCTGGGTTCCTTGGTGCTCATCAAACTAAACTTTATCTTTATGACTACAACCCAGGTGCCAACTCTCGCCGACTTCGAGCAGGCGCTACTGAACGTGCGCCAGGTGGCTTTCGAGACCCCGGTTTTGCACAGCAATTTCTTGAGCAACCTGGTTGGCCACGAGGTTTTCTTGAAGGCCGAGAACCTTCAGCGCACCGGCGCCTACAAACTTCGCGGTGCCTTCAACCGAATGAGCAAACTCACCGCCGCTGAGCGCAAAAAGGGTGTCGTTGCCGCCTCAGCGGGAAACCACGCTCAGGGTGTTGCCCTCGCGGCCAAGAAGCTCGGCATCAAGGCCACCATTTTTATGCCGATCGGTGCATCGCTGCCGAAATACAACGCAACCAAAAACTACGGGGCCAACGTGGTGCTCGAGGGTGCCGTGTTTGGTGAGACCCTTCCGGCGGCTAAGGCCTATGCCGAGAAAAAGGGCGCAATCTTTATTCCACCGTTTGACCACATCGATGTCGTCATTGGTCAGGGAACCGTTGGCATGGAAATTTTTGACCAGGTTGAAGACGTGCAGACCATAATCGTTTCGATCGGCGGCGGAGGTCTCGCTGCCGGAGTTGCCGTTGCGGCAAAACTTCGCGCCAAGGCGCGCGGCAAAAAGGTTCAGGTCATCGGCGTTCAGGCCGAGAACGCGGCGAGCTATGTGCCTTCGCTTCGCGCCGGCAAACCAAAACAATTTGACACCAAGCCAACCATTGCCGACGGCATCGCGGTTGCTAAGCCCGGCGCGATTCCGTTCGAGCTAATCAAGAAGCACATCGACAAGGTGGTCACGGTTAGCGACAGCGAAATTGCTTTGGCAATCGTTGCGCTCGCCGAACGCGCCAAGCTCGTGGTTGAGCCAGCAGGCGCAGCCTCGGTTGCCGCCCTAATGACCGGCAAGGTAAAGCCAAAGGGAACCACGGTTGCCGTGCTCTCTGGCGGAAACCTCGACCCGCTGCTGATGCAGAAGATCATCGGCCACGGCCTCGAAGCCGCCAACCGCTACACCACCATCACCGTGATGCTGCCAGACCGCCCAGGCCAGCTGGTCAAGACTTCAGAGGCCATCGCCCGAGCACAGGGCAACGTGGTTGAGGTGCTTCACACCAGACACGGACGCGGCCTTGGCATCGGCGAAGTTGAGCTACATATGAGCGTTGAAACTTCAGACCGTGAGCACGTTGAGCGAATCATGAATGAGCTCAAGAGTTCGGGCATCAAGGCCCGCATCGAGCACGAAGACTAGTTAGCCAATAAACGTTTCGACGTTTACGATTTTCACCGCAAACACCTTGCCGTTTGGTGCGGCATACGAGGTTTCGTCGCCCACGGCTAATCCGTGAATTGCAAGACCAAGCGGACTCTCTGGGCTGAACACATCGATCTCGATGCCCT
>WLIA01000074.1 GCA_009702455.1 Actinomycetota bacterium | reverse complement strand
GGTCGAGCCTCTCTCGTTGCCGCCGGCATTGATGTAATCGATGGTGAATACATCGACCCCTTGAAACTTGTAATTCTGCTGTCGAGTTGCGGTGCCGATGGCAACAAGGTTGAGGCTGACCTGCTTGCAGCAAACATCGACATCGAGATGGCCAACCGCGACATTTTGATTCCGATGATTACCTTTGCCGACACACCTGAGCGCGTTGAAGATTTGGTTCGACGAATTATTGCTTCTGTCGATACACATCGCGGCGCGGCCAGGCCGATTGAGATTCTGCCGGCATTTTCAATTGAGCCCGAGGTTGTTGTGACTCCGCGCGAAGCCTTCTTCTCGGGCTACGAAATTGTCGCAGCTGAAGACGCCGTTGGCCGCGTTTCTGCCGAAATGATTTGCCCTTACCCACCCGGTGTGCCGGTGCTTTCGCCTGGTGAACGCATCACCCAGGCCGCACTCGCCGCTTTGTTTGAGGCGCGAGACATGGGTGTAATGATCAAGTTCGTCGCCGATCCGACCCTCAAGACCCTGAAGGTTTTGCCTGCCCAATAGGCTGGAGTTCTTATGTTGTTGAGACATGTTGTAGTCGTTGAGAATGAGCCGCTAATGCGCGACCTCATTGGGAAAACCCTTGAAACCGCAGGATTCAGGGTTACCACCGCGGCCAACGCTGCCGACGCGAAGCGCGTTCATCAGGCAATCGACCCAGATGCAATGGTCATCGACATCGAGCTTGGTCCGGGTCCAGATGGCTTCGACCTGGCATCAGCTTTGATGGCAGACAGCCCAGAGTTGGCGATTGTCTTCCTAACCAACCTTCCAGACCCGCGGCTCGCCGGAAAATCTACAAAGCACATTCCGAAGAACGCCGCCTATCTGCGCAAGTCAAATCTTGTTGATGCCAGTGAGCTAGTGGCAGCGCTGAACGCCGTTTTGAAGAGCGAAGACTCGAGCGCATTTCGTCACGATCTAGATTCGCAGAGGCCGCTGGCAAAGCTCTCGGCAAAGCAACTCGAAGTTCTCAAGCTGATTTCAGAGGGTTTTTCGAATCAGCAAATTGCAGACTCGCGACAGACAAGCGTTAGAGCTGTCGAAGGAATGGTCAGTCGAATCTTTGAAGCTCTAGACATTGACGTTCAAGATGAGGGCAACTCTCGTGTTGATGCTGTCAAAAAATATTTTCTGGCGACTCGTCCGGGCGAGTAATGGCCGAGTACTCAACCACTCCAAGATTTCGCATGGCTCGGGCCTTGCAGCAACTTGGTGGTCCTTACCCACTTAGCAACGAAACGATTCTTGGCGCTGCTGTTCCGGTAATTCTGTCAAACATGGTGCTCGACTTCGGAAGAGAAGAAGGAACATTCGGCAACTGGCTTTTGATTTCAACTCTCGGTTATTCGGCCGTCGTTACAATTTTGCTGATCGCGCGTCGATTGCTTTCGTCAACCGCCGCACCCACAATTGTTTACCTGCTCATTTTTCTAGTAGCTGGCTTTGTTCGCGGTGTTGTAATTTACTCGCTCGGAAGAGAGTTAGGCGTAATTCCTGCTCAAGAGTGGCAGTATCGCCTACTTGGTTCTCCGCTTTTCATATTGGTCTCGTTGTCTCTGGTTACAGTGCTAGTTTCAAATTCGGTGCGAGCAACAACTGAGCTAGAAAAACTCGAGACCAGCCGCCTGTTGCTAGAAAAGCGCCTCAACTCAATGCGCGCAGAGATTTCGCGAATGAACGCCGAGGTTGCCGGTCGGGTTTCTGGCCTCATCTCGCCCGTGATTCAAGAGTTGATGCTGAAGATTCAGGGGGCAAAGTCTTCTGAACTCGGCCTCGAGGTCAAAGCGCTTCGCAGCACCATCGACGATGTGATTCGCCCGCTCAGCCAAGACATCGCTCAGAGTTCAGACGAGTTGAATGCCACAGAGGTTGAGACTCCGAAGGTTTCCATCCGTGAGAATTTTCGCCTTAGCACCCCAATTCAGGTTTCCTATCAGATTGTGCCGTTCTGGTCGACGGCACTCTTGACTCTGATCTCGACGCCAGCCGCCGTGGTTTTCTATGGCCAGGATGCCGGTCTAGCGCTCCTGGTCTTCGCGCTTGCCCTGCTTGCGACTCTGGAGTTGGCAGCCTTGGCACTAAGCAAGGTGCGCGTTATTGCGATTCTGGCATTTTTGATTCAGCTCGCAATCTTCGCGACTGGCGGCGCGATGGCCACACTCGCACTCGGCCTGGCGAACCTTGATGCCGGCCTCTTTCCGGCTTCGCGCATAATCACCCTGACCATGATCATCGGTGTTGCCATGTTTGTTGGGCAGGTGCGGCAGACGCAGCGTTACGCAAGTCAGTTGAACGCTCAAGAGGTCAACGAGAAGCTAGAACTGCTCAACTCACAGGCGAGACGCGAGTTGTGGTTGAACCGCCGCCGCATCGCAACCGTTCTGCACGGTCCGGTTCAGGCAGCGCTTTATGCATCTGCGATGCGCTTGGCTCAGTCGACTCGCCCTTCGAAAAAACTAATTCAGTCAGTGAACGAAGACTTAGCGTCTGCGCTTGAGGTGCTGAAGTTTGAGTCTCTCGAGAGCCCCGATCTCAGGGATGTACTCTCGCAGATAGTTGAAGTTTGGCAATCGACCTGTGAGATCTATAGCAACGTGACCAAGCCCGTTTATCAGGTGACCAAGAAAAAGCCTTTGGTCGGTGAGGCGGTGGTTGAGGTTTTGCGCGAAGCAGTTTCAAATGCCATCAAGCACGGTTCGGCTAGCGAAATCGAGATTGAAGCCAAGGTTTCGAACAACTTGATTTTGCTTTCGATTATTAACAACGGCAAGCCAGCAGTCAATTCGAGGGGCAACGGTTTCGGTTCGAAGCTTTACTCAGAGCTAACCCACACCTGGAATCTCGACAAAACAGAAGATGGCCGCACTAAATTCAGTGCGACCATCTTTATTGCCTAGCGGCTTTGCCTAACCCCAGTCTCCCAGTGTGATTGCACCGGTGTCTGGATCGGGGTCTCCTGGTGCGGGCTTTAGGTACTTGTCTTTTAAGCGCTTGGCTTTTTCGATCTCACCCAAATCGATGTAGGCGTCAACGCTGATTCGCGCTTCGGCCTTCACTGCCGATTGGTTTCCTTGCTTGGCCATGAGTTCGCACTTTAGTTCGTGCAATTCTGCAAAAGCCATCAAAGGTGTTTCGCCTTGAGGCATGTTCTCAAGCGCTCGGTCGATCACGATTAGCGACTCAGTTGTGCGGTCGTT
>WLIA01000073.1 GCA_009702455.1 Actinomycetota bacterium | reverse complement strand
TGAACAGCCAAGCCTTTAGGTTGGTGCCTTGCTCGAACTGGTTGAAAGCCTTGAATGCCTTCACCATGGTTTCTTGCACTAGATCTTCGGCATCGGCGGGATTCTTGGTCTTCTGCATTGCCACACCGTATAGCTGTGGCATGTATTGCAAGGCCTGCTCTTCGAACAGTCGCACCTTCAGTGCCTCGGGAGTCTCGTTTTCGCTCATTGCCTTCGAGTCTATCCGTGAGCGCCTGACGGGCATTCTTGCTGCAAAAGTTGTCATTTGACCCTTCTCTGCCTGCCAAATCGTCACTTCTGAGGCGGCGGTCTGGCTGATAACTTAGAACCAATGACTTCTGCCTCTTATTCCCCCAGCAGCGCACCTTGGCCTGCCCCGCTGGCTAGAGGCCCAATTCACGCCACGGTTTCGTTGCCTGGCTCAAAGTCTTTGACCAACCGCGAACTGGTGCTCAGCGCCCTAGCCTCTGAGCCAACCCGACTAACCGCTCCTCTAGACTCACGCGATAGCCGGCTGATGATCGAGGCCCTTCGCGCACTCGGCACCGAAATCACGGTCGAGCAAAATGGCGACATTCTTGTAATTCCTCGCACCTTTGATCGCGCGGCAAAAATCGACTGCGGCCTTGCCGGAACGGTTATGCGTTTTGTTCCGCCGATTGCCGCGCTTTCGACCGAGGTCATCGACTTCGATGGCGATGCCGCCGCCCGCAAACGCCCGATGGATATGACCTTGAGCTCACTTCGCGACCTCGGCGTTTTTGTTGTCGACGATGTTAAAGGAGTTCTGCCGTTTAGCATTCACGGCAACGGTTCAATCGAAGGTGGCGAGCTAACCATCGATGCGTCGAGCTCATCTCAGTTTGTCTCTGGGCTTCTTTTAGCTGCGGCACGCTTTGAACACGGATTGGTTTTGCGTCACAGAGGTGACCACCTGCCATCGATGCCGCACATCGAAATGACTCTCGACTGTTTGCGCAAGCGCGGAGTTGTCGTTTCATCTCCGGGGCCGATGGTTTGGGTCGTCGAGCCTGGGCCAATCGCCGGCGGCGAAGTTGCTATTGAGCCAGATTTGTCTAACGCCGGGCCTTTCTTGGCTGCGGCTCTAGTCGCCGGTGGCAGCGTTACCGTGCCGCACTGGCCCAGCAGCACAACTCAGGTTGGCGATGAGTTCGACGGCATCTTGCAGCAGATGGGCGCAATCGTCGCTCGCAAAGAAAACGGATTGACCGTGACCGGCAACGGCAAGATTCACGGAATCGACATTGACCTTTCTATCGGTGGCGAACTCACTCCGGTGATTGCAGCGCTGGCCGCTCTAGCCGATTCGCCATCGCGCATCAGCGGAGTTGCACACTTGCGCGGGCACGAAACCGATCGCTTGGCCGCGCTGGTTGCCGAGATCAACCGCATCGGTGGCATCGCTCGCGAGACAGCCGACGGCCTCGAGATTGATCCGAGCCAGAACCTATCCGGTGGGCTTTGGAGAACCTACGAAGATCACCGCATGGCTACCGCCGGCGCAATCATTGGGCTTCGTGTGCCAGGCATCGAAATCGAAGACATCACCACAACCTCGAAGACCATGCCAGAGTTCGACAAGCTTTGGCTAGAGATGCTGCGCGCATGAGCTGGCTCTATGAGCCCGAGTCTGGCGCAAACGACCTAGACGAAACCGACGTGCGCGTTCGCCCAAACCCTAAGGGCAACAAGCCAAGAACCAAGATCAGACCAGACACCAAGGATGCGCCTACAGGCATGATTCTCGGGGTTGACCTCGGCCGCTATCGAGTGTTGCTCGATGGCGAGGCGCGCGTTGTCGATGCAACCATGGGCAAAGAGATGCGCAAGGCCGGTGCCGTCGTTGGCGACCACGTTGCTCTCGCCGGTGACCTGAGCGATACGGTTGGTGCACTCGCTCGAGTGGTTCGCGTTGAACCACGCACCTCACTGCTTCGCAGAAGCGCAGACGATAGCGATCAGGTTGAGCGCGTGATTGTTGCCAACGCAACGCAGATGCTCATTGTCACAGCAATCGCAAACCCCGAGCCGCGCACGCGCTTGATCGACCGCTATCTTGCCGCCGCATTCGATGCGGGCTTGCAGCCGATTCTTTGCATCACCAAAGTCGACCTCGCCGACCCGGCAGAGTTTCTGGCTAACTTCGAGGGGCTTAGCATCCCCGTTGTGCTAAACCGCAGCGACGAACCGAGCATCGACGAGCTTCGAGTGCTGTTGAAGAATCAGCGCACTGTTGCTGTTGGTCACTCGGGTGTCGGCAAGTCAACTCTTGTGAACGCTCTTGTGCCCGACGCCGACCGAGCGACAGGAATCGTGAACGAGGTAACCGGTCGCGGGCGACACACATCCAGTTCGGTTCGCGCAATTCGCTTGCCTGAAGACTTTGGTGATGCTTGGGTCATCGACACCCCTGGCGTTCGCTCTTTCGGCCTTGGGCATGTGCGCCCAGAGAACATCTTGAAGTCTTTCGAAGATCTTTATGCAGTGATTGAAACTTGTCCGCGTGACTGCAGTCACCTGAGTGACGCCCCTGATTGCGCGCTTGATGCCCACATCGCAGAAGCTGCAGGCACGGATAGTCCCGACGAAAAGTTTGCTCGTCGCGTAGATTCGCTGCGTCGACTCATGAGCTCGTTAAGCACCGCAGGCAAAACAGACGACTAGTTGCTCACAGCGGCTTGGAGCGGCCAATTCTGCACAGATGTCAGATCAGCCAGCTTCTCAAGTGTGCTAAAGCAGAAACTTTGTTTGCCGAGCGATAAGTGTGTGAATTGCTTAGCCCGGCTAAAGAAAAAAGCCCCAGCCGAGACTGGGGCGATTTCTGACGCTGAGAGGCGCCGGGTCAGATTCCCACAAGGAATCTAAGACACGAAACTCTTAGATTAAATCACGGCTTGATAGCCCGCTGTCAAGCCTGTGGGAATCTGGCTTTTCGCCTTATCTGGATCACACCTAGAAAAGGACTCCCCAAATGGATAAGTCCAAATTGGTGGAACTCATCAAACTGGTGGTGAAGATGGTCATCATTGTCATCGAACTACTGGTTTTGCTGAGGTAAAGCCCGGTGGCGGCTTTGGTCTCCAAAGTCGCCACTGTTCCCACAAACCCCAACTAGTTTTGCGGAAAGCCCAGGTTGATTCCGCCATGGCTCGGATCGAGCCAGCGTGAAGTGATTGCCTTGCCGCGCGTGTAGAAGTGCACACCCTCGACACCATGAGCTTTGGTGTCGCCGAATAGCGAATTC
>WLIA01000072.1 GCA_009702455.1 Actinomycetota bacterium | reverse complement strand
GTCTCGATTCCGGTTTCGCGAAGAAGAAGTGTTGCGGGCAATTCTTTGAGAACAGCTAGTGACACGAGTGCGCCGCCGGCGAGAATGCCTGGCCCTGCAATTGGAATGATCACTCGGCGTAAAGTTTGCAATCTGCTTGCTCCGAGGCTTGCGGCGATTTCATCGAGTTCGCGCGGAGTTTGGCTAATCGGAGTTTGCATTGCTGCGATTGCGTTTGGCAAAAACAGAATTAGATATGCAATTAGAACCAGCGTGCTGGTCTGATAAATCTCAGGCAGAACACGGTTGCTCAAAAACACAAGCGACAGTGCAACAACAATTCCAGGAACAGCGTGAGTGATCCAAATCGATCTCTCGAGTGCGCTTGTGAAAGTTGACCTGTAGCGAATTGCAAGAACCGAAACTGCGAGACCAAAAACAACAGCAATGAATCCGCCGCCGGCAGCGTAACCAACAGAGTTAATCAGGGCACGTGAAACCTCACCCAAATCAACCTGCGATAAACCGGTTTGGTTCCAGCGAACCAAACTGTATGCGGGTAGCACCAAGCTCACTATCACCCAAGCGCTCGCGAGCATCACGGCCACGGGGGCGAACCATCCGAGTTGAATTTCTGAATACTTGCGAGTGCGAGAGTCGGTGACAACCGACTTGCCTCTTAGCGCTGGTTCGATCAGCAAGAGTGCGATTGTTAGCACGACCAAAATTGCGGCGAGGCTCGCGGCACCCGAGCGGTCGAAGCTCGATCTGTATGCGCTGTAGATTGCACGAGTAAAGGTGTCGAAGCTGAGAATCGATACCGCGCCAAAGTCGCTGAGCGTGTAGAGAGCTGAGAGCATTGCGCCCGAGACCGCGGCCGGTCTAACCGATGGCCAGGTGACCTCTTTGAAAACTCGCCAGCGACCTGCCCCGAGTGAGCGAGCGACCTCTTCGGTTGCCGAGTCGGCACGCATAAGCGCGGCAGATACGGCTAGGTAAACATAGGGCGCGGTGCCGATGGTTAGCACCAGCCAGGCTGCGGCGAAACCCCTGAAGCCGGTGAACAGAGCGGTGAAGGCGTATGCGGTGACATAACTCGGCATGGCCAGGGGCAGTGCGGCGAGCACGGCAAACAGTGCCCGACCTCTAAGCGAACTTCTTGTGGTCAACCAGGCTTGAAAACCACCGACGACAACGGCCGAAGCCGCCACGGCCAAAGCAAGCAGAACCGAGTTGGCGAGCAGCTCTAGGCTGCGCTCACGAAAGACGTTGGCAATTACCTTGTCGATTCCAAACTCGCCCAAGCGAATTACAAGATAGCTAAGCGGTGCGAGCGAAACCAGCACGGCAACTATTGCCAACCCAAGCAAGAGAGTTGGAGGTCGCTGCCGCATTGAATTGCTCAAGATTTAGTCGGTCAGTCTCGCGTTGCGAATCAATTCGAGAGTTTGCGCCAGAGTCGAAAGCGCGCTCAGGTCGATGTTTGGCGCTGAAATCTGGTCGAGCGCCGGCAGCCCTTCGCGAGCTGCAAGTCCGGTGAGCGAATACTCGGCGGTTTTATTTACGAAGAAGTTTTGTGCCGTTGAACCGAGCAGCCACTTGGCAAAAGTCTTCGCCTCTGGCTTGTCGCTGAGCACACCAACACCGGCAACGTTGATCAGGTTGCCAACATCGCCAGCTACGAACCAAGCCATCTTCGATATCATCTTGTCTTCGCCAACTTCGGCGGCTCGCTCATACCAGTAGTAGTGGTTAATCAAACCGGCAGAAATCTGCCCACTCTCAACTGCCTCGAGAATTTGCGAGTTCTTTTCAAACAGAATCGCATTCGTCTTCATGGCGTTTAACCACTTCACGGTTGCTGCTTCGCCAGCCAAAACTCGCATAGCAGTTACAGAAGACTGAAAAGATGCGTTAGTCGGAGCAATGCCAACCTTGCCCTTGAACTTCGGGTCGGCAAGGTCGAAGATCGACTTCGGCAGGTCTGCGGCTGCCACCAAGTCTGGGTTATACGAAAGCACTCGGCTTCTGCCAGAGACACCTATCCAGGTGCCATCAACAGCGCGGTACTTAGAATCAACGAGACCTGTAGTGTCGTCATCAAGTTTTTTGAAAGCTCCAGCTTCGCTAATTGCGCCGAGTGCACCGGCGTCTTGCGAGAAGAACACATCGGCCTGAACGTTGCTGCCTTCTTCGAGAATCTGAGCGGCTAGCGATGCAGAGTCTGAGTAGCGAACCTCAACGCCGATTCCGGTTTCAGCGGTGAATTGTTCAAGCAACGGTGCGATTAGGTCTTCAGATCGACCCGAGTAAATTGTGATGGTTTGCTCACCTGTCGCGGTGGATTCCCTGGCGCATCCTGCAAGTGAAGTGGCTGCGAATGCGGCGATTAGCACCGCGGCGCCGATTCTCAAGGCGCGCTTCACTATGTTCATTTAGTCCTTCAGTTTCGCACTGGATGTTCATTCCAGCCGTCTGTTTAGCGCAAAAGCACTACTTAGAATCTATGCCAGCACGCCGAAATCGACAAGATGCAATGGGGCGAGAACTAGTCGCCGCTCGAAGAGCCGTCTGATCCAGAGTCAGAAGAGTCAGAGTCACCGGTGTTTTCAGCTGCCGGGGTTTCGCCAGGCTCTTCGCCAGGCTCGGCGTCATCCTCGTAAAGATCTGCCCACTTGTCTTCGTACTGCGGGTCATCGTTGTTGGTGCCGATTTCGCGCTCGAGCGCGTTTAGGTCGGTGTTCGGGCTGAAATACTTCAGTTCGCGAGCGACCTTGGTGTTCTTAGCTTTTTGACGGCCACGCCCCATGGCGAGCCCCCTAACGAAATTCAGGCCGAGCCCAAAGCGACTCGGGAACCAATTAGAAACAAAATCTGCCGCTAGTTTAGCAGGGCTTAGCCGAAGGCCAACGGAGCGAGCGCGGCTGTGAATGGAAGCACCAGGTTGGCGGCTAAGTTCACCGATGCGCGCAACGGTAAGCCCGCACGGTAGAAGTCAACGGTTTGGGCGGTGAAGGTGCTGAAGGTCGAAAGCCCGCCGCAGAGTCCGGCGACGATCAGCGGGCTGGCAACGCTAGCCCCGACTAGCTCGACCCCGGCCAAGAGCGAGGCCGCGGTGTTTGCGAACAAGATGCCCCACGGAAGCCAGCCCGTCCAGCGCGCGAGCCCGAGTCGCAACACAGACGCGAAGCCGCCGAATAGAGCAACTGAGAGTGCGAGGCCTAGCGTTTCCACGAGTCACTCATCCGTGAACCGATTTTGAGACCGAGCCAGTAGGCGGCCATGCCGACG
>WLIA01000071.1 GCA_009702455.1 Actinomycetota bacterium | reverse complement strand
TCGAAGCCGGTTAGCATCTTTGGCGGCAAATCTGAGGTGATGACGATCTGCTTGTTGTGGTTGGTCAGGGTGTTGAAAGTGTGAAAGAAGGCCTCTTGGGTCTGGTCTTTGCCCTGCAAGAACTGAATGTCGTCGATTAGCAGAATATCTACCTCGCGGTATTCGGCCTGAAACGCTGTGGTGCGGTTGTTCTGAATTGCGTTGATGAAGTCGTTGGTGAACTCTTCGCTCGAAACATAGCGAACTTTGATTCTTGGATAGAGGCTCAGCGCATAGTGGCCGATCGCGTGTAGCAGGTGGGTCTTGCCGAGACCAGAGTTTCCGTAGATAAACAGCGGGTTGTAGGCCTTGGCCGGAGTTTCGGCGACGGCAAACGATGCCGCATGGGCGAATCGGTTGGAAGCACCGGTAACGAAGTTGTCGAAGTTGTACTTGGGGTTCAGCTTGTGATCGTGTGAACGGCTGGCAGCAGTGCCAGAGCTCAGGTAACTGGGCAGCGGGGCTGCCGAAGGCTCGTCAATTGGCTCGGATGTTGCCATCGCCGGAGCAATGTCGGGATTGATAAAGATGGCGAAATTGTTTGCGCCCTCGTTGTTGTCGGCCTGGGCCAAAGCTTCGAGAATCGCGGGGCGAAGTCGCTGATCCATCATTTGCCGGGTTAGGTCGTTTGGCACTTCGATGTAGAGGGTTTCACCCAAAACACCTTGCGGTTCTGCGAGTGCAAGAAAACCAATGATGTTTCGTTCGATTCGATCGTCTTGACCGAGCCGCGCAACAATGTCTTGCCAGAGGGTAGTTATGGCTTCGGTTGCGGCCATGTCACCCTCCTGATTCCCTTTGATTTACTGAAATGTTGAATAGTTTTCCACAACTTGATGTTTTTGTGGACAGACTGTGGATAAGTTTTCCACACGGATATTGCCTGTGTAAAACTTAGCGAATTGAATTCTTGCCAACAAGTTTGATTAAAAGCAAATCGAAACGGAGTGTCGCGCAAAAATTCTTTTAAATTGATCAAAAAATACTTTCGAAAAAGCAGGTAATAACTTGACCCAAGGTTGACTTTTGCCCTAGATTTGACAGGTTGTCTCGCTTGGAATCGGCGGCAGCAACAAGTCGTCTTCGACACCAACGAGATTCCCAAGATTTTCAATTGGAGAATGGTTATGAGCAAGCGTACTTTCCAGCCAAATACCCGTCGCCGCGCAAAGACCCACGGTTTTCGCGAGCGCATGAAGACCCGTGCCGGTCGCGCCATCCTGGCTGCCCGCCGTCGCAAGGGCCGCACCGAACTCTCGGCCTAGCCACTTGCTGGCTCGCGAGAACCGGCTTTTGAAAGCCGACGATTTTCGCTCGACCATGAAGCATGGTCGAAAGATTGCCAGCGTTCACCTCGTCACCTACATCCACCGGGATAGCTCTCAGAGCGACATCCGGGTCGGATTCGTGGTGGCAAAATCGGTGGGAGGAGCGGTTGCCCGCAACCTCGTGAAGAGAAGGCTAAGGGCAATTGCCAGAGAGCTTCTCAAAACAGAACCTTCCGCCAAGGGCTTTTCGATCGTGGTTCGCGCCCTCGAGGGTGCAGCTTCGGCTACTTTTGAAGAGTTGAAATCAGAGTTTTTGTCGGCAGCTAGCGCAGCCCTCAAGAAAGCAGTTGCATGATCTGGATGTTTCAGGTTGTGTGGCTGGCACCAAGAAACCTGTTGATTCTGCTTGTCAAGGGTTATCGAAAGGCGATTTCGCCGCTTTATGGCGACGTCTGTCGGTATTACCCAACATGTTCGGCCTACGGGCTGGGGCAGTTTCAGCAGCGCGGCGTTCTATTAGGCTCGGCCCTCACGGCCTGGCGGATAGTTCGCTGCAACCCGTGGTCTCAAGGGGGAGTCGACCAGGTAAAGCCTGGTGGCGGGTGGTTTCAGGTGTCAGATAACGGTTTTGTTTCACCCAAACGCAAGAAGGGTTAGTTATGTTCGACGTCATTGGCGCGATTCTTTGGCCGATCAAGTGGGTCATTGAACTCATTTTGGTGAGCTTCCACTCGGTGTTCGCCCTCGTTTTCGCAGACCCGCTAGGCGCTAATGCCGGTGCGGTCTGGGTGCTCTCGATTGTTGGTCTAGTGCTCGTGGTTCGAGCGGCCCTTATCCCGGTTTTCGTAAAGCAGATCAAGAGCCAGCGAAACATGATCGTCATGCAGCCGGAGTTGCAGAAACTTCAGAAGAAGTACAAGGGAAAGACCGACCGCGATTCTCGAGAGAAGTTCGCGAAAGAGCAGATGGAGCTTTACAAGCGAACCGGCTCAAACCCACTGAGCTCATGCTTGCCAATTTTGCTTCAGATGCCGATTTTCGGTGGTCTGTTCTTGACCCTGAACGACGCACAGTATAAAAAAGCTGGCGTTGGCTTCATGACCCAGGATCTCGCTGAATCATTCGCCGACGCGCGGTTGTTCGGGGCCAAACTATCTGAAACGTTCCTCACTGCGAGCAATGACGAGGTCAAAATTTTGGCCGCCGTCATGGTCATCGTGATGACCGTCACCCAGTTCATCACCCAGCGCCAGATCATGTCGAAGAACCAGAACCCAGATGTGCAGAACAGCCAGTACATGCAGACCCAGAAAATTCTGCTGTATGTGTTCCCGGTCATCTTCCTCATCTCGGGAATCTCGTTCCCGCTCGCCGTTATGTTCTACTGGCTAACCTCAAACTTCTGGACCATGGGCCAGCAGTTCATCGTCATTCGCAACATGCCTACCCCTGGCTCAATTGCCGCTCGCCAGCGCGACGAGCGCTTGGCCAAGAAGGGCAAGCTACCGAAGGCAGCGCCGGTCGAAGAGACCCCAGCCGAAGAGACTCCAAGTTCAACCCAGCGTGTTCAGCCTGAGGGCAAGAAGCGCGCCAAGAAAAAGAAGAAGCCATGACCGACGACAACCTAAACGAAGCAGCCGAAACCGAAGAGATCGTGGGCGAAGAGCTTGCCAAGGCAGCCGAGACCCCGAAGCAGCTTGAGGAGGAGGGCGAAATTGCCGCCGACTACCTCGAGGAACTTCTAGACATCTTTGACCTCGATGGCGACATCGAGATTGATGTTCGCCAGGGCCGCGCCTACCTTGAAATCACGGCCGACCAAGACAGCAACCTAAGACTTATCTCGAACCCAGAGACCGTGGAGGCTCTTCAAGAGCTCACCCGCCTGGCCGTTCAGGTCAAGACCAACTCGTTTAGCCGCTTGATTCTCGATGTCGGCGGCTCGCGCCAGACCCGAGTCGACGACCTGACTCGCATTGTGAACAAGCTAGTAGCCAAGGTCAAGGATGGCGGCGAAGCCATACCGATGAAGCCAATGAGCTCATACGAGCGCAAGATTGTGCACGATTTGGTTAGCGAAGCCGGCCTAGTGTCTGAGTCTGAGGGCGAAGGCAAAGAGCGCCACATTGTCATAAAGCCTGCATAGTTTCACGTGAAACATTGGACCTCCAAATGGAGAATCTAGAGGGCGAATTCGC
>WLIA01000070.1 GCA_009702455.1 Actinomycetota bacterium | reverse complement strand
CGCAAACAAACGCAACACGATCATCATCATCGGTGTTTTCGTTGCGCTGCTCTCTGGCATAAGTCTGTGGTGGGGATCATATTCGGGCAACGGTTCATCAGCATTGCTGATCGTCGGCTTCATCTTGATCTACACATTGATTCAGTATTACGCGGCCGGCAAATTTGCCATCGCATCAACTGGTGCGATCGAAATCAGCAAGGCCGAGAACCCAAGGCTCTGGCGAATCGTTGAGAACATTGCGATTTCTCAAGGCATGCCGATGCCAAAGGTTTATGTGATTCCAGACCCTGCACCAAACGCTTTCGCAAGCGGCCGCGACCCAGAGCACGCAATCGTTGCAGCTACCTCAGGTCTTCTAGAAATCATGGATGACAAAGAGCTGCAGGGCGTAATGGCTCACGAGATGGCTCACGTTAAGAACTACGACATCCGTGTTTCGACAATCGTGTTTGGTCTGGTTAGCGCAATTGGTTTGCTCGCCGACTTTGCAATTCGCATGGCGTTCTACAGCAACTTCAACCGCGACAGCCGCGATGGCAACGCAGCAGCAATTCAGCTGGCATTTTGGGCAGTTGGCATTGTGGCAGCGATCATCGCCTGGCTAATCGGCCCGCTGGTTAGCGCTGCGGTTTCGCGTCAGCGCGAGTACCTCGCAGACGCGACAAGCGTTGACATGACCCGCTACCCGGAGGGTCTGGCCAGCGCGCTAGACAAGCTTGGCCAGTATGGTCGCCCAATGCGTCGCCCATCGAAGTCGATGGCTCACATGTACATCTCAGACCCTGTGAAGCCTGGCTTCGTGGAGCGCATGTTCTCAACCCACCCACCAATTGGGGCTCGCATCGAGCGCCTAAAGAAAATGGGCGGAGCTTTCTAGAAGGCTCTGAAACTCAGAGCTTTACTGCTTTGACCGCTTTAGCAAGGGCAGCCGAAAGGTTGCCCTTTTGCTTTACCTCGATGCGTTCGCAACCCTGCCAGGCGGCAGCTTCGGCGAGGTGCGCTGCAAGGTCGCGGGCGAGCGTGGGCAGGCGTTTTGCGGCAAAGTCTTCTTCGTGCCACGCAGACTGAACGAGCAACGTTTTGCTCTGCCTGTCGTTCTTGAGATCGACGCGGCCAACAATCTCTCCGTTATGCAAAATCGGCAGCGTGTAGTAGCCGAAGATGCGCTTTGGCTCTGGCGTATAAATCTCGATGCGGTAGTGAAAGTTCCAAAGCCTCTCGTTGCGTTCGCGAAACCAAACCAGCGGGTCAAAGGGGCTAAGCAGCGTTGTGCGTTCACTGGGCGAGGCTTCGGTAAGCACCTTGTCGATATCTAACTTGTAGTGCACGTAGGCAGTTTCGGCCCAACCTTCCACTTGCACGATGCGCAACTTGCGCTCTGCCACCAACTCGTCAAACAGCGGTCTTACCCGAGCGTGCACCTGACGAAAATAGTCTGCAAGGTCTTTGCTCGTTGCCACACCCAAAGCCTTCGACGCTTTTTCTAGCAAATGCTTGCGCGCCCAAACCGGGTCGAGTTTACGCTCGAGCACACTCTTGGGCAGCACCTGTTCGGGCAGAGCATAGGTGCGCTTGAAGCCTTCGCGACCGCCGCTGACCACCTCGCCATACATAAACATGTACTCAAGCGCTCTTTTAACGTCGCTCCAACCCCACCACGAACCCTTGCGCACTGCTCGCTCGTGTTCAAAATCACCTTGGGCAAGAGGGCCACGAGTGCGAATCTCGTTCAAAATCCAATCGAGAAACTCTCGGTTATCGCTGGCCCACTTTTCGTAACTGGTGCGCGATCCGCGTTGGTTGTACTCCTGGCGAAAGCCGAAGAAGGGGTAGTGCTCGGTGCGAATGAAAGATGCTTCGTGAGCCCAATACTCAATCAACTTTGGATGCTTGCCACCATGCAGTTTGTCTAGTTCGGCTTTGTCGTAGGGGCCGAGTCTTGAGAAAAGCGGCATGTAGTGGGCTCGCTCAAACACGTTGACGCTATCGACCTGCAAGACTCCGAGATTGGTGATGGTTTCAAGAACTGATGATGGCTGATTCGCTTCGTGCAGACCGGTGGCATAAAGCGCGAGTCTGCGCGCTTGGTCGATCGAAATAAGTCTGGGTTCCTTGGTGCTCATCAAACTAAACTTTATCTTTATGACTACCACTCAAGTGCCTACCCTCGCTGATTTCGAGGCCGCCCTGCTCAACGTGCGCCAGGTGGCTTTTGAGACGCCGGTTCTGCACAGCAACTTTCTGAGCCAGCTGATTGGTCAAGAGGTTTTCTTGAAGGCCGAGAACCTGCAACGCACGGGTGCTTACAAACTTCGCGGAGCCTTCAACCGCATGAGCAAACTCACCGCCGCCGAGCGCAAGAAGGGTGTAGTTGCCGCCTCAGCCGGAAACCACGCTCAGGGTGTTGCCCTAGCGGCCAAGAAGCTCGGCATCAAGGCCACCATTTTTATGCCAATCGGTGCATCGTTGCCGAAATACAACGCAACCAAAAACTACGGGGCCAACGTGGTGCTCGAGGGTGCCGTGTTTGGTGAGACCCTTCCGGCGGCTAAGGCCTATGCCGAGAAAAAAGGTGCAATCTTTATTCCGCCGTTTGACCACATCGACGTGGTCATTGGTCAGGGAACCGTCGGCATGGAAATCTTTGACCAGGTTGAAGACGTGCAGACGATAATCGTTTCGATCGGTGGCGGCGGTCTCGCTGCCGGAGTTGCCGTTGCGGCAAAACTTCGTGCAAAAGCACGCGGCAAAAAGGTTCAGGTAATCGGCGTTCAGGCCGAGAATGCGGCGAGTTATGTGCCTTCGCTGCGCTCCGGCAAGCCAAAACAAATTGACACCAAGCCAACAATTGCCGACGGCATCGCGGTTGCTAAGCCCGGCGCGATTCCGTTCGAGCTAATCAAGAAGCACATCGACAAGGTGGTCACGGTTAGCGATAGCGAGATTGCTTTGGCAATCGTTGCTCTCGCCGAGCGAGCAAAACTCGTGGTTGAGCCGGCAGGCGCTGCCTCGGTGGCTGCCCTCATGACCGGAAAGGTAAAGCCAAAGGGAACCACGGTTGCCGTGCTCTCTGGCGGAAACCTCGACCCGTTGCTGATGCAGAAGATCATCGGCCACGGCCTCGAAGCCGCCAACCGCTACACCACCATCACCGCCATGCTGCCAGACCGCCCAGGCCAGCTGGTCAAGACCTCAGAGGCCATTGCACGCGCCCAGGGCAACGTGGTTGAGGTGCTTCACACCAGGCACGGACGCGGTCTTGGCATCGGCGAAGTTGAGCTACAGATGAGTGTTGAAACGTCAGACCGTGAGCACGTTGAGCGAATCATGAATGAGCTCAAGAGTTCGGGCATCAAGGCCCGCATCGAGCACGAAGACTAATTAGCCAATAAACGTTTCGACGTTTACGATTTTCACCGCAAACACCTTGCCGTTTGGTGCGGCATACGAGGTTTCGTCGCCCACGGCTAATCCGTGAATTGCAAGACCAAGCGGACTCTCTGGGCTGAACACATCGATCTCGATGCCCT
>WLIA01000007.1 GCA_009702455.1 Actinomycetota bacterium | reverse complement strand
CAAGCTCAAATGAAGAAACATCTGGGCTCGGAATGCTATTCAAGATGTTCATTAGATCTCCACATTCTGGCTTAGTTCTCTTACTTTATCCTTGAGCCCCGATAGGCCTCCGCGTGAGTAGGCCCTAACAAAAGCCGATCCAACAATGGCTGCGTCTGCATAGCTGATAACTTCGCGAACCTGCTCGGCTGTGCTAATTCCAATGCCTACTGCTGCCAGTTGCGATGTACCAGAATCTCTGATTTTCTTCACTACTGTTCGGGCCAATTGGTCTAATTCAAGGCGTTCGCCAGTTATGCCCATGGTCGATACGGCGTAGGTGAACCCTCTGCTGACTTCACTCGCCGTGTCGACTCTCGAGCTCGAAGACGATGGGGTCGCAAGAAATACACGATCCAAATCGAGTTGCTCGGCTATCTCGAGCCATTGGCCGGCTTCATCGGGGATTAGATCTGGAGTGATGAGTCCTGCTCCCCCGGCATCCTTGAGCCCGCTCGCGAACTTCTCGACGCCAAACTGCAGCACAGGATTCCAATAAGACATGACCAAAACTGGAGTGTCTACGGCCGATGTGATTCGCTTGAGCGCGTCGAAGGTTTGTGAGAGTTTGAAACCGTTTTGTATCGCTAACTCGGTTGCTTCCTGAATCTCGATTCCATCCATAACCGGATCGCTGTAAGGGATTCCTAGCTCAAGAACGTCAATGCCGCTCTTGCACATTTCAATGCATGCTTCAATCGATGCTTCGAGATTAGGAAAGCCCAATGGAAAGTAACCAATGAGGTTCGGTTTGCCTTTGTCGAGATTCGTGCGCAACGCGCTTTCAGTTTTTGACATCTACTAACCGATGAATCCGAAGTATTTTGCGGCAGTTTCCATGTCTTTGTCACCACGACCGCTTAGGTTTATCAAAACGCTTGACCCCGGTGCCAACTCCTTGCCGAGTTTTAGGGTGCCGGCTAGTGCGTGAGCGGTCTCGATAGCCGGAATAATTCCTTCGGTTTGTGCCAACAGTCTGAGTGCTTGCATGGCTTCATCGTCACTGATGCCACGATAGTTGGCTCGGCCAAGATCCTTGAGCCATGAATGCTCCGGTCCGACTCCCGGGTAATCGAGCCCTGCAGATATCGAGTGGCTCTCAACGGTTTGTCCGTCTTCATCCTGTAGCAAGTAACTCTTAGCACCGTGCAGCACACCTGGTCGGCCGAAGTTTAAAGTTGCAGCGTGTTTATTGGTATTCATGCCTTCACCCGCGGCCTCGAAACCATATAGGGCCACCGACTCGTCGTCGAGAAAGGCATGAAAGAGGCCGATGGCGTTCGAGCCTCCGCCAACACAGGCTGCGAGGGCAGTTGGCAGAAAGCCAAACTCATCGAGCATCTGTGCTCGCGCTTCGATGCCGATCACGCTGTGAAAATCGCGCACCATGGTTGGAAACGGATGAGGTCCGGCGACGGTACCAAGCAAATAGTGTGTTGATTCAACATTTGCCACCCAGTCGCGAAGAGCTTCGTTGATGGCATCCTTCAGCGTGCGGCTGCCCGTCTTCACGGCGACAACTTCAGCCCCGAGTAGCTTCATGCGTGCCACATTGAGTGCCTGGCGCTCGGTGTCAACTTCACCCATGTAAACAACGCAATCGAGACCGAATAGCGCGGCAGCGGTTGCCGAGGCAACACCGTGCTGACCGGCTCCGGTCTCGGCAATTATGCGCTTCTTGCCCATGCGCTTTGCAAGCAGAGCTTGCCCGAGCACATTGTTTATCTTGTGTGAACCGGTGTGGTTCAAATCTTCACGCTTTAGAAAAACACGGATGTCGCCAGCGTGGCTCGCGAATCTGGGAACCTCGGTGATTATCGAAGGCCTGCCGGTGTAGGTGCGGTGCAGCTCGGATAATTCGGCTCGAAACGAATCGTCGTTCTTTGCCGCGTTGTATGTGAGCTCGAGCTCATCTAATGCGGCAATCAGGCTCTCGGGCACGAAGCGACCGCCGTACTCACCAAAGTACGGACCGCTCTGCTCTCGAAGGTTTGCCATGAGTAAAGTCTAAATCGCCTAGACCGAGGTGAATTGCCTAATTAGCTCGCTTGCGTCGCCGGTAACCAGCGCTTCTCCTACCAAAACAACGTTTGCACCGGCATCACGGTATTGCCTAACATCTTCGACAGTTCTAACTGCACTTTCGGCAATTTTGATTGTTTGAGCGGGAATCAAGTGACAGAGAGTCTCGAATAGCGAGCGGTCTGTTTCAAACGTCGACAAGTCTCGAGCGTTGATTCCGACGATCGCGCAACCGTTGTCAACCGCGAACCTAACTTCTTCATCGGTGTGTGTTTCGACAAGCACTTGCATACCAAGCTGTTCGGCAAATGCTTTCAATTCGACTAATCGAGCACCAGGTAGTCCAGCGACAATGAGAAGAATCATGTCTGCACCGAAGGCTCGCGCCTCGAGAATCTGGTATTCGGTCGAGATGAAATCTTTTCTAAGCAGCGGAAGGCCAACCTCTGCCCTAACCTGCGCGAGGTCGTCGAGGGAGCCAAGAAACGCGCGTTGCTCGGTAAGAACTGAGATTGCGCTCGCACCCGCGGTTTGATAGACCGAAGCTAGAGCCGCTGGGTCTTCGATGTCACCTAGTTTGCCCCTTGACGGGCTGGCGCGCTTAATCTCGGCAAGTACTTTCATATGATTCGAGGGTGCCAAAGCGTTGAGAACATCAATTGATCTGGTCTGATCAGACACAATGCTTTCAAGTCGTGAGCGACTCAAGTTCTTTTCTCTGAGTTCGGCATCCTGGAGTGCGCCGGCGTACAGCCCAGCAAGCACTAGTGTGAGCTCTTGCTCTTACTGCCACCTACGCCGTAGCCGGCCTTCTTTAGCAAGAAGCCTGCAACCAAGCCACCTAGGGTGAGAACTACTGCTGCTATAGCAAGTGCGGCACTACCGAACCAGACAGCCGCCGTGCCAGCAACCGAGGCGACCATGATTGCCGAAACTGTAACCCAGGCCGCAACCGAGTCTCCGTGACCTAAATCTGTGTTGTTTGCTGACATGTCAGCCTTTCTCTTCTAGCCAATTCTAACCGCGCTGGTTATCCCAGAGGTCAATCGAACTCTCAGGTTTTGCCTTTGACACGCGCCGACTACCTGCTCGTGGTGTGCCGACTGCTGATTTATCCTCATTGCTCCAGCCTTTTGAAACCCGAAGAAGCCAGACTCCTAGAACAATGGTTACAGAGACAGAGGCTATCCAGAGATACTCGAATCCGCTGCTTGTAACGGTGACGTTCGACAGACCGTGGGTGTTCGCGATGCCGGTTAGACGGTCTAATTCGCTGTCGAGTGCTGAAATCTGCTTTTGCAAAATCATCGGTGCAATCAAGATCAGCGCTAAAAAGTTTGACGAAATCAAAATGATAAGTGCGGCAATGCGGGTCTTGGCTGCCGAAATGGCCACAACCGAAAGTGCAGCCAATGACAGCAGAGCGATGGGTGATGTCGCCGCAAATGTTGTTGCTCCGTCGAAGGAGCCGAGTTCAACGGTTGAGCCATCAACCTGCATCGATACCTTAAACCAGGGTTGTGCTAGAACTAGCAGGGCCAAAAGTTGCGGCGCTAGAGCAATCGCTAAAGCTCTTGGCCTACTCATTTACAACCCGCATCTCATTGGCTGCTGCGATCGCCGCTAGGGTCGCTCGCGCTTTATTGACGGTTTCGGCAAACTCCGAGCTCGGGTCAGAATCGAGAACAATTCCGGCACCGGCCTGAACGTGCGCAACTGAGTCTCTGATGAACGCAGTTCTGATGGCGATGGCGAGATCGGCGTTGCCAGCAAAATCAAAATAGCCGACAACCCCGCCGAAGATTCCGCGGCTGGTTGGCTCTAATCTCTCGATGATTTCAAGCGCCTTTGGTTTAGGAGCACCACTCAGTGTGCCTGCCGGAAAAGTCGCCCGGAAAACGTCAACAACCGACTTTTCGGCAGACAGCGCTCCTTCAACGGTTGAAACCAAGTGCATTATATGGCTGAACCGACGAATTTGCATGAATTCGCTAACCTCTACCGAAGCCGGATCGCATACCTTCAGCAGATCATTCCTTGCTAGGTCTACGAGCATTAGGTGTTCGGCAGTCTCTTTAGCGTCTTCGATCAGACCCGCGGCAAGAGCGTTGTCGTCGTCTGTGTTTTTGCCTCTCGGGCGTGAGCCAGCGATCGGATGCATGGTGACAGCGTTGGCGGCAACTGTGACAAGTGCTTCTGGCGATGAACCAACAACTGAAAAGTCTCCAGATTCATCTGAGAGATTAAGCAGATACATGTAAGGACTCGGATTAATGGATCTGAGAACTCGATAGCAGTCAAGTGGAGAGGCGTCTAATCGCTGATCAAATCGCTGTGACAAGACGACCTGAAAGACATCACCCTTTTTCACGTGATCTTTTGCTTGCTCGACCGAATCGAGAAACTCTACTCGTGTTGTTCGACTGGTTGCGTCGCCTGAAGCAGCGAAATCGATCTCTGCCAGAAAAGATTGCGCAGGTTTCAGCAAGTTTGTCTTCATATCAACCAAGCGCGCCAATGCCGCTTCATAGGCCGATTCAACCGCTTGCCCATCGACTACAAAAACATTGGCGAGCAAGACTAGATTTCCGGTGAGATGGTCAACGATTACCATGTCTGAGACCATGCTGAGGCAAACATCCGGGCTTTCGTAATCTGAAGGCTTGGATGCCTTTAGGTCTTCAATTTCACGGATTATGTTCCAGCCGATCATTCCGACCAAACCAGAGGTCAGTGGAGGAAGATCTGTCTGCGTATGCGATGGCCAAGCTCGGATGACCGCCTCGATTGAATCAAGCCCACCATCTGCAAGTTTGCTAGTGGAATCGGGAAGGGCAAATTCGCCTGATGTTGACACCCACTTGCAAAGGCCATCGCGTTGTTTGATCAGCGAACCCCTCGAGTTCACCCCGATAAAGCTATAGCGAGACCAAACCCCCTGGTCGGCCGATTCGAGCAGAAATGAACCTGGCCTACCATCGGTTAGTTTTTCGTAAATCGACAGTGGTGTGTCGTTGCCGCTAAACAGCGTTTGGGTAAGCGGAATGATTCGAAACTCTGCCGCAAGCTGTTGAACCTCTTCTAAAGTTTTCGAAGGCTTCATGAACCTGACGCGGCCGCTCTCATAAGAGCAATCTGAGCGTTTCTGTCGACGTGCTTGAAGATTGCGCTGCCGGCAACAAATGTGTCGGCCCCGGCTTCTGCAGCTCGGGCGATGTTGCTCATGTCTATGCCTCCGTCTACCTGGAGCCACGTAGTCAGATCGTTGCTATCGATAACGGCTCGGGCCTGCGCGACTTTGTCGAGTGTGTGCTCAATAAGCGACTGACCACCGAAGCCAGGCTCGACCGTCATGATGAGTACTTGGTCGAATGAAGCAAAAACATCTGCGTACTTTTCAACCGGTGTGTTTGGCTTGAGTGCGAGGCCAGCCCTTGAGCCACGCTCACGCAATTTTTGAGCCAGCAAACGTGGGTTGTCAGTGGCTTCAGCGTGAAAAGTTACCGAGAAAACACCAAGCTCTGCGTACTTCTCGGCCCATCTGTCGACATCTTCGATCATTAGGTGCACATCGAGGGGCTTGGCTGAGAGCTGTTGCAATCGCTCGACCGTGGCCAGACCGAAAGTTAGGTTGGGCACAAAATGGTTATCCATGACATCGACATGGATAAGGTCGCTGTCAGAAATAGTCGCTAGTTCAGACTCGAAATTGGCAAAGTCAGCCGAAAGAATCGAGGGACAGATGCGAACGGTCATGTTTCTAGCCTACCGATTTAGTAATCAGGGCAATAAACATGGCATCCGTGCCGTTGATGTGCGGCCAGAGTTGAACCGTTTTTCTGTTCTCGTTTAGTTCTAGATTCGAATTCAAACGCTTTAGAACCTCGGTTGCGTTGAGCAAATGCACCTGCTTTGGATGTTGTCTCTCTAGCCAATCGACTATCGCGAGGGATTCGCCCGAGTGCGGTGTGCATGTCACGTACGCGAGAACTCCACCTGGTTTGAGAGCCTGCCAAGCGCTCTCAATCAGTTGCTGCTGAAGGTTAGCTAACTCAGATACGTCCTTCGGTTGCTTGCGCCACCGTGACTCTGGTCTTCTTCGCAATGCACCCAAGCCGGTGCAGGGCGCGTCGAGCATGATTCGATCGAAGCTCTCCGGCGCATCTTGCCCGATGGTTATGGCATCAGAAACGAAAACCGGCACCGTTGGGTCTACCTTGCTTAGCGCCTGCGAAACCAGCTTCGCTCGGTGGTCAGAAATCTCGTTAGTTTCGAGTTTTGCCTGCTCTGCCTTGGCGATTGCAGCGAGCAACGCTGCTTTTCCACCCGGACCAGCACACATATCGAGCCACTTTTCACCACTAGTGATGGCACTCGCATTGGTTAGGGCAAGTGCCGCGAGTTGAGAGCCTTGATCCTGAACTCTGAGAAATCCATCTCGCATTGCGGCGAGCTTGGCCGGATCACCGCCACTCATGGTGAAGCCAATTGGGCTCGCCAGCCCAGCGGTCAGGTTTTCGGTGTGATCTGGTTTGGCCATGCCTGGCAGAGCCACGAGATTCACATCGGCTGCAAGGTTGTTTGTTTGCAAGAGTGTCTCGAGTGAATCGGCTCGACCATCAACCTTTAGCGCTTGTTGAAGCGCTCTTACAATCCAGGCGGGATGCGAGTACTCGATTGAGAGTCTCTCAATTGGGTCGTTGACCGAATTGAGTACCTCAGTTTTCCATTGCTCGATGCTCTTTTCAGAGATTCTTCGAAGCACTCCGTTTACGAAACCGACCGCACCTTGGCTGGCCACCGACTTGGTGAGATCAACAGTCTCGTTTAGAGCTGCGTGGCTAGGAATTCTCATTGAGAGCAATTGGTGTGCGCCGAGTCTAAGCAATAACTTCGAGCGCAATTCAATCTCTGCTGAGTCACGCTTGGCACAAATCTGGATTACCTTGTCGTAAAACAACTGATTTCTTATGGTTCCAAACGAAAGCTCTTGCGCCAGTGCGGAATCACGGTCTTCTAGTTTTGCTTGCGAGAGCAGCTTAGGCAGATGCAAATTTGCATAAGTATCGTCTTTGTCTACGGCAAGAAGGAGTTCGAAGGCCACCGATCTAGCAGACTGCTTGAAGGCGTTTCTCAAGTGAGTTTCACCGAGCCAGACAGCCCCCTGTGCCAATCGGCTGCCGACATGACTCGTTTCGAGGCAGGTTGAACCTCGAGAAGTTCAAGCAGGCTTTGATCTGCCGCAGACACCAGAATCCTGGAGCCGATTAGCTCGACTTTGCCTGCTGGTAAAGCGGTGTGTTCGATGGCCGACGATTCAACTGCCCTTGCGCGCAATACCCGAATCGGCTCACCTTCGTGCTCGGCCCATGCCATGGGTTCAGGGTTGCAACCACGCACTAGCCCTTCGATTTCAAGAGCCGTCTTTTCGAAGTTGATTTTGCAGTCACTCCTAGACAACTTTGGTGCCATTGTTGCCGCGCCAAACTGTTGCACTGGCTGGCCAAAGCCAGCGTCAATTTTGGCAAGTACTTCATCAAGCATCGTTACGGCGAGAGTGGTTAGTCGATCCAGCAACTCCCCTGCGTTTTCTGTTGGCTCGATAACCGTCTCTAGTTGAGCGTGAATCGGGCCGGTATCCATGCCCTCGTCAAGTTGAAAGACTGTTACGCCGATCTCGCGATCACCGTTAATCAGCGCACGTTGAACAGGCGCGGCACCTCGCAGCTTCGGAAGCAGGCTGTAGTGAATGTTTATCCAACCGTGTCTTACAAGATCAAGGGTTGTTCTCTTCAGCAGCGCGCCGTATGCAACGACAACGCCCAACTCCGCGTCGAGTTTCAAAAGCTGTTCGTTGACGCTCTCAGTTACTCGATTTGCACGCAGAACAATCAGGCCCTTGCTTTCTGCATACTGCGCCACCGGGGAGGGCGTGAGCGTTTGCTTTCTTCCGACCAACGCGTCTTCGCGGGTCAACACCCCGACGATTTCGTGTTTGGCAACCTCGGTGAGATAGCGCAACACATCGACAGCATTTTCTGTCGTTCCCGCAAAAACTATTCTCAAGAAGCACCTCTGACCCTAGATTACTTCGGGGTCATCCATTCTTATGCGAACCGCTCTGCTCACTCTGCCGGCAGCGCTCGTCTTAGTCATGCCTGCAGTGAATCTCAGCTGCGCGGCCTTAAGGGTCAGAGCTAGTTCGTGCCCAGATGTAAAGGTGTATTTCAGAACTAGCCTCTGTCGCTCTTCACCGGTTCGCGAGAGCACGGATATCGGACCAAGCGTCTGAACTCCATCGATTTTCACGCTCGCTGCAATGTCAGAGATTGCTTCTAGTGGCCCCTCGACCGATCCAAGCCTCAAATGCGGTGGAAAATCCAAATCGCGCCGATTCTCTAGTTCATCTCGCGCAATTTCCGCCTGCTGCCAAAGAGCAAGTCGTTGCCCCAAGTTGTTTGGAATCCCCACGATTACTGCTCGACCCTTGGGAGCCAGCTTGGCTATGGCGTTGCTCCACTCCCTTACCGCATCCTCTGATGCCCGCAAAGAGTCACGATTGAGAGCCTGTTTGGCATCAAGGATGACCACGGCACTGTAACCGCCCGTTGCCTGTGGTTCTGCCCCCGGAGTCGAAACAACGATCTTTCTTTTTCCATCAACTGAGAGAAGTGGTTTGTCTCCGGTTGACTCAACCAATTGCAAACCCGGAAAAGCGGCACCAAATTCGGCGATTGTTCGAGTAGCTCCCCCAGCGCCTTGACGCAATTTCGAACTCCCGCAGTCGCCACACTTGAATGCCAAATTTTGAGCATTGCACCAGCGGCAGCGAGGTGTTGACGTTGCGTCTATCCAAATCGGACCGTTGCAGCGTGTGCAGAGGGCACGCTTAGAACAATCGGAACAGTAGGCAGTGCGGGCCACGCCCTTGGAACCCACCTGAACTAGCACGACGCCGCTTTCGGCAGCCTCTCGGATAGTTTGCCAAGCGAGCGTTGAAACTCTCGCCGTCGTCTCGTCAAAGGCAAGCTTAGGTGCAACAAAAGTTTCGGTGAGCTCTGATGCATAACCAATGTTAACTAGTCTCTGCACCTCTGTGCTTCTCGAATGAGAAACAAACAGCAGCGAGCACTTCTCTTCGGCCTGCCTGAGCAAGGCAATGTCGCGTGCGTGAGCATAGGGACTCTGCTGATCCTGATAATTTCGATCTCCGTCATCGAAACAGACAATCAACCCGAGATTCTGCAATGGTGCGTAAAGGCTTGAACGCGAACCCACCACAAGGTGTGCACCTTCTGTGAGGCATTCGAGAAAGTTCTCGTACCTTAGGGAGCCTCTTTGCTCGGTAGAGAAGTCAATGTAGTGATTGCTAAACCGCGAAGCCGCGATGGCAGTTCTAAATAATGCCTGATCTCTGTAGTCAGGCACCAAAACAATTACGCTGAGACCGCTAGAAATTGTTTCGAAAGCGGCAGACAGAATCAAATCAATCCACGCTGCAGTTGCCCCATTGGTGTGCCTACTTGCGACAAGTGTTGGTCTGGCGAGTGCCGCCGAAATCGTGAAGCCGTCGGGTTGTTTTCTCAACTGCAAGGCCACTTGGCTGTCATTGAACTTCTTCTCGACCCTCACCGAACGAGCGACGATTGCCGAAGCAAGCACGTCTCCTGTGGTTGAAGCCTGCCGCAAAGCAACTGCCGTGATGAGTTTGTAGATGTTGTCTGGTAGCACAGACACTGCAGAAACGATCTCTGTAAGTTGGCTTAGCTTCCCGGTGAATGATGACTCAGCAACAACTTCAATTACGTAGCCGTCTATCGCCTTCTTGCTACGACCAAACGGAACCCTAACTCTTTGACCGGCGCAAATTTTGTCGGCGAGCTCGTCTGCTACCGCGTAGTCGAAGACCTTGTCGAGATTCGGCAGCGGAGAATCAAGTATTACCCGAGCAATCTTGCTCATCTGACTAGATGCCAACGGCTCGCTGAAGGTCAGAAACCTTGTCTAGGCACTCCCAGGTGAAGTTTGGAAGGTCGCGACCGAAGTGACCGTAAGTTGCCGTTTCAGAGTAAATCGGTCGCAGCAGATTCAGTGCCTCAATGATTGCCTTAGGCCTCAAGTCGAAAACCTCGCTAATGGCTTTAGCTATTGATTCTTCACTGACCGTGGCGGTTCCGAAAGTTTCAACATACAGCGCTACGGGTTGCGCCTTGCCGATTGCATAAGCCACCTGCACTTCTGCCCTTTTTGCCAACCCGGCAGCAACTATGTTCTTCGCCACCCAACGCATGGCGTAAGCAGCAGACCTATCAACCTTCGAGGGATCTTTACCGCTAAAAGCGCCGCCGCCATGTCGAGCCCAGCCACCGTAGGTGTCGACAATGATCTTTCGTCCGGTAAGGCCTGCATCTCCCATTGGCCCACCAACAACGAAGCTGCCGGTTGGGTTCATCAAAAAACGCGCTCTGCTCGAATCAAGAGTTGATGATTCTAGGATGGGCGCAATCACAAGTTCTCGAACTGCGGCCTGAACATCGCTCTGTGAAACAAACTGGTTGTGCTGTGTAGAAACAACTACCGTGTCTATGGTTTTTGGAACGTTGTCTTCATAGCCAATCGTCACCTGAGTCTTTCCATCCGGTCTCAAGAAATCGACTAGGCCGGCCTTGCGCACAAAGGCGAGCCGCTCGGCCAGTTGATGAGCCAAACTAATTGCGCTTGGCATGAATGAATAGGTCTCGTCGGTTGCATATCCGAACATCAAGCCCTGGTCACCAGCGCCTTGCCCGTCTAGTGGGTCTTTCGAGTTCTCTTGTCTAGCCTCAAGACCTGCGTCAACACCCTGCGCGATGTCTGGAGATTGCTGCCCAATTGACATTGAGACACCACAGCTGAGACCGTCGAAGCCGATTTCGCTCGAGGTGTAACCAATTTCTACAATCTTTTCGCGAATTAGCTTCGGCATTTCTACGTATGCCGAGGTGGTGAGCTCTCCGGCCACGTGCACAAGGCCTGTGGTAACCATTGTCTCGATGGCAACGCGAGCGTTGGGGTCTTGCTCGAGAATAGCGTCTAGCAGCGTGTCAGAGATCTGGTCGCAGATCTTGTCAGGATGTCCCTCGGTAACCGATTCCGAGGTAAAGAGCTTCATGTTTGTCATATCTCGCCAAGTATATCTAGAACCGCTGACGCCACCTCGGTCTTAGTTCCCGAAATGCTGCGCTCGATTCCGGTTTTGGTGAGAATCAGCACCGAATTGTCACTCGCTCCAAAAACCCGACCAGCACTCACATCGTTGGCTACCAGAAGATCACAGCCCTTGCCCATTAATTTGTGAGCCGCGAGTTGTCTCAGTTGCGAAACGTCTGAGGCTGTTTCGGCCGCAAAGCCGACAGTCTTGACGGCTAGACCCAAATCGTTGATTTTGGAAACCGCCATCTGCAGGATGTCGGGATTAGCAATTAGTTCAAGGGTTGTGTTCTGACCGACAACCGAGCGCTTTACCTTGACGTCAGATACGTGCTTAACCCTGAAGTCACTGACTGCAGCGGTCATAATCAAGTAATCGCAATCAGAGAGAACGGCATCGAGTGCGCTCTGCAGTTCTAGTGCAGTCGAAACAGAAACAAAACTCACTCCCGGCAACTCAGCGATGTTAGCGCCGATTAATGTGACTCGAGCGCCTCTAGCAGACGCTGCCTTCGCTAGTGCGACTCCCTGCATGCCTGACGATCTATTTGCGAGAAATCGAACCGGGTCAATTGGCTCTTGCGTGCCACCGGCCGTAACAACCACGTGCTTACCAAGAAAATCTTTAGGTTCGAGTAGGGCGAGCGCTGCTTCGACTATTTGTTCGGGCTCAGGAAGTCGACCGATACCAGAATCTTCACCGGTAAGGCGACCGATCGCGGGTTCAAGAATCGCGAGACCACGACTCTCGAGTGTCTTGATGTTTGCTTGTGTCGCCTCATTGAGAAACATCTCGGTGTGCATTGCTGGCGCGATTAGCACCGGGGCTTTGGTTGCCAAGATTGTGTTCGATAGCAAGTCGTCTGCAATGCCAGAAGCTGTACGCGCAAGAAACGACGCCGAAGCGGGAGCAACAATTACAAGCTCTGCCTCTTGAGCCAAGGCGATGTGCTTGACCGACTCGACATCCGTGTAGAGATCTGGATCAACGCTGTTGTGTGAGAGCGCTTCAAGAGTTGTCGCGCCGATGAAACGCAGGGCATTTTGGGTTGGAATAACCTTCACGCTGTGACCCTGCTCGGTTAGCAAGCGGATGATAGCAGTTGCCTTGTAGGCCGCTATTCCCCCGGTTATGCCGAGAACTATGCGAGCCACGACATCACTCGATTAGAGAGTCTTCTTAGCCAGTTTGTTCTGGTCGATTTCTTTGAGAGCAATGGTCAATGGCTTCTCGTTGATTGTGGTGTCGACTAGCGGGCCAACGACCTGAAATAGGTGTCCGTCTTGCAGTGCAGAGTAGTAGTCGTTAATTTGGCGGGCGCGCTTTGATGCGAAGATCACTAGCTCGTACTTCGAAGCGATTTCTGGCTTTGAAAGCAAGTTATCGATTGATGGCGAAACAATACCAACGAGTTTTTCTGACATTTGATTTCTCTCTGAAAGGGCGCTTAAGCGCTTAGCAATTCTACGACCGACTGGGCACATTTGGCTACATCATCGTTGATTACAACGTGGTCAAACTGGCCTTGGGCCTGAAGTTCTATGCGGGCGGTAGCCAGGCGGCGCTCCATTTCAACCGAATCCTCGGTGCCACGACCCTCGAGCCGTCGAACGAGTTCCTCCCATGACGGTGGGGCTATAAACACGGTGATTGCCTCGGGCATTTGCTCTTTGACCTGGCTAGCGCCCTGGATGTCTATTTCGAGCAGAACGTTCTTTCCGGCTTCAATGGCCGCCAAAACGGGCTGTCGTGGGGTTCCGTAGCGGTGCGTGCCGTGAACCACGGCGAATTCGAGCATCTGGCCAGACTCGATCAATCGGTCAAATTCGGCGTCGGAGAGAAAAAAGTAACTCTCCCCATCAACCTCACCCTTACGCGGTTGTCTGGTGGTCGCTGAGACGCTTAGCACGATGTCCGAATTCGTCTCAAGGATGCGCCGGGCGACGGTTCCCTTGCCGACCGCTGTCGGCCCTGCAATTACCAATAGCTTTGGACTTTTCAAGAAAGCCCCTTTCGAAGCTCGCTCTTTGCCTGTTCGATTGACGCCACCAGTGAATTCTTGCCGACAGCGGTGACACTGCGTGAGACCGACGCGATAACTCGGTTTGACGCCGACTGAAAAAGATCTCGCGCTTCTGAGAGACTTGCTCCCTGAGCACCGAAACCGGGCGCAAGTATCGGCGTTGCAGAATCTTGGTCAGTCTGAACACTTGTTATGCCACTCGCAGCAAAATTCAATGTAGCGCCGACCACGGCACCGAAAGATCCGAGTCGAGCGCCGCCGCTCTTGCTCACGGCATTTATTGCATCAAGTTGCTTAAGAATCTCAGCAGAGATTGTTGACTCGGCTATTTTGGCTCGCTGAATGCTCTTGCCCTCGGGGTTTGAAGTTGCAGCCAGCACAAAGAGACCCTTTGAACGCTCTAGCGATTCGCTCATGACCTCTGCCAGTGAATCAATTCCTAAGAATGGGCTAACCGTCAGTGCGTCGCAGACAAATGGGGCATCCTTTTCCAACCAGGCTTCAAAGTAACCGTTCATGGTCGAGCCGATGTCGCCGCGTTTCGCATCCATGATGACAACGATGTCGGTTTCCTGCGCCTCTGCTGCGAATTGCTCTAGAACCGCGAAACCCCTGGAACCGAACTTCTCGAAGAATGCAACCTGCGGCTTGATGATGCCAACTCGACCAACCGATGCCTCGAGCACCGACATCGAGAAAGTTTTCAAGCCCTCTATGCTCTGTTCGAGACCCCACTCTTCAAGAAGTGAGGCGTGCGGGTCTACCCCGACGCAGAGCTGTCCGTATTGCGCGAAGCTCTGCTCAAGTCGAGCGCCGAAACTAGCTGCCAAGTGCGGCCTTTCTGTCTTTCGCGTGATCTTGAAGCGACTTTACGCTGAATGGGCCAGCTATCACGGCCTCAAACGATCCGATGGCCGCGCTGAGTTGGGCGATCGTGGTGAAGATCGCCTTATCGGCAGCCGTTGTCGCTGCTCTGATCTCGTAGCCGTCTTTGCGTGCGTCTGAGCCGCTCGGCGTGTTCACAACCACGTCAACCTTGCCGGCGGTGATTAGTTCGACAATCGACGGTCCCTGAACTGTGTCAGGGTCAGAGTGCTTTCTAACCACCTGAACCTCGATACCGTGTCTGGCCAAAATGGCTGCTGTGCCAGAGGTGGCAAGAACCTTGTAGCCCAGTTGCTGAAGTCTTCTCACCGGCAACATCAGGTGCGGCTTGTCTCTGTCGGCTACCGATATGAAGATGCTGCCCGATTTAGGCAGAGCTGAACCAGCCGCCGACTGGCTCTTGGCAAATGCCTTCGGAAAATCAACGTCGATGCCCATAACCTCGCCGGTTGAACGCATCTCAGGGCCGAGAAGCGAATCGACGAAGCGCCCATCCTTGGTTGCAAAGCGCTTGAATGGCAGCACTGCCTCCTTAACAGAAATCGCGGACCCGGCTGGAATGTAGGTGCCGTCTTTAGCTGGCAGTGCACCGTCTGCGATTAGTGAATCGATGCTTTCACCAACCATCACTCGCGCGGCAGCCTTGGCAAGCGTAATGCCGAGCGCTTTCGAAACGAAAGGAACCGTTCTCGATGCTCTTGGATTCGCCTCGAGCACGTAGAGCACATCGCTGGCAAGTGCGAACTGAACGTTTAGAAGACCTCGAACACCGATGCCCTTGGCGATCGCGAGCGTTGCTTCACGCACACGACCAATTTGCGCAGAGCTCATCGTGATTGGTGGAAGAGTGCAACTCGAGTCACCCGAGTGAATACCCGCCTCTTCGATGTGCTCCATTACGCCGCCGACGTAGAGCTGCTCGCCGTCATAGAGTGCGTCGATGTCAATCTCGATGGCATCGTCTAAAAAGCGATCAACCAGAAGCGGATGCGTTGAACCAACTATTCCCTGGTCTGCGATGCGATCGAAGTAATCAACCAGTGCAATCTGATCGTAGACAATTTCCATTCCTCGCCCACCGAGAACATAAGAAGGTCTAACCAACACCGGATAGCCGATGCGTGCTGCAATCACAACGGCCTCGTCTAGATTGATGGCGGTGCCGTTTGCCGGCGAAAGCAGTTTGGCTTCGTCGAGAATCTTCTGGAACAAACCGCGTTCCTCTGCCAAATCGATGGCCTCTGGCGACGTTCCGAGAATTGGAATTCCAGCCTCTTTCAAACCCTTCGCGAGCCCGAGAGCAGTTTGCCCACCGAGCTGCACGACGACGCCAACGAGTTCACCGCTCTGCTGTTCAGCGTGAATGACTTCGATAACGTCTTCGAGTGTTAGCGGTTCAAAGTAAAGTCGATCGCTAGTGTCATAGTCGGTAGACACTGTCTCTGGGTTGCAGTTAATCATGATGGTTTCGTAGCCGGCATCGCGAAGGGCAAAAGACGCGTGAACGCACGAATAGTCGAACTCGACGCCCTGGCCTATGCGGTTCGGGCCAGACCCGAGAATAACCACCTTGCGTCGTGACGAGGGTGAGACCTCGGTCTCCTGCTCATAAGTGCTGTAGTAATACGGCGTCTCAGCCGGAAACTCTCCAGCACAGGTATCCACGGTCTTATAGACCGGCCGCAAGCCAATCGAGTGGCGAATCGCACGCACCTCGGCTTCGGTGATGTCTCGCAACTGAGCTAGCTGACTGTCGCTGAATCCGTGATTCTTTGCGTGTTTGATTTCTTCAGCACCGAATGTCGTTGCAGTTTTGATGAACTCTGCAACCTCGTTGATCAGAATCATCTGATCAATAAACCAAGGATCAATCTTTGTCGATTCGAAGACTTCTTCGTTCGTCGCTCCGGCTCGAAGAGCCTGCTGTGCGGCTACTATGCGGCCGTCGGTTGGCACCTTGATTTGCTCTAGCAGGGCGGCCTTATCACCCGGTTGTCCCGTCCAGTGGAATGAAGAACCTCGACGTTCAAGGCTCCTGAGAGCCTTCTGCAGCGCTTGGGTATAGTTTCTGCCGAGTGCCATTGCCTCGCCAACTGACTTCATCGTCGTGGTTAGCGTAGGGTCGGCCGCCGGAAACTTCTCGAACGCGAAGCGTGGAACTTTCACGACCACGTAGTCAAGAGTTGGCTCAAAGCTTGCCGGTGTCACCTTGGTAATGTCGTTGGGAATCTCATCTAGCGTGTAGCCGATTGCCAACTTTGCCGCAATTTTGGCAATAGGAAAACCGGTCGCTTTTGAAGCTAGTGCCGATGATCTCGAAACACGCGGATTCATCTCAATAACAATCACTCGACCGTCGGCCGGATCAACAGCGAACTGAATGTTGCAACCGCCCGTGTCGACGCCAACATCTCGAATGATTTGAATGCCGATGTCTCGCAGGTTCTGGTATTCGCGATCTGTAAGTGTGAGCGCCGGCGCGACAGTGATTGAGTCGCCGGTGTGAACGCCTACCGGGTCGACATTCTCGATAGAGCAAACCACGACACAGTTGTCGTTCTTGTCGCGCATGAGTTCGAGTTCGTACTCTTTCCAACCGAGAATCGACTCTTCAAGCAAAACTTCGGTTGTTGGGCTCGCCTGCAAACCAGCAGACGAGATACGAATCAGGTCTTGCTCGTTGTATGCGAAGCCCGAACCTAATCCACCCATTGTGAAGGATGGACGCACTACGAGTGGGTAGCCAAGGATTTCTGCTCCAGCCAGCACCTCATCCAGGTTGTGGGCGATAACTGATTTGGCAACGTCAGCACCGGCATCGAGAACCAGTTGCTTGAAGAGCTGGCGGTCTTCACCCTTCTTGATTGCCTCAATCTTCGCGCCGATGAGTTCGACGTTGTACTTCTTGAGAATGCCCAGCTCGTCGAGAGCCATTGCTGCGTTCAGGGCAGTTTGCCCACCGAGAGTCGGCAAAATTGCGTCTGGTCGCTCCTTGATGATGATCGATTCGATAACCTCAGGGGTAATCGGTTCGACGTAGGTGGCATCTGCGAAGTCTGGGTCGGTCATGATTGTTGCCGGGTTCGAGTTAATCAAGATGACTCGAATACCCTCTTCCTGAAGCACGCGGCAAGCCTGGGTGCCAGAGTAGTCAAACTCGCAGGCCTGACCGATGACGATCGGGCCAGAGCCGATGACCAGAACACTTTTGATATCGCTACGCTTTGGCATTATTTGACCTTCTTGTTTGCTTTGATTAGGTCGACGAGTCGATCAAAGAGGTAGTTGCTGTCATGCGGCCCAGCCGCAGCTTCTGGGTGGTACTGCACTGAGAAGGCGGGAATGTCGAGGCACTCTAATCCCTCAACGCAGTCGTCGTTTAGCGATACGTGTGAAACTCGCACACCACCGTAACCATTAGCGCTCTGCAAGTTATCTAATCCATCTGTTTTTACAGCGAAGCCATGATTGTGGGCGGTTACCTCTACTTTGCCCGTAGTTCTATCCATGACCGGCTGATTGATACCCCTATGACCGAACGGAAGCTTGAATGTCTCAAAGCCGAGAGCGCGACCTAGCAACTGGTTTCCAAAGCAAATTCCAAAGAAGGGAATCTTTTGGTCGAGAACCTTGCGAAGAACCTCAACTTGATCTCCGGCTGCTTCAGGGTCACCAGGACCATTGGAATAGAAAACCGCATCAGGTTGGTTTGAAAGCAAGACCTCGGCAGAGACAGTGGCAGGAAACACCTCAACGGTTAAGTCTCTGGCTAGCATGTGTTCAATCGTTGAGCGTTTGATTCCAAGGTCGACAATCGCAACCGTGCCGATGCTTTCACCAGTGGGTTTTTCAATGTATCTCTCATGCGTGCTGACCACGTCGCTGAGTGACTGACCCTTCATCTCAACCGAAGAACGCACAATCGAAAGAAGCTCGTCTTGAGGTTTCTCTGCTGCAGCACCGCTGAAGATTCCGGCGCGCATTGCTCCCGCACTCCTGAGGTGACGCGTGAGTGCGCGAGTATCAAGCCCACTGATTCCAACAATCTGATGTTTGACTAACTCGTCGTCAAGAGAGCTCTCTGCTCTAAAGTTGCTAACGATTCTTGAGGGGTCACGAACCACGTAACCGGCGACCCAGATGCGGTCAGACTCCTCGTCTTTTTGATTCACACCAGTGTTGCCAATGTGAGGGGCTGTCTGAACAACTATTTGACCGGCATACGAGGGGTCGGTTAGGGTCTCCTGATATCCGGTCATGCCGGTTGCGAAAACCAGCTCACCCAAGCTGCTGCCCTGCTTTCCATACGGTGCTCCCGTGAAGACGCGACCGTCTTCTAGAACTAGAAACGCTGAGCTCATTTGCCTGCACCTATGCCTTTGAATTGAGAGAGTTTTTCGAAGAACGCCTGTGTGTCGTCGGCTGCGTCGAGCCTGAAGTTTGTGGTTACCTCTGTTTCACCAAGCGTCCAGCTAATTGCTAGCAAGCCTGACTGTTCGACACCTCGGTCGATTGTGGCAGATGCCCTCGAGACATTTGTTATGGCACTTGTAGCGATGCCAAATGAAGTCTCGCCGAGCCTGCTGACTTGGATGCCGTCGGCCCTCACGACTAACTCGGCCTTGCCCCTATGCAACAAACCGTGGCTGACGAGTCTCTCTAGCGGCTTTGCCGCGAATACAGTTGATACGTAAAAACCTAAAGCCTCGGCAACAATTGCTCCTGAAATTGCATCAATCGGTGTCAAGTTGCCAATAGCGAGCTGTTTCTGAGCGCGACGCTTTATCGCAGTGACCGCAAGCGCAATAAGCGCTAAAAACAACAGTGCGCTGAAAATCGCGACTATGTCTCTCTGGCTCATGCTGAAACTACTTTCTGAAGCTCTGAGTTTCGCACTGTGAATTGACCGCGATAAATCGTGTGCACTACTTTTCCCTTTAGTTGCAATCCCTGGTATGGGTTGTTTGAGCTCTTGCTCGCTGTTTGTGCGGCTATAGTCCTGACTGCTTCGGCGTCGATCAGTGTCAGATTCGCAACGGCTCCTACCGCAATCGCCTCGCCTTGGTTCTCGTCGCGACCAATGCGCGCTGGGTTGTGCGACATGACTTCGGCAAATCTCTGCCAGTTCGATCTGCCAGATTCGATAAGTACGTTCTGCGCTACAGCTGCTGCAGTCTCTAGGCCAACCATGCCAAAAGCAGCCGCAGAAAACTCACAGTCCTTTAGTTCGGCCGCATGTGGAGCGTGATCGGTTGCAATAATGTCGATGGTTCCGTCAATCAAGGCCTCGCGAAGAGCAAGAACATCTGATTGCTTTCTCAACGGGGGGTTTACCTTGTAAAGCGGGTTGTATTCGCTCACAAGCTGTTCGGTGAGCATGAGGTGGTGCGGTGTCACCTCGGCTGTGACATTTATACCCCGTGACTTTGCCCATCGAATAACCTCGACCGAACCAGCTGTCGAGAGGTGACAGATGTGCAGTCGAGCGCCGGTGTGTTCGGCAAGCAAAACATCGCGAGCGATTATCGACTCTTCAGCAACCGCCGGCCATCCCTTTAGCCCTAGCACCGCGCTCAGTTCAGAATCGTTCATTTGCGAGCCGTCAGTGAGTTTTGGCTCTTGCGCGTGCTGTGCGATCACACCGTCAAAACTCTTCACATACTCAAGAGCGCGCTTCATAACCAGGGCGTCGCTAACGCATTTACCGTCATCGCTGAAAACCTTGACCTGCGCTTGAGACTGATTCATTAGGCCCAATTCAGCCATCTGAGCGCCCTCAAGGCCCTTTGTTACGGCTCCAATCGGAAACACCTCAACGTAACCCGCACGCGCGCCAAGGTTGCGAACCATCTCGACTACCGCTGCGTTGTCGGCCACCGGGTTGGTGTTGGCCATCGCGTGTACAGCTGTGTAACCGCCGAGCGCAGCCGACTGCGAACCCGTGAGCACTGTTTCGCTAGCTTCAAAGCCGGGCTCTCTAAGGTGAGTGTGCAAATCAACAAAGCCAGGCAGCAGGCGCAAGCCGGTGCAGTCGATCACCTCATCACCTTGCAGGTTATTGCCAATCTCGACAATGCGCCCGTCTGCGACTAGCACGTCTGCGACTGAATCATCGGCAAAGACTGCGCCTCTGAGAACGAAACTAGACATCCAATGACCTCTCTCCTGAAATCAGGCTGTAGAGAACAGCCATTCGAACCGAAATACCATTTGCTACCTGCTCGACGATTGTCGACTGCGGGCTGTCTGCCGCTTCGCTGCAAATTTCTAATCCGCGAATCATCGGGCCAGGATGCATGATCAACGTCTTGGGTTTAAGTCGAGCGAATCTTTCGGCGGTGAGTCCCCAGTTGCGAACATACTCGCGTTCGCTCGGAAAAAAGTTTCCACTCATGCGCTCTGTCTGAATTCTCAACATCATGACGACGTCTGGGTTGGCGGCAAGAGCATCGTCAAAATCTAGATTCACATCGACCTCGAACAATTCTGTGTGTGGCATCAAAGTTGATGGGCCAACAAGAGTCACCTTTGCTCCTAGCAGCTTGAGCAGATGGATGTTTGAGCGGGCAACTCTCGAGTGGAGAATATCGCCGACTATCAAAACCGATACTCCGCTGAGATCACGCTGTGCTGTAGCGCCCAGTCCATGAATTCGACGACGCATCGTCATGGCATCTAGAAGACCCTGGGTTGGGTGCTCATGAGTTCCGTCACCTGCATTAACAACGGCAACATTGATCCAACCGCTGTTAGCAAGAGTGTGTGCAGCACCAGATGCAGAGTGTCTAATCACGAAGGCATCTGCTCCCCCGGCAGCAAGCGTTAGTGCGGTGTCCTTGAGGCTTTCGCCCTTTGAGACGCTCGACCCCTTGGCCGAGAAGTTGATCAAATCGGCAGACAATCGCTTCGCTGCGAGCTCGAATGAGGTTTTGGTGCGTGTCGAGTCTTCGTAAAACAGATTGACAACTGTTTTGCCCCTTAGCGTTGGCAGCTTCTTCACTTCGCGGGTGTTTACCTCTGCCATCTGATCTGAAAGATCGAGCAGGTGAATCGCGTCTTCACGCGATAGCTCGGATGTGCTCAGTAGATGCTTCACTGTTCGATCACCACCGATTCGCTACCGTCGATGTCGCTGAGCAGAACGCTTACTCGTTCGTCCTTGGCCGTTGGAAGATTCTTACCAACGAAGTCTGCTCGGATGGGAAGTTGACGGTGGCCCCTATCAACCAGAACAGCGAGACGAACCGCTCTTGGGCGGCCGATTGTATTCAGCGCGTCTAGCGCCGCCCTTACCGTTCTGCCGGTGAATAAGACGTCGTCTACTAGAACCACGACTTTGTCATCGATGCCACCAGCCGGGATGTTGGTTGGGCTTACTGCCCGAACCGGTTGTCGGGCCAAATCATCACGATGCATCGTGATGTCAATGCGACCTAAAAAGTCGGCGGGCATTGCCGAGCCGTTTCTTCTGATGATTTCAGCAATGCGCTCAGCTAAAACAACGCCGCGGGTTGGAATCCCAAGAATGATTAGGTCGTCTGTGCCGTGATTCGATTCGAGAATCTCGTGCGCGATGCGCGTTATAGCGCGACCAATGTCGTCGCTGTTCAAGACGGTGCGTGAAGTCACGCCCACCTCCTTCTGCGCCTCACAGAGCGCTGTTAAAGGATGATGCTTTGTAAATACTAGGCTACTTGGCCGATTTTGTCGAAACGATCTTAGAAAGCAGCCCGTTGACGAAACCAGCCGAGTCGTCTGTCGAAAGCTCTTTTGCCAACTCGACGGCCTCGTTCACGGCTACGGCGTCAGGAATCTCGTCGTTAAAGAGAATCTCCCAGCTGCCTAGCCTCAAAATCGCTCTGTCTAGGGCTGGCATTCTCGCTATTGTCCACCCCTGTGCGTAGGTCTCTAGCGTGTCGTCAATTTCGGCACCGTTCTCGGTTACTCCAACGACGCATTTTCTGGCATAGGCGAAAATCTCAACCTGATCGTCTCGTTCGTCGCTTAGTCGTTCGCTCTCATCGAGCATCTCGATAGCGCTCAGCTCTCGTAAGTCGGCGGCAAAGAGAGCATCAACTGCTCTCTTGCGTGCCTTTGATCTAGCGCTCACAGATTAGTCGGTAACGCGACCGAGATAGTCGCCAGTGCGAGTGTCGACCTTGACTTTGGTTCCCTGCTCGACGAAGAGCGGCACCTGAATCTCAAGGCCGGTTTCAAGAGTGGCCGGCTTATTGCCACCGGTTGAGCGATCGCCCTGGAGGCCTGGTTCGGTGTAGGTGATCTCTAAAATCACCGAGGCTGGTAGTTCGACATAGATCGGGTTGCCCTCATGCAGTGCAACAACTGCCGACTGGTTCTCAAGCATGTAGCCGGCAACTTCGCCAACCGTAGCCTCGGCAACAGTGAACTGCTCATAGCTGTCGACATCCATGAACACAAAGCCACTGCCATCGTTGTATAGATAGGTCATGTTTCGCTTGTCGACATTGGCAGTCTCAACTTTGACGCCCGCGTTGAAGGTCTTGTCGACAACCTTTCCGCTCAGAACGTTCTTTAGCTTTGTCCTAACGAAAGCTGGACCTTTGCCAGGCTTTACGTGCTGAAACTCAATTACGGCCCATAGTTGGTTCTCGATGTTTAGAACCATGCCGTTTTTTAGGTCGTTAGAGGTTGCCATGAACTATTCCATTTCTTGCTAAAGATTTAACCTCGGCAAGTCTACGACACGAGGTTTGATTGAGTCTGCTGGCTAGCTTTTTGCTAGTTGTTGAAGAGCGAGCGCGTATGAGTCGATGCCGAATCCGGCGATAACGCCGGTTGCCACGCCAGAAATCACGCTTGTGTGCCTGAACTCCTCGCGGGCGTGTGGATTGCTGATGTGAACCTCAATAAGTCTGAGCTTCGCCTTGGTCAGCATGGCGCAGGCATCACGCAGAGCATATGAGTAGTGAGTGAAGGCTGCCGGGTTGATTACCACGTCTGATGACGAATCGATTGCCTCGTGAATCCAACCGATTAGCTCCGACTCAGAGTCGGTCTGGCGAACTTCAGCTGCAAGATTCAACTTCGCGGCCGTGTTTTCGACTAGAGACACCAAATCAGCCCACGAGGCGTTTCCGTAGATCTCAGGCTCGCGCGCGCCAAGCCTCGAGAGGTTTGGGCCGTTGAGTACCAAGACTTTTGACATGTTCTAAAACTAGCCGATTACTCGGCGATTTCCTGATACGCGGCGTGCAGCATCTCGGTGGTTGGTGCCTGCATGATTGTCGGTTTTGCTATGCCGTCGAGCACTACGAAACGCAGCACTCCATAGCGAGACTTCTTATCGCGCTGCATTGCGGCAAGCAACTTCTCGAACTCTCGAGCGGGGTAGGTTGTCGGCAAGCCGATTAGCTTGAAAATGCTCCTGTGACGTTCGACAGCTGCGTCATCAAGTCGACCGGCAAGCCTTGCTAACTCGGCGACGAACATCATGCCAACAGCGATCGCTGCACCGTGTCGCCATTGGTAGCGTTCGTTGTGCTCGATTGCGTGCCCTAGAGTGTGGCCATAGTTGAGGATTTCTCTCAGCCCGGATTCCTTAAAATCGGCACTAACCACCTTCGCCTTGATCGCGATGCTTCGTTCAACTAACTCAAAGAATTCACTCGAGTCGGTGTTGGTGGCAGCGGCAATGTCAGATTCGATTATTTCTAGGATGCGAGTGTCTGCTATGAAGCCGCACTTTGCGATCTCAGCGAAACCGGCTAGGACTTCATTTCTTGGAAGAGTCGCTAACGTGTCAAGGTCAACCAAGACAGCGCGCGGTGAGTGAAACACACCAACCAGGTTCTTTCCTTCGGCCGTGTTGATTGCCGTTTTGCCACCGACCGCGGCATCGACCATCGCCAAAACAGTTGTAGGAATCTGAACGACATCGACACCTCTAAGCCAGGTTGCTGCAACGAAACCAGCAAGGTCGGTGGTTGATCCCCCACCGAAACCAATGATTGCGTCGGTTCGAGTGAAATCTGCCTGACCAAGAACCTGCCAGCAGAATGCGGCCACCTCTACTCGCTTGGCTTCTTCTGTATCGGGAACTCCGGCAAGTATTGCTTCGAATCCGGCTCCAATTAGTTCTTCGCGCAGCGCCTCGGCACTCTGTGAGAGAGCAACAGGATGCACAATGAGAACCTTTTTGGTCTTATCGCTCAGGCTTGAGGCGACGTTATTAAGAAGCGATCTACCTATTAAGACCTCGTATGGTGAGTCGCCGCCCACCTGCACTCTTCGTAGTTCTGTCACTTGCTCAGAGCCTCGACAATCTCTGTAACCGTCACTTTTATTGGCTGCCCCGAGCAGTCAATCGTGATGTCGGCAACCTCTTCGTAAAGCGGCTTTCGATCGCTATAGATTCGCTTCCAATCGGCAAGACCGTTTTGAATAAGCGGTCTCTTTCCCTGACTTAGCCGCTGAGCCATGTGTGTTCCATCGGTGCTCAAATAGACAACCGTTGTGGCCTTGAGTTTCTCTCGGGTCTTTTCGCTCAGCACTACGCCGCCACCGGTCGCCACTACGCCTGGCTGTGAAATGGCTTCTTCGACAATGACGCCCTCGAGAGCTCGAAACTTGGGTTCACCCTGTTCGGCAAAAAAGACGTCAATTGGCCCGTGCTGAGACTTGAAGATTAAATCGGTGTCGCGAAAGTCGAGGTCTAAACTCGCAGCGAGCTTTCTGCCAACTGTCGTTTTGCCGACCCCCATTGGGCCAACCAGCACGATGGTTTGCTTATCCATCTTGCTGGCCAGTTGATTTTGAACGCAACTCAGCTGGGATGTTGGCGAGGTAACTCTGAAGATTTCTGCGAGTCTCTGCCAGCGAGTCTCCGCCGAACTTTTCAAGCACTGAATTCGCCAGAACAAGAGCGACCATCGCCTCGGCAACTATTCCAGCTGCCGGTGCCGCGCAAACATCTGAGCGCTGGTGCTGAGCCTTGGAAGCTTCACCTGTGGCAATGTCGATAGTTTTCAACGCGTTCGGAACAGTGCTAATCGGTTTCATTGCAATACGCACGCGAATTACTTCGCCATTTGACATGCCACCCTCGATGCCGCCGGCTCTGTCTGTGAGTCTGCTCGCCACGCCGTTCTCTCTAACGATTTCGTCGTGAGCAACCGAGCCGCGGCGGCGTGCTGTCTCGAAACCATCACCCACCTCAACGCCTTTAATTGCTTGGATACCCATTAGCGCGCCAGCAAGTTGTGAATCGAGGCGTCGATCCCAGTGCACGAATGAACCCAATCCAGGAGGGGCGCCATAGACCAGGGTCTCGGTGACTCCCCCGAGAGTGTCTGCCTGTTTGTGACACTCGTCGATAGCATCAACCATTGATGCAGACGTGTTTGCGTCAAAGCAGCGAACCGGGTCGGCATCGATCTGCTGAACATCGGCAGGAGTGGGCAACTGATAGTCAAGTGCCACTGAAACTGCACCGATTGCGACAGTGTGTGTTACCAAATCAATGCCAAGTTCACGCAAGAAACTCGAGGCAACAGACCCGAGGGCGACCCTTGCTGCTGTCTCTCGAGCGCTAGCTCGCTCAAGCACGGGCCTGCTGTCTGTGAATGAGTACTTCTGCATTCCTGTGAAGTCGGCGTGACCAGGTCTAGGGCGAGTCAATGCTTCTGCCCTAGCGCCCGTGAGCTCTTCCTGCAACGGATCTGCAGACATTACCTCTTGCCACTTTGGCCACTCGGTATTGGTAATTCTTAGGGCAACCGGACCGCCCATAGTTAAACCATGCCGAACACCGCCGCTGAAGTGAACGTCGTCGAGTTCGAACTTCATTCGAGCGCCGCGACCGTAACCCAGACGCCGACGCGCGAGACTCTCTTGAACGTTTGAGGTTGTGATTGGAACGCCAGCGGGTAGGCCTTCAAGGATGGCAACCAACTCGGGGCCATGGGATTCACCAGCGGTTAACCAACGCAACATTGGATAAGTCTGCCACAAGCGCGTTGTCTGGTCTAGATGAGTCCAAGGCTATCGCGCATCGCCAGTTCGACGGCTCGCTCGTTTGGAAGTGCAGCATCGACATCGCCACTAGTGAAAACACGCAATTGGGCAATGGCCTGAAAAATCAGCATCTCGATACCGCTAACTGCCGGTAGCGATCTCGCCACCCATGCTGACGCGAATGCACTTGGCCATGAACTGTAGGCGATGTCGAAGAACAGACCCCGAGGTTTGAAGAACCAGTTACGTCCAAGCTTCGTAGCGTACGAGTCCAGCGCGCCAGCCGGAAGAGTGGATATGACAATGTCTGCAGCCGCCAGCGATCTGTATAGAGCCTTGAAAGAACGAATGTCGATGCTAAAGCCCGCATCTAAAGCGAGTGACCTGGTCTGCTTGGCCTTCATTGCATCTCTTGCTACCACGGTCACCTTTGAAGCTGGGTTAGAAAGTAAGACCGCGAAAACCGCTGACGTCGCGGTGGCTCCAGAGCCTAAAATCATAACCCTTGGCGCACCTGAAGAGATCGAATCTTTTAGCGCAGACTGAATGCCGAAAACGTCGGTATTGAAACCCTTCCAGCCCTGCTGCGTGCGGCAAAGGGTGTTGGTCACACGGGTGACTTGCGCGACTGGATCGAGTTCGCTGGCCAAGCGTGTGGCCTCAAGTTTCAGTGGCATTGTGACGCTGAGCCCATGCCATGAATCATCGAGAGTTTCGAGAAACTGCAAAAGCCTGCCTTCAGAAATCTCGACTGCGGAGTAGTTCCAGTCGAGCGACAGCACTCTGTGGGCGGCACGATGAATGATTGGTGACTTCGAATGCGAGATCGGACTTCCGACAACGGCGTACTGCTTAGTCATAACCGGGATTCTCTCGCATCCAAGCCAGCCACTGCCTGACTGCCTTTTGATGTTCTGCATAGGTATTTGTGAATACTGTCTCACCAGTTGCCAGGTTGACGGTCACAAAGTAAAACCAATCACCGTCGGCTGGATTCACTGCCGCGTCAATGGCAAGCGAACCAGGCGCGCCAATCGGACCAATTGGAAGCCCAGGGTACTTGTAAGTGTTGTAGCGGTTGGCGTCGGCCCGGTCGGCTTTCGAGGTGGTGAACGTTGAGCCTTTTACGCCGTAACTCACGGTTGCATCAGACTGTAATGGCATGCCGGTTTCTAGACGGTTTGTGAAGACCCTGGAAGCCTTGTAGAAGTCAGAGGTGTTCCGAACTTCTTTTTCAACGATTGATGCGAGAGTCAGCACATCATGTCGGTCTGAGGGTTTAACACCAAATCTGTCAAGTTCAACGATGGTACGACTGACCATCTTGCTGAGAATCTGATTCGCCGTCATTTGTTGATCGAATTCGTACGTTGCTGGAAATAGCCATCCCTCTGCGCTTACTTCGGTGGTTGGTATTCCCAAGGCAGCCAGGTCTTTGCTCGCAGACTCGAACTCGCCCTTCGATATTCCTGTGGCCTTCGCAAGGGCGGCAATGACGTCTTCGATTCTCAGACCCTCGCGAATGAGAACTCGGTTTGCGGCCCGACTACTTGGATCAGCGATCGCGTCGAGAGCGGCTGATGAACTCATTTGTAACTTGAGGTTATAGCTGCCCGGATAGAACACGACATCGCGTTCGATAATCAATCGATAAGTCGTTCTGTAGGTTTTTACAACACCCAAGTCAACGAGTTCCTGTGCAACAATTGCGCCATCGTCCCCTGGTTCAATCTGAAGAACAGCAGTTCCATTTCCACCACCCGTGTAATCAGAACCGGCTAGTTGATCGAAAACATCTCGTATTTGTGAGCGATTAGCAAAAAGGACGATAGCAATAAGCGCGAGTGCCGAGAATACAATGACCAAACGGCGAACTAGAAACTTAGTCTTCAAATCTGTACCCCGAGACACTTGAGCCCGGCAATTGCCCGGTGCGCTTTTCAAATTCGATTGCAGATTCAAGTATGACGGAGGCGGCCTCTGAATCGATTATCTGACGCTGCTGCTTAGTGTTCTTTCCGGCAGTTGAGAGCTTTTGAGAAGCGATCTTTGTGCTAAATCTCTCGTCGACAAGGCGCACTTCAATATCTAGTAGTTGCTGAAGTTCTCTGGCAAAGAGCACGCAGTCTTTGGTTGATTCAGTTGATAAAGACTTCAAGTTAACTGGCAGTCCGACATAGATTGCCACGACGTCAGAGTGCTGTTTGATGCGAGCAACAATCGTTGCCGCGCTCGTATCGTTTCTTGGCTCAGCCTCTTGTGGGCTCGCCAATATTGAATGCGGGTCGCTAATCGCAAAGCCAATGCGCGCCTTGCCTACGTCTAGAGCTACTCTTCGACCGGTTTGCATTTCTAAGCGCCGAGGCTCAGCTCCATGGCTTGGATAGCCGCATCGACCTTTGCAGTGTCAACGCCACCACCCTGAGCGATATCTGGCTTTCCGCCACCGCCACCGCCGAGCACAGAGCTAGCCAATTGCACGAGGTTGCCCGCATGCGCGCCAAGTTGCTCTGCAGGCTTTGTAATCGCAACAACTAACATCGGTTTTGAATCAACGATTCCTGAAATCGATACAACAGTTGGGGTTTGTGAGACTCTGTCGCGAACCTGTGTAGCTAGATTTCTAATGGTGTCAACCGAGTCGATGTCTCCGACAAAGCGACTGGCGAATAGGTAGCCGCCAACCGTGCGACTGCTAGCCGCGATCTCTGGGGCTAAAGCTGAGAGTTGAGCACTTTGAACCGCGGCGAGCTTTCGCTGGGTTGCCTTTAGTTCTTCAAGAACAGCCAGAAATTTCTCTTCAACAGAATCGCGTGGAACCTTGGCAAGATCAGCAAGCCTCGATACCAAAGCACGCTCAACGGCCAGTGCCCTAAACGCTTCGATTCCAACGAGTGCTTCAATCCTTCGCGAGCCTGATCCAACAGAAGACTCTCCTAGAAGAGACACGACACCAATCTGCGAACTGCGGGATACGTGCGTACCTCCGCAGAGCTCACGAGACCAAGGTCCGCCAATTTGAATAACGCGAACACTCTCGTCGTAGGTTTCACCGAACAAGGCAATGGCTCCGAAGGCTCGCGCCTCATCAATGCTCATGAAATTGGCACTCACGGCGAGATTCTTTCGAATAGCCTGATTGCTAATTTCTTCTATTTCAGTCTTGGTTTCATTGCTTAGCGACTGAGCCCACGAGAAGTCGAGACGCATGTAGCCAGGCTTGTTATACGAGCCAGACTGCAACGCCTCGGGCCCGAGCACTTGACGAAGCGCGGCGTGCACAACGTGAGTTGCCGAGTGTGCCTGAGCAGCACCTAATCTCCATTCGGGGTCGACCTGTGTGGTTGCATTCTGCCCTAGCGAGATCTCACCCTTGCGAACAAGCGCCTTGTGGCTGACAAGACCCTTAACCGGCTTCTGAACATCAAGCACCTCGAGCTCGAAGCCATCGCCAAATATGAATCCAGCATCAGAATCTTGACCGCCCGATTCCGCATAGAAAGACGTCTGGTCTAGAAGCACCTCGACAACTTGGCCACCTGCTGCGGTCTTTGATTCCTTGCCGTCTGAAATAAGTCCGATGATTTTCGCTGACGTCTCGAGTTCTTCGTAGCCCGTGAACTTCGTGGTTCCAAGCTGTCGGAAAGCCGCATAAACGCTCAGGTCAGTGCCGCCGAGTTTCTTTTCTCGAGCGTCGGCCTTGGCTCGATCTTTTTGCTCGGCCATCAGTGCCTTGAAGCCATCGCGGTCAACCGAAAGCCCAGCGTCTTCTGCAATCTCGAGAGTCAGGTCAATCGGAAATCCATATGTATCGTGAAGCAAGAACGCGGTGTCACCGCTGATTTTCTTGGATTTGCCCTGGCTAGCCAAAGCCACGGCTTCTTCTAGCACGATAGTTCCGGCGGTAAGGGTTCTGAGAAAAGCCTCTTCTTCTGCAAGAGCAACGCGCATGATTCGATCGAACTCGCGATCGAGCTCCGGATAGGCATCACGCATTGCGTTCTTCGAGGTCGTGAACAATTCGGTGAAAGTGTTGCGCTCTACTCCTAGCAGGCGCATAGCGCGAACAGTTCTTCTCATCAGACGACGAAGTACGTATCCTCTTCCGTCATTTGCCGGAGTTACGCCATCGCAGACAAGCATCAGGGCACTGCGAACGTGATCGGCAACGACACGAAGACGAACGTCGTCCTCTACAGAAGCACCGTAGGTCTTGCCGCTTAGTTGAGCAGCCAGGTCTAGAACAGGGCGAACCTGGTCGATCTCATACAGATTCTCGACACCCTGCAAGAGAAATGCGACTCGCTCGAGCCCCATGCCTGTGTCGATGTTTTTCTTTGGCAGTTCGCCCAAGATCTCGAAGTTATCGCCACCGAGCGATGCTCCGCGCTCGTACTGCATGAAGACGAGGTTCCAAATTTCGATGTATCTGTCTTCATCGGCCTCGGGGCCGCCCTCGCGACCATAGGCAGGGCCACGGTCGTAGTAAATCTCTGAGCATGGCCCAGCTGGACCAGGCTGGCCAGTTGACCAGTAGTTGTCTTTCATTCCACGACGCTGGATGCGCTCAAGCGGGATGTCGGCAATCTTGCGCCACAGATCGATGCTCTCGTCGTCGTCTTGGTATACGGTTACCCAGAGCAACTGAGGATCGATTTCTAAACATCCAGATTCTCTCGAGCCAGTCAAAAACTCCCACGCAAAAGCAATCGCCTCCGGCTTGAAATAATCGCCGAAAGAGAAGTTTCCATTCATTTGAAAGAAAGTTCCGTGTCGGGTGGTCTTACCCACTTCGTCGATGTCGAGAGTTCGCACGCACTTTTGCACGCTCGTTGCTCGCGAGTAAGGCGCAGGCACCAGGCCAGACATAAATGGGATGAAAGGCACCATTCCGGCAACGGTGAAAAGAAGGGTAGGGTCTTCGCTAATTAGAGACGCGCTGGGTACAACCGTGTGTTGTTTCTTCTCGAAGAAACTGAGCCAGCGCCGGGCGATTTCGGCGGTTTGCATTAATTCGCAGTGGGCTTGGCGGCAGTCTTCTTGACGGCCGGTTTCTTAGCGGTGGCAGGCTTGGCAGCTTTAGGAGCAGCAGGCTTCTTGGTCGCAGTTTTTGGCTTCTTAGCTGCACCTTCGGCGCGCTTGATCTCTAGCTCACGCTCTTTGTAGCCTGTGGTAAACGCCTCACCAATAGCTCGTGCGCGCTTGGCAGCATCTTCTACGGCAGCCCTTGCTTCAGGGTTCTCGCGCATTTGCTTGGCAACTGCCAAACCAGCAGCGATGCCGGTGGCGAACCAGAATAGTTTCTTCATTCTTACTTCTTCTTTCCTAGCAAAGCAGAGCGCAGGCTCTTCGTCAGGCCCGCCAATTTCAAGAGCGGAGCTCCGACAGAGGCACTGAAGACTGCCACTAGTGAATTGATGTTGGTGGTCACGTCAACGACGTTTTCGGTGATGACATCAAGTTTGGCAAGAGCCTTGTTTGTTTCGGTAACTGTTGTGGTTACCTCGGTGAGCAGCGGAGTGACGGTTTCGTTTAACCCGCGAACTGATTCGCGAGTCTCATCGATTAATCCACCCAATTTGATTAGGGGTACGCCAATGAAAATCACAAGCAGAGCGAACGCTCCAGCTGCAATTATCGATGCGATTTCTCCGCCGCTCATCCGAGATAGACCGAATCTCTATCGAGCCGCGTAGTACTCAACAACGAGCTGAACTTCACAAGTAACCGGAACTTCTGCGCGCTTTGGACGGCGAACTAGGGTCACCTGCAACTTGTCTAGCTGAACGTCGATGTAACCAGGAACAGGCGGAAGAACATCAACGTGTCCTCCGGCTGCTGCTACCTGGAAAGGCTCAGTTAGTTCGCTCTTTGGGTGAACGTGAATCATTTGGCCTGGCTTCACGCGGAAAGATGGGCGATCGACGCGCTGTCCGTTGACGAGGATGTGACGGTGCACAACCATCTGACGAGACTGAGCGATAGTGCGGGCGACACCTGCGCGAAGCAAGAGTGCGTCAAGACGCATCTCTAGAAGCTCAACTAGGTTTTCACCGGTAAGCCCTTCGGCGCGCTTCGCTTCTTGGAAAGTCTTGCGAAGCTGAGCTTCACGAATTCCATACTGAGCGCGTAGACGCTGCTTTTCGCGAAGACGAACGGCGAAGTCGCTGTCAGCCTTCTTCTTGGTGCGACCGTGCTCACCTGGAGCGTACGGACGCTTTTCTAGGTACTTCGCTGCCTTTGGGGTTAGCGGGATACCGAGTGCGCGAGACAGACGAGTCTTGCTGCGAGTACGTGTTGTTTTTGACACGTGTTCCTTTCAGTGAGCCGAAGCTCAATAGCGTTTATTTTGTTCACAAAAGCGGATCGAGAGGTCGAACCTTTTGCCACGGATTCGTCTGGCTATTAGACAAATCGCACCGTGTGAGTAATTCGCAGCCACGAATTTGCTCTAGTCGGCAACCTCGCAAGTTTAGCAAGGTATCCAGGCCCAAAGATAGGGTTTAGCGCTACTTTCTAAACGCCCTGATGATGCTTCTGAGGCGTGCCCAGCGTTCACCAAGTTCCTTTTCGGCACCCAGGTCTTTGGGCTGAAAGTAGCTGGTGTCAGCCACTTTGCCTTCGAGATACTGCTGTTCGACCACCGAACGCTTATCGTCATGCGGATATCGGTAGCCGACCCCTGCTCCCGTGGTCTTAATCGCGCCTGGATAGTTGGAACTTCGCAGCGAAAGCGGTATCTGGCCCGTCTTGCCGGCGCGAACGTCTTCGATTGCCTGATTGATAGCCAAATACGCGGAGTTCGATTTGGGCGCGAGAGCAAGATAAATCGTGACTTCAGCAAGCGGGATGCGTCCTTCGGGCATTCCGATTTTTGCAACCGCATCTGCCGCAGCCGTGGCCAGGGTAAGTGCGCTCGGATCGGCTAGACCAACATCTTCGGCTGCCAAGATAATTAGCCTTCGAGCGATGAACCTAGGGTCTTCGCCGGCCTCGACCATTCTCGCGAGGTAGTGCAAGGCCGCGTCGACATCGCTGCCTCGAACCGACTTAATAAAGGCGCTGATCACGTCGTAATGCTGATCACCATTAGCGTCGTATCGCACCAAGGCTCGATCAATCGAGGCCTCAACGTCGTGCAGGGTAATTAGGGCCTTGCCCGACTCTGAGCCGGCTAAGACTGCCTGAGCAGCTGCCTCGAGAATAGTCAAGGCCTTCCTTGCGTCTCCCCCAGCCAATGCCGAAATTTGAGCTCTAACCTCATCATCCAAGCTGACTCGCCCCTTGAGCCCTCTCGGGTCATCTGCGGCTCGCTGAATCAGAGTCTGCAGATCCTCATCGGATATCGGGTTGAGAGTTAGCAACAAAGACCTAGATAGAAGTGGGCTTATCACAGAGAAGCTCGGATTTTCAGTGGTGGCCGCTATTAGCACAACCCAGCCGGCTTCAACGGCAGGCAGTAAGACATCCTGCTGCGCTTTCGAGAAGCGATGAATCTCGTCTAGAAACAGAATCGTGCTTACGCCAAATGACTCCCGGTCTTGCCTGGCGCGATCGATAGCTTCGCGAACATCCTTAACGCCGCTGGTAACCGCGCTGAGTTCTGCAAACTGTCTCTGACTGGTGAGCGCGATGACCTTAGCAAGAGTGGTTTTTCCGGTGCCAGGCGGACCCCAGAGCACAACGCTTGTAGAACTGGCAAAACTGCGTTGGTCTTCTGGCTGAGCTAGCTGATAGAGCGGCGACCCTTTGCGAAGGATGTGCTCCTGACCGACAATCTCGCTCAGATTCGTTGGTCGCATGCGAGCGGCAAGTGGTGCCAGACCCTCAAACATGCTTTCGCTCATTCATCCAGATTACCCGTCAGAATCTGACCCAAGGATGCGTAAAATTGGCAAGGGTAATTATCTGGAGGAAATCTTGGCGTCGAAAAAGAAGCAGCAAAACCTATTCAGCAGCACTTCTGGCAAGTTGGCCGAATACGAACAAAAGCAGTTGCAGCGCGAGAAGCAAGCTCTTCGCAAAAGGCGCGATAACAGGATTGCCTTGGTGGCGGGTCTCGCAGTTCTTGCTCTCACCGTAACTTCTCAACTGATCTGGTCTTCGATGCAGGTGTCACAGGTTGTTGAAGCAGAACCATCGGCGACTCCGACCCCTACGCCTAGTCAGACAAACTCAGCCTTAGTGCCAGACCCCGCGATTGCCGAGGGCCGCGTTTGGACCGGTTCGATGATGGTCAACGATGCAAAGCTCTCAATCGAGCTCTTTGGTGACAGGGCACCTCAGGCAACGGCAAACTTTATCGACCTAGCCCGCAAAGACTTCTTCAAGAATGTTTCGTGCCACAGGTTGACCACCTCTGGTCTCTTCGTTCTTCAGTGCGGAGACCCGACGGGCACCGGAACCGGAGGACCTGGTTACAGTTTCGGTCCGATTGAGAATGCCCCGGCCGCCACCGCAGCCGGAACAGCGGTCTATCAGACCGGAGTCTTGGCAATGGCCAATTCTGGATCGCCGTACTCAAATGGCTCTCAGTTCTTCATCGTCTACGCCGATACTTCGCTATTGCCCGACTACACGGTGTTTGGTCGAATCACTTCTGGCCTTGACGGCTTGAAGCCAATCATCGACGCGGGTGTTCAACCGGACTCAGGCCGACAGGGCGATGGAAAACCAGTTGTCGAAACCAAGTTGGGCGACATAGTTCTAAACTAATCAAGTCGTAAACGAACGCGAGAGCGTCTAGCAAAAGGAGCTAACCATGTCAGCAAACAAATTCGGAAGAGTCGACGCAGAGAATAACGTTTACGTTTTTGAACTTGGTTCTGAGCGCAAAGTCGGACAGTATCCAAAAGTTTCTGCAGAAGCCGCAATGGCATTCTTCGAGACAAAGTTCGCCGACCTCGAAGCACAGGTAAGAATCCTTGAGCAACGCATCAAGAGCAATGTCGTAGCGAGCAATCTCATGTCGCAGTTCAAGAAATTGACTGCAGACTTGGTCGCCCCAAACGCCGTTGGCGATCTTAACTCGCTTCGCACCAGAGTGGCTGCTCTAGAGGCGAAAATCAACGAGCTTTCTGCTCAGCGCAGCGCAGCGAACAAAGAGGCAGCTGTCGCAGCACTAAAGTCGAGGCTAGATCTCGCCGAAGCGGCAGAAGCGATTGCCAACCAAGATTCGACAAAGACCCAGTGGAAGCAATCATCCGAGAAGATGGCAGAGCTATTCGTGCAATGGCAGGCTGTTCAAAAATCTGGTCCAAAAGTTTCGAAGGCAGACGCTGACCCAATCTGGAAGCGTTTTTCTGTAGCTCGCACCAAATTTGAAGCAGGTAAGCGCGCTTTCTTTGCGGGTATCGACTCTGCAAACAAAGCTGTTCGAGCGAACAAGGTTGAAATAGTCGAGCAAGCAGAGAAGCTTGCCACCGGTGGCTCTGATGCCACTAGCGAATACCGCAAACTTCTAGACGCTTGGAAAGCTGCCGGGCGCACTCCTGGAAAGTCTGATGACGCACTTTGGGTTCGATTCAAGGCTGCGGGCGACGCTATTTACGCAGCACGTCAGGTTACTGCTGCCAGCGAAAGCGGTGAACAGGGTGCAAACCTGGCCGCCAAACTCGAGTTGCTCAAGACCTACTCGAGCATCGACCCGAGTTCTGGCCTAGAGGCCGCGAAGAAGTCGCTACAAGAACTTCAGAAGAAGTGGGAAAAGATTGGCAAGGTTCCTAAAGACAAGATCCGCGAGGTTGAAGACAAGCTTCGTGCAATCGAGTCTCGGGTTAAGGCTGCGGAACAAGATCAGTGGCGCAAGAGCGACCCTGCATCTATCGATAGAAGCAATTCAGTTATCTCGCAGCTCGAGACGGCCATTGCAAAACTTGAGTCAGAGTTAGTCAAGGCGACTGCATCTGGTGACAAGAAGAAAATCGACAACGCAACCGAGGCGCTAGAAGCTCGCAAGGCATGGCTCGCAACCGTCAAGGCTTCAGCCAACTAGCTCTAACCGTTGTTTACTCGATAAACGTCGTAGACGGCTTCGATTCGACGCACGGCATTCAATAGGTGCTCAAGCGTATTGGCGTCACCCATCTCAAAGACGAATCGACTTAGAGCAACTCTGTCGCTTCGAGTAGATACCGAAGCTGACAAGATGTTCACGTGGTGTTCGCTAAGCACTCGGGTTACGTCACTTAAAAGCCCCGATCTATCGAGCGCTTCAATCTGAATTTGCACTAGGAACAGCGACTTGGAGTTTGCTGCCCACGAGACCTCCATGAGTCTCTCTGGCTCGAGGCGCAGTTGCTCGACATTGCGACAATCGTCGCGGTGCACTGACACTCCGCTTCCGCGAGTTACGAAGCCAATTATCTTGTCGCCCGGAACCGGAGTGCAGCAGCGGGCGAGCTTTGCCATCACGTCTGCATCTCCCCTGACCAAAACGCCAGCAGAAACCTGGCGTCCGCTGTTTGCCGAGCGCGGTTTGGTCGGTAGCTCAAATACGGCCTCTGCCGCATCTGAATCGGTCGCAAGAGAGGCCGTGAGTTTCTCAACCACCTGTTGGGCCGAGACATGGTTCTCACCAACCGCGGCAAAGAGCGACTCAACATCAGAAAGCTTCAAATCTTGCGCGAGCGAGAGAAGCGATTCGCCAGACATCATCTTTTGAAGCGGCAAGTTGTGCTTGCGTAACGCCTTAGCAATTGATTCCTTGCCCTGCTCAATGGCATCTTCGCGTCGCTCAGCACTGAACCACTGCTTAATCTTGGCCCTTGCCCGTGGTGACTTTGTGAAAGAGAGCCAGTCTTTAGATGGTCCGGCTTCGACAGACTTGCTCGTGAAGATCTCGACAACGTCACCCGAATTCAAGGGTGTCTCAAGCGGCACGAGTCGCCCGTTGACCTTAGCCCCCATGGTGCGATGGCCAACATCCGTGTGAACCGCATAGGCGAAGTCAACCGGCGTTGCACCGCCCGTGAGACCGATTACCTTGCCCTTCGGAGTGAATACGTAAACCTCTTTGGCACCAATTTCGAATCGTAGCGAGTCTAAGAATTCGCTCGGGTCTTGAGTCTCGGCCTGCCAGTCGGTGAGGTGTTTGAGCCAGGTTAGATCTTCGTCGGCAACCTCTCCGGTCTTTCCGGCCTGCTCCTTGTATTTCCAGTGGGCAGCAACACCGTACTCGGCGCGCTGATGCATTTCTTGGGTGCGAATCTGAATCTCAACGGTTCTGCCCTTTGGCCCGATAACTGTTGTGTGCAGAGACTGGTAGAGATTGAACTTCGGCATCGCGATGTAATCCTTGAATCGGCCAGGAACCGGATTCCAGCGCGCGTGAATTGCGCCGAGCACCGCGTAGCAGTCGCGAATAGAGCTCACTAGAACACGAATTCCGACCAGGTCATAGATGTCATCGAACTCACGACCCCGAACCACCATCTTCTGATAGATCGAGTAGAACTGCTTTGGCCTGCCGGCAACGCTGCCCTTGATCTTGTTCTCGCGCAGGTCCTCATCAATCTCACTGAGAATCGAAGCTATGAACTCCTCGCGCTGAGGTGCGCGCTGAGCGACGAGATTTACGATCTCTTCGTAAACCTTCGGATAAAGAACTGAGAAAGAAATGTCTTCGAGTTCCCACTTGATTGTGCTGATACCGAGTCGATGCGCAAGCGGAGCGTAAATCTCCAGAGTTTCTTGAGCCTTTCGTCTCGCCTGTTCTGGAGGCACAAATCCCCAGGTTCTAGCATTGTGAAGGCGATCTGCAAGTTTGATAACTAGAACACGGATGTCTTTCGACATGGCGACAACCATTTTGCGAACCGTTTCGGCCTGTGCGTGGTCGCCAAACTTCACCTTGTCGAGTTTGGTTACACCATCGACCAACATGGCTACCTCTGGCCCGAAATCTTTCTCGAGCTGCGCAAGCGAATAGTCGGTGTCTTCTACCGTGTCGTGCAGCAGGGCAGCGGCAAGGGTTATCGGGCCGATGCCTAGTTCGGCCAAAATCTGAGTTACCGCGAGCGGATGCGTGATGTATGGCTCACCGCTCTTGCGCAATTGCTCGCGATGCGCAAGTTCGGCGGCTACGAAGGCACGCTCAATGATAGAAACGTCACTCTTTGGGTGATTTAGCTTGACCAGTCGAGTTATTTCGCCGAGCGCGGCTGTGTAAGCTCCATGCTTCGAAAACAGCCTCGGTAACATGCCCTTTAGGCTGCCGATGCTTGTCGTCGGGGTTGGATCGCTCACGACTTACTCCTATGACTAGGAAACAAGCCTAACGACTAGCGATAACTTTCTTGGCTGCCTCAAGATACTTCTTCTCACCCTCGCGCATGTGCGAGTAGACAGGGGCTGCGATAAAGATCGACGAGTAGGTGCCAACAATCATTCCAATGAACAGCGCCAAAGCGATGTCTCTGAGGGTTCCAGCGCCGAGCAGTACCGCACCTATGAACAAAATCGAGGCAACTGGCAGTACCGCCACCACGGATGTGTTGATCGAACGCACAAGTGTCTGGTTTACGGCCAGGTTGATTCGTTCGGCGAGCGTACTGGTTTCGCTGAACTCAACCTCGAAAGTGTTCTCTCTGATCTTGTCGAAAACCACCACGGTGTCGTAAAGCGAGTAGCCGAGAATCGTCAAGAAGCCGATGACAGCCGCCGGGGTTACCTCGAAACCTAAAGCTCCATAGATGCCGGCGGTAAGAATGAGGTCGTGAAAAAGGGCGATCATGGCGGCAAATGACATCTTTAGGGTTCTAAAGTAAATCGCCATCAACACGAAAGCCATGAGAATAAAAACGAGTAGACCCAAAAAGGCCTTGCTCGTGATGTCTGCTCCCCAGTTTGCTCCAATGAACGAACTAGCGACGCCAGACGAGTTGATGTTGAAGGCGTTAGCCAAAGCAACTCGAACCTCTTCAGACTCAACCGGAGACAGCTGCTCTGTCTGAACTCGAAGGTCGCTGGCTCCTACTGCAGTTACCACGGGGTTGGTCTCGGGGACAACATCCCGAACTGCATCGATGGCAACACGCTGTTGGCTCTGGTCAACTCCGCTAACTCTAAACTCCGAGCCGCCTCTGAATTCAATACCGAAATTGAATCCGCCGCGAGCGACCGGAAGTGCAACCGCAAGAATAACCATGACGATAGAGATGATGTAGAAAATCTTGCGCCGACCAACGAAGTCGATTGAGCGAGCACCGCTGTAAAGATCGTTTCCGAAGTTACTGAATTTTGCCATTAGCTCTTCGCTCCATTTTCATTGGCTTCTGCGAGTTTGCGCTCTGCAATCGTCTGGCGTTTCTCGGCCTCTTTAGACGCTTTGCCGCGCTTCGCTTCGCTTACGCGATCTGAGACGCTGAATTTTCCGCGACCCAGATACATCGCTCCACCTATAGCCTTCGAATCGAAACCCGACCACTTATGACCGGAGCTGAAGAACTTTCGTTGCGCTAGCACTTGAAGAATCGGGTGCGTGAAGAGAACTACGACTGCAAGGTCAACAAGCGTTGTAAGGCCGAGAGTGAACGCGAAGCCCTTCACGCTACCGACGGTTAGCGAGAAGAGAACCACAGCGGCAAGAAGGCTGACCGCGTCCGAAACAAGGATGGTTCGAATCGCGCGAGACCATGCGGCATCAACCGCGGTGCTGAGTGAGCGGCCGTCACGCAGCTCGTCTCGAACACGCTCAAAGTAGACGATGAACGAGTCGGCCGTGATACCGATGGCCACGATCAAACCGGCTACACCAGAGAGCGAGAGGCGGTATCCCTGACGCCATGAAAGCAAAGCAATCAACAGATAGGTCAGCACGGCTGCCACAAGTAACGAACCGACAGTCACAACGGCAAGTGCGCGGTACTGGAATAGCGAATAGATGACAACGAGCAATAGGCCGATGAGACCGGCCAAGAGACCGCTGCGAAGCGATTCGCTTCCGAGGGTTGCCGAGATGTTTTCTTGGCTCTGAACTTCAAAGCCGATCGGTAGCGAGCCGTACTTCAGCTGGTCAGCCAGCGACTGCGATGACTCCTTGGTGAAACCACCGGTGATCTGCGCCTCACCATTGGTGATGACAGCCTTGGCCGCAGGGTCGGTGATTACGTAACCATCAAGGGTCACCGCAAACTGGTTGCGCGGTGTTTCTAACGGAAACAGTCGTGAGGTGACCGCACTGAAAATCGATGTTCCCGCACCGTCAAATACCAGGTTGACTGCCCACTCGTTGGTAGAGGCACCGGTCTGTGTAGTGATGGTTCCGGCTGTGGCATCTGAAATGTTGGTTCCGTCGAGTTCTACCGGACCAAGAATGTACTTCTGAAAACGCCCAGTGTCACAAGTGATAAGCGGTGCCTTCATGTCGTCGACCTGGCCAGGTGCTCTGAACTGTGTCGAGCAATCGAAAGCATCAAACTGTCTGCGCAACTCGGGTGTGATCCAGTTCAAGTCGCTTCCGTTTGTCGGCGCGATACTTGGCTGCGTCGCCGGCTGATTTGGTGTTGCACTAGCCGACGGGCTTGCAGTTGCAGTTGCGTCGCCACCAACTTGTGCGGCTGTGCCGGCCGAAGCTAGTAGCACAGCTCTGAACTCAAGTTTTGCGCTGCTCTTGATCAACTGAAGGGTTGTCTCAGAAGGTGTTCCTGGAATCTCAACGACAATGTTGGCATTTCCTGAGGTGGTGATAGTCGACTCCGAGACACCGGTTGAGTCAACACGCTGACGAATAATTCCGACGGCCTGGTTCAACTGCTCGGTTGAGACGGTTTCACCTTCGGCAACCGTTGGAGAAAGGATGATTGAAGTTCCGCCCTGAAGGTCAAGAGCCAACTCGGGAGTAAAAGCAGCACCAGGTTGATTGGTGGCAACGCCGATTCCGATTAAGCCAGCACAGGTGACAAGAAGTGCGAGCATCCATGCAAGTTTCTTGCGCGCCGGTTTAGTTACAGATGAAGCCAATTTGAATCCTTCGCTTACTTTGCGGTCTTTTTGGCTGCAGGCTTTGTAGCAGCGACTGGCTTAGTGCTTTGCTCTGACTTTGCAGTGGTCTTCTTCGCCTTTGCTTCCGGTACCGAAACAATCTCTCGAACGGCAAGCTTGATGACGCTCAGTTTTGTGCCAGGGGTGGTCTCAATTACCAGTCGGTCACCGTCGATTGACTTAATCTCGCCGTAAATGCCGCTGGTAAGCATGACGTTCGCGCCAACAGCGATAGAAGACTGCAGTTCTTCGGCCTGCTTCTTGCGCTTTTGATTGCTGCGGAACATGAAGACGATTAGCACAGCTAGCGCCGCAAAAAGAAACAGAGAGTCCAAAATTGCCTACCTTTAAGCTTCAAGACGCGATGGCGCCTAGGCAATTATAGGCGAAACTGGCCCGTCAGCGCCCTAGTTTGAGCCTTCGGGTGCCTTGAAACCGAGATGAGCGTAGGCCAAAGCAGTAGCTTGCCTGCCCTTCGGAGTGCGAATGACTAGGCCGCTGCGAACCAGAAACGGTTCCACGACAGACTCCACGGTCTCTTGATCTTCGCCAACCGAAACCGAGATTGTCGACAGACCAACAGCCCTGCCGGCGTAACTGGTGCAAAGAACCGTCAAAACCTGCCTGTCAAGTCGATCGAGACCGAGCGAATCGACTTCATATAGCTCGAGTGCCTTATTGGCCACCTCAAGCGATATCTCGCTTGAGTTGTTGACTAGTGCAAAGTCTCTAACCCGTCGAAGCAGGCGATTGGCTATTCGAGGTGTTCCCCTGCTTCTGCTCGCGATTGCGAATAGCGCATCTGGAGTCAGCGCGACAGAAAGAACCTCTGCCGTTCTGCCAACCACCTGGCTTAGCTCCTGTTGCGAATAAAACTCTAAATTTGCGGTGAAGCCGAATCGGTCTCTGAGTGGGCTGGCGAGAACACCCGAGCGTGTTGTTGCTCCAACAAGAGTGAACGGTGCAATTTCAAGCGAAACACTTGTCGCACCTGGCCCCTTGCCAACCATCACGTCGATGCGAAAATCTTCCATGGCAAGGTAAAGCATCTCTTCTGCCGATCTTGCCATTCGGTGTATTTCATCGATGAACAGAACTTCACCCGGAAGTAGTGATGACAGAACCGCTGCGAGATCTCCGGAATGCTGAATCGCGGGACCGCTCGTGTGTCTAAGGCCGCTACCCGATTCTCTTGCCACAATCATGGCAAGGGTTGTCTTACCTAATCCCGGTGGCCCAGCTAGCAGCATGTGATCTGCAACTCGTTCTTGCATTTTCGCTGCGTCGAGAATCAGGGTCATCTGCTTACGAACATTTTCTTGACCGACAAATTCAGTTAGCGACTGGGGTCGCAACGAGGCTTCAAAAGCTAACTCGTTAGGTTCTTGGTTCGAATCTGTTAGATCGCTCACTGCTTGGCACCAAGAATTGCTAGACATTCGCGAATCAAATCACCGAATGGTTTATCTGCACGAGTCTTGAGAACCTGCCTAACAACTGGTTCAGCAACCCTCTCGGCCCAACCAAGACTCTGCATTGCGGCAAGCAAGTCGCCTGAGTCAGTGCTGTTGGTCTCCATTGCACTGAGTTTCCCCGAGAGGCTAACGACAATTAGCTTGGCGGTCTTGGCCCCGATTCCGACAACGCGCTGAAATGCTGATGCGTCGTCGTTTGCGACAGCATTGGCGATTTCGGCTGGCGAAAGAGTTGAGATGGCGGCAAGTGCCGTCTTGGGCCCAACGCCAGAAACGCTGCGCAGGTGGTCGAACAGCGAAATCTGTTCGGCATCCTCGAAACCAAACAAGACGAAAGCGTCTTCGCGCACGATTAGTGAGGTGAAAACCCTTGTTTTCTCACCAATGGAAACCCTGGCAGCCAAAGAGTTTGGCACCATGACGCTAAAACCAACGCCGGCCACATCTAGCACGAGCGAGTTCAGTCCCTTTACGAGAACGGTTCCATTGAGCGAAGCAATCACGCCAAAAGACTAACTAACCCTTAGTTCTTTTCTTGGATGCCACCTCGGCGCTTTGCCAAGCCAATTGAGCGGGGGTTTGATCGCCAACTGCAATAACGGTGCTCGACCGCCATCCGGCGGTAATCGCGATTGCTAGGGCGTCGGCCGAGTCGGCCGGTTTTGGAATCTCATCGAGGCCAAGAAGCTTGGCAACCATGACGCCTACCTGCTGCTTGGAGGCTCTGCCAGAGCCGGTGACAGCTGCCTTAACTTCGGTCGGGGTATGCATTTGCACTGGTATTGAGCGGCGGGCAGCGAGCAACATCGCGACACCTGAAATCTGCGCTGTTCCCATCACGGTTCGCAAGTTCTGCTGAGAGAAGACTCTTTCAATCGCGATTAAATCAGGATTGGTTCGTTCAATAATTTTCTCAAGAGCGATAGATAGCTCAAGAATTCGCTGCGGTAGATCGGCGTCAGAAGCTGTTCGAAGTGTCTCAACAGAAACGAACGTCACTTTTCTATTTGCGGCAACTTCAACAACGGCAACACCGCAGCGAGTAAGGCCAGGGTCAATGGCCATAACTCGCCGCGTATATCTAGCCAAGTTGCGACGCAACCTCGGCGGTCATGTCGAAGTTTGAGTAAACGCTCTGCACGTCGTCAAGATCTTCAAGAGCATCAATCAAATCGATAACCTTGCGAGCCGTATCGACGTCAACCTGAATTGGCATCGATGACACAAACTCGGCGTCTGCGCTCTCGTAGTCGAGGCCAGCCTGCTGAAGTGCCGAACGAACTTTGACCATGTCGCTAGGGTCGGTTGTCAAAACAAACTGCTCCCCCCTGTCTTCAAGATCTTCAATGCCAACCTCGAGAACGGCTTCGAGAATCGAATCTTCGGTTGTCGCCTCGTTCTTTGCGACAACGATCACGCCTTTGCGGCTGAATTGGTAAGACACCGAACCTGGGTCTGCCATGGTTCCAGCGTTTCGCGATACTGCGAGACGAACTTCGGCAGCGGCGCGATTCTTGTTGTCGGTTAGGCACTCGATGAGAAGAGCTACGCCGTTTGGGCCATAACCCTCATACATGATCGTCATGTACTCGACCGCATCTGCGCCGACACCCGAACCTCGCTTGATTGCCCGCTCAATGTTGTCGTTTGGCAGAGAACTCTTGCGACCCTTCTGAACCGCGTCGTAGAGCGTTGGATTGCCGGCTAGATCTGGGCCACCGAGCCTTGCGGCTACCTCAATGTTTTTGATGAGCTTGGCGAATAGCTTTGCGCGCTTGCCATCGATAGCGGCCTTCTTGTGTTTGGTTGTAGCCCATTTGGAATGGCCAGACATAATGCTCCCTGGTAAATCGTCTCTGCGAGAAGTTTAGTTTGAGCGTGAGCTAGATGGTGTCAATCAACAACTGATGAACGCGTGCATCGCCGTAAATCTCGGGGTGAAACGAAATGCCGATTACCTTGCCTTGCTTGACCCCAACGATTTGTCCACTCGGCAGAGTGCTAATCACCTCAACTGATTCGCCAACCGAGTCGACGATTGGCGCTCGAATGAACGCGGCCTTGATTGACCCTTCGATTCCACTGACAGAAAGTTCGGTCTCGAACGAGTCGTTCTGGTTTCCGAAGGCATTTCTGCGAACCGATATATCGAGCCCACCGAACGATTGTTGGCCGCTTGCAGGGTCAAGTATTTCTCGGGCTAGCAATATGAGCCCAGCGCAGGTTCCCAAAACTGGAAGGCCAGAAGCAATAGATTTTCTCAGCGGCTCGGTCATGCCAAAAACTTCGGCGAGTTTGAAGATGGTAGTCGATTCACCACCTGGAATCACCAGTGCTTCGACTAATTCGAGCTCGTCTGGCTTTCGAACTTCAATGACTTTGCACCCGAGTGACTCAAGGGCAACAACGTGTTCCCTAACGTCACCCTGAAGTGCGAGCACACCTATGGTGTGATTTACCAACCGCGGTCGGCCAATCGGTGCGGAGCAGGAATGTCCTTGACGTTGATGCCAACCATGGCTTCACCGAGTCCTCGACTAGCGGAGGCAAGAACGTCGGGGTCGTTGAAGAATGTTACGGCCTTAACAATCGCTTTGCCTCTTGCAACCGGATCACCAGACTTGAAAATTCCTGAACCAACGAAAACGCCATCAGCGCCCATTTGCATCATCAACGCTGCGTCGGCTGGAGTTGCAACGCCACCGGCGGTGAACATAACAACCGGAAGCTTGCCTGTTCGTGCAACTTCACAAACTAGATCGTAAGGAGCCTGCAATTCTTTCGCCGCAACATAGAGCTCGTCTTCTGACTTCGCGGCAAGCGAGCGGATCTCTCCAAGAATCGTGCGAATGTGCTTCATCGCCTCAGAAACGTCGCCGGTGCCGGCCTCGCCCTTTGAGCGAACCATGGCTGCACCTTCGGTGATGCGGCGAAGAGCTTCACCGAGGTTGGTTGCGCCGCAAACAAACGGAGTTGTGAACTTTGTTTTATCGATGTGGTTGACGTAGTCAGCCGGTGACAAAACTTCTGATTCATCGATGTAGTCGACGCCGAGCGACTGAAGAATCTGCGCCTCAACGAAATGGCCAATGCGGGCCTTCGCCATCACCGGAATCGACACGGCACTTATGATTCCGTCGATCATGTCTGGGTCGCTCATTCGAGCAACGCCACCCTGAGCGCGGATGTCGGCTGGAACGCGCTCGAGAGCCATAACAGCCACAGCGCCTGCGTCTTCGGCGATTTTGGCCTGATCGGGGGTAACCACATCCATGATTACACCGCCCTTAAGCATCTCTGCTAGGCCGCGCTTGACTAGTGGGCTACCGGTATTTGATTTTGGCTCGTTCATGCCTTTTATCCTAAACCTGTCTGCAGCAGCTGCTGGCTATAAATTCAACCAGGCAGCGGCAAGTTCTTCGCGAACCTCTCCCAATAGGCGAGGAATGGCCTTGGTTTCGGCGATTATCGGAAAGAAGTTCGAGTCATTGCGCCAGCGCGGCACGATGTGTTGGTGAAGGTGTCCAGCGATGCCCGCTCCGGCAACCTCGCCCTGGTTCATGCCTATGTTGAATCCGTGACTGCGACTCACGTTGCCAAGAACCTTCATAGCCTGCTGGGTAAGCAAACCGATCTCAGCAACCTCTTCTGGCGTTGCCTGATCGTAGGTAGCGATGTGACGGTAGGGACAAATGAGTAGATGTCCGGAATTGTATGGAAATAGATTCAGAATTACATAGGCGCGCTGCCCGCGGTAGACAATGAGTGACTCTTCATCTGAGTTAGCTGTAGCCAGGCAGAATGGACAATTATTTTCCGAAGGCTGCTGCCCCTCTTTGATGTAAACGAGGCGATGTGGCGTCCAAAGATGTTGAAAAGAACTCGGCACACCTGGAAGCTCGTGAGAGTTTTGCAAACTACACCTGCGATTTGGTTACTATCGATTGCAGAATTCGCTCTATGGCCTTCTGAACCGGAACACCGTTCTCTTGCGAACCATCCCTGAATCTAAAACTGACGGCTCCCGAGTCGCGGTCTTGACCACCCGCGATTAACATGAACGGCACCTTGGCTTTGGTGTGGTTCAGAATCTTCTTTTGCATACGGTCATCGCCGCGATCAACTTCAACCCTGACGCCATTCGCCTTCAACTGCTCAGCAATCTCATCGAGGTAATCGACAAATTCATTGGCCACAGGGATGCCTACAACTTGCACGGGCGCAAGCCATGGCGGGAAGTGACCGGCATAGTGCTCGGTGAGAACACCAAAGAATCTTTCAATTGAACCGAAGAGCGCACGGTGAATCATGATTGGACGCTGGCGCGAGCCATCGGCGGCCGTGTATTCGAGATCGAAGCGCTGAGGAAGCGTGAAGTCGAGTTGAATTGTCGACATTTGCCAGGTTCTGCCGATTGCGTCTCGCGCTTGAACCGAAATCTTCGGGCCATAGAAAGCGGCACCACCCGGATCTTGGATGAGCTCTAAACCGGATTTCTTGGCAACACTTTCTAATGTTGTTGTTGCGAGTTGCCATATGGCGTCATCGCCAACGAACTTGGGATTTCCGTCTTCTTTTGTCGAAAGTTCTAGGTAGAAGTCATTCAAGCCGTAATCGCGCAGCAAGCCGAGAACGAAATCGAGCACGCTGCTCAGCTCGGCCTCCAGAGTTTCTGGGGTAACAAAAAGGTGTGCGTCGTCTTGAGTCATTCCCCTGACGCGGGTGAGGCCATGCAGAGTTCCACTCTTTTCATAGCGGTATACCGATCCGAACTCAAACAATCGCATAGGCAAATCACGGTAGCTTCTGCCCTGAGACTTGAAAATCAAAATATGAAAAGGGCAGTTCATCGGCTTCAGGTAGTAATCCTGACCCTGCTTGCGAACAATGCCTTCGGCATCAACCTCTTCATCTAGTTTCATCGGTGGGAACATGCCGTCTGCGTACCACTGCAAATGCCCAGAGGTTTCGAAAAGATTCGACTTCGTGATGTGTGGCGAATAGACAAATTCGTAGCCCGATTGCTCGTGCCTTTGGCGAGAGTAGTCCTCCATGACTTTTCTCATAGCGCCACCCTTCGGGTGGAAGACCGCTAGACCCGAGCCAATCTCATCTGGAAATGAGAACAGGTCGAGTTCTTGGCCGAGCCTTCTGTGGTCGCGCTTCGCCGCTTCCTCGAGTCGCTCCTGATGGGCCCTGAGATCATCCTTGCTAGACCAGGCTGTGCCGTAGAT
>WLIA01000069.1 GCA_009702455.1 Actinomycetota bacterium | reverse complement strand
GGAGACCTTCGTGAAGCGGTTTTTGAATACGCCAGAACCAGACTCAGCTACTCTCCCGCTCCCCTAGATTCGCCAAAGCCAGAGCACGAGCTTCAAGACCTAGCCGGTCAGACCATCTCCGAAAAAGGTATGGGCGGCACCGCAGCGCTAGAACTCTTCGGCGAGGTTTTGGCCCCATCAACCATCAGCACAGATCATCCCGGCTATCTGTCTTTCATTCCTTCCGCACCAACCGAGGCTTCGAAACTCTTTGACCTCATCGTCTCTGCCTCTGCAATTTATGGCGGCTCTTGGATGGAGGGTGCGGGCGCTGTCTATGCAGAGAACCAGGTGATCGAGTGGTTGGTTCGCGAAACCGGCTTGCCCAAAACCGCAGGTGGCGTCTTTGTTCAGGGCGGCACGATTGGAAACCTTTCGGCTCTCGTGGCCGCTCGATTCAACGCCGAGAAAAATGGCGTTCGCAAGTCGGCTCGATGGGCATTCATTTGCAGCAGCGAGGCCCACTCGAGTTTGAAGACCGCGGCTCGAGTCATGGATGTCGACATAATCGCGGCTAAGGCCGATGACAACGGTCAGCTAAGCGGCGCCGCGGTTGAAGCAGCATTGCGCGAGGCCAAGGATGTCGACGTTTTTGCAATCGTTGCAACTTCTGGAACAACGAACTTTGGAATTGTCGATCACCTCGACCAAATCGGCGAGGTTGCAAAGAGAAATCAGATTTGGTTTCACGTAGATGGTGCTTACGGACTCGCCGGAATTTTGGCACCGAGCACTCGCGAACTTTTTGTTGGAATAGAACTTGCTGACAGCTTTATTGTCGATCCGCACAAGTGGCTCTTCGCGCCTTTCGATGCCTGCGCACTGGTTTATCGAAATCCAGAAATTGCAAGACTCGCACACACACAGCACGGCGAATATCTAGAGACGCTCACCGAGTCTGGTGAATGGAACCCCAGCGATTACGCAATCAACTTGACTCGCCGCCCGCGAGGGTTGCCGCTTTGGTTCTCGCTCGCTACCCACGGAGTTGCCGCATATCGCGCAGCGGTTGAGACCAACTGCCAGCTTGCCCGTGAAGCCGCCGACCTAATTCGTCAGCGCGATGACCTCGAGCTTGTGCGCGAGCCGATGCTCAGCGTTGTTGTGTTCACGAAGAAGGGTTGGCAGCAGACCGATTACGACCGCTGGAGCGCCAAACTGCTCGAAGACCAGATCGCCTTTGTGGTGCCGAGTTCACACGCCGGCAAGCCGAACCTGCGCTTTGCCATCGTGAACCCAACCACCACGATCGACACAATAAGTGAGATTCTCGACCGAATTGAGAAGGACTAAGCCGTGAAACTAACCGTTGCGCCAGCTCTGCCTAGCCTCAGTCGCGTAAAGCCCACCGAGCGCCAACCGCTGCGCGTAGCGCTGGTTCAGACCAAGTGGCATGCCGACCAGGCCGAGCACCTTGCCGTTCTTGCCGATGGCATCGCGTCAGCAGCTGTGGCCGGCGCGAAGATCGTGTTTTTGCCAGAGCTCACGCTGAGCCGCTACATGGCAGACACCAAACCTGATTTCACTCCAAACTCACTCGCCGAGTCGCTAGAAGACGGGCCAACATATCGCTTCGCCGCCGAGACCGCAGCTAAGAACAACGTGCACGTGCACATCTCTCTATACGAACACCAGCCGATGCAAGACGGCCTCGGGCTGAACGTTGCGATTGTTGTTGATCCGGCTGGGCGCATTTTTGCGCGAACTCCGAAACTTCACATTCCGGTGACCGCCGGCTACTACGAAGATCAATACTTCGCGCAGGGCCCGAGCGACGGTGAGCCGTATCCGGTGTATGAATTTGATTTTGATGGCACAACAGCGCAAATCGGTTTGCCAACTTGCTGGGATGAATGGTTCGCAGAAGTCGTGCGCAACTATTCACTTCGCGGTGCCGAGGTGCTCGCCTACCCAACCGCAATCGGCAGCGAACCTGACCATGAAGATTTCGACACCGAACCACTTTGGCGACAGGTGATTGTTGGAAACGCGATTGCTAACGGAACCTTCATGGTGGTTCCTAATCGCTATGGCAACGAAGGTTCAATCACTTTTTACGGCAGCAGTTTCATCTGCGACCCATACGGGCGAATTCTCGCCCGTGCAGCCCGCGAGGGCGACGAAGTGCTAGTCGCCGATCTCGATCTCGATCAACGCCGCGACTGGCTCGACCTGTTTCCGTTTTTGGCTACGCGTCGACCAGACACTTACGACATGTTGGTTGAGCCGGTCACAAACCGTCGCACCGAAAACGGCGACGGCGAAGACGGTGGCATCGCAGGAGTGAGTTACTGATGACTTGGCGCATGCCGGCCGAATGGCAACCGCACGAATGCACATGGATGGGTTGGCCTGCCAAAGACTATGAAGACGACCCGTCTGAGAACGATCGAGCCTTCGCCGCCTGGGCCGCTGTGGCCAATGCGGTGGTTCGTTTCGAACCGGTGAAGATGCTGATCGAACCCGGTGATGTGGCGACTGCAAAAGCGCTGCTCGACGACCGGGTCGAACTGGTCGAAGCCTCGCTCGATGACGGCTGGTTGCGCGACACCGGGCCGAGCTTCGTCAAGAACGGTGCCGGCCAGGTGGCCGCAGTCGACTGGGTTTTCAACGGCTGGGGCGCAACCAGCTGGGCAATCTGGGCCAAAGACCAGCACGTTGCCAGGCAAATTGGCGACTTCGCCTCTGTCGAGTTGATCTCGAGCAATCTCATCAATGAGGGCGGCGGCATCCATGTGGATGGCGAAGGAAACCTCTTGCTAACCGAGACCGTGCAACTTGGCGAGGGGCGAAACTCAACCTGGACTCGCGCCGAAGTCGAAGCCGAGCTTCACGAAAAACTCGGCACCTCGCGCGCAATTTGGATTCGCCGCGGGCTCACCCGCGACTACGACGAGTTCGGCACCCGCGGTCACATCGACATCGTGGCCTGCTTTGCTCCCGGCAGCAAGATTCTGTTTCACGACCAGCGCGACGAAACACACCCAGACTTTTCGGTCAGCCACGAAGTCAAGCGCACCCTCGAAGAGGCCGGTGGTTTCGAACTCATTGCGGTTCCGGCACCAAAGGTTTTGAAAGACGAGCACTCTTGGGTCGACTATTCATATATCAATCACTACCTGGTGAACGGCGGAGTGATTCTCTGTGCATTTGATGACGAAAACGATCAAGTAGCCAAAAAGATTCTCGAATCTTGCTACCCAGATCGCGAAGTCGTGCTTGTCGATGCAAGACCAATCTTCGCTCGCGGTGGCGGCATTCACTGCATCACTCAACAACAACCGGCTTCAAACTAAATAGAAGGCTAAAAATGGCAAAAACCGTTCTGCACGACGAACACGTGAAACTTGGTGCGAGCTTTACCGATTTTGGTGGCTGGGACATGCCGGTGCGCTACAGCAGCGACCTTGCCGAGCACCACGCAGTGCGCAATGCCGCAGGTGTGTTTGACATTTCGCACATGGCCGAAATTTTCATCTCAGGAAATCAGGCAGCAG
>WLIA01000068.1 GCA_009702455.1 Actinomycetota bacterium | reverse complement strand
TTCTTCAACCGTTGCCGCCAACGTAATTCGCGCCCCAAGAAAAGTTAGATTCTTCTCGCGTCGCCCAGTTAAAAACGTTCTCACCATGGCTGTTAGCACTGGTCTTTTCGCAACCTTCTCGCTTCCGGCATATGCTTTCAACCCGGATGTCGCCGCGATGGCTCGATTCACCACCACGAGTGCTCAAGAACTTGCAAATGCCGAAAGCACACAGAACCTCACCGTGGCAGCGGTTAACACCGTCAAGTTTGTTCGCGGAACATACGAAGACGCCAAGGCTTCAGAGATCGAGCGCGAAGCCAGACTCACGAACTACAGAACTTACACCGGCCCAACCGCAGCCGACTTTCTCGCTAACCCGAAGTACTCGGGTCTCGACGGGGCAACCATCCTTGCGGTCGCTGCAAAGTATGTTGGCACCCCTTATGTTTTCGGTGGCGAAACCCCGGCCGGCTTCGACTGCTCTGGTTATGTGGCCTTCGTCTTCGCCCAGTTTGGAATCGCTCTGCCACACACCGTTATCGGTCAGAACCGTCTCGGCATGCTGGTGAGCCGCGAGAACGCCCAGCCTGGCGATCTGGTTGTCTTCAACGACCTGAGCCACAACGGAATCTACGCGGGCAATGGCAACTTCTACCACGCACCTCGCCGCGGTGACTTCGTCAAGCTGGCCCCTATTTACACCCCGAACGTGCACTTCGTGCGCATCGTCGACACCAATAACTAAGGCAGCTAACTGGGTCAACACGCCAAGTTTGGCTCACCACCTCTTTGACCCTAGAGGTCTAATCTCTGAATAAGCATTTGTTGGATTGATAGGAGAAGGCCATGCAGCTGACCAGTTTGCCCGCCAAGCAAGCCGTTCAGTGTTGTTGCTGCCTTCAACAACTTCAACCCGCAAGCATTTAGCGCGTCGTCATTTATGACGGCGCGTTTTTTATTGCCCAATGCAAATGCCGCGAAAACTCACAAGCCGTGTGGGTGAATTCGAAAGGAAGAAATGCGAACTCTAGTTTTAAACGCGGGCTATGAACCGCTGGGTGTTGTCTCTTTTCGCCGCGCCATCATGCTGGTGCTGAATCAGAAGGCCACCATCCTTGAACAGAATGAAGAGCTCAAGGTGCGCAGTGCCACCGGCGAGTATGAGTTGCCGTCGGTGATTCTGCTCGCTCGCTACGTGCGCGTTCCGGGCAGCAGAAATATTCCGGTTTCACGCCGTGGAGTGCTGCGTCGCGACTCGAATCGCTGTGCGTATTGCTCAAAGTCTGCGACGACAATCGATCACGTGCAACCCAAGTCGCGCGGTGGAACAGACAGCTGGGAAAACCTGGTTGCCTGCTGCCTTCGCTGCAACAACAAAAAGGGTGACAGAACTCTCGCCGAAATCGGTTGGTCGCTTCAGTTTGCTCCGCGCATGCCGCATGGCACATCTTGGATTGTTCGGGGTGCTGACAACGCCGAACCCGAGTGGCAAAACTATCTGCAGATTGCTGCTTAGGCGTCTGCGGTTAGTTTTTCCTTTTCGACAGCCTTGCTGAAGAAAGTAATTGCAAGCATCAGCACAAGCGGAAGCCCGAACGCCCAGTAGAGCCCGACGAACTCCGAAAGAATTCCGATGGCTGGGCCGATCACCAGGTTTGCGATGTAAACCGTGTTCCAGAGCATGCTCATGCGCGCCGAGGTCATTCGAGGGTCGTCGCCCAGCGCCGCAACACACATGGCCAAACCGATTGCATTTCCGATGCTCCAAATAACGGCAGCGAGATACTCAAGGCCGATGATTGGTGACAGCATGAACAGGCCTATGCCGATGGCGGCGATTACGCCAGAGTAGTTGACCACTCTGCGACGGCCGAGTGCGTCTGCAATACGATTTCCCAGAAGGCGCATGGTCGTTGCCACGACAGCAAAAACCGTGAAGCAGAACACTGCCGCAGACTGGCTCCAACCCTCTTCAACGAGCGCTACCGGCATCCAAATTGAGGCAGCTCCCTCGGAGAAGATAATGGCAAACGCGATAAACACAATCATCAGGCTTCGACGTTGACGCCAGGCCGTCAGCTGCGTGACTTTAGATTCGTGCTGCACTTCGACGTGGGCGAGTTCGATTGCGCCGGTGTCGAGACTCGAAGTTTTGCGCAACTTTGTTTCGTAGCCATTCATCCGTGGGATCAGAACCGACGAAAGCATCGACACCACAATCAGCACAATTCCCACCAGTGCCAAGTGAACGGCAATCGAAACGTTTTGCGCAAGCAGCAGCGAAGCCAAGCCCGAGCCTCCAAGCAGACCGAAACTAAAACCGGCGTGCAGCGACGGCACGCGATTGCGTCCAGAGACTCGATTGATCTCGGTGGCTTCAAGATTGTTATCGAAGTCGGCGGTGCCAATCGGCAGACCGATAAGCGCGGTTAGCGCAAAAGCGAGAAGCGCGTTCTGGTCATAAACGGTGACCCCGAGCGCAACCAATCCGAGGCAGAACAAAAAGTAAGTCACTAAAGAGGTATTGCGCGAACCTAACCTGCCAACAATTCGACCGGCAATCATCACGCCCGCGATTGAACCGGTGGCAAACACCATGGCGTAGATGCCCATTTGCGTATTGTCGAGGCTTAGCAGTTCTTTGATTGCAGGGTTCTGACTAGCCCAAGTGCCATAGACAAAGCCACGGATTAAAAAGAGTGCGAAGATGCCCGTGAACCAGCGACGTGATGAGTCTGCAATTTTTTGGTTGGGCATCATCCAAGCGTAAGCGTGCCCCCGAGAAGAATCGAACTTCCGCACATGGTTTAGGAAACCACTGCTCTATCCACTGAGCTACGAGGGCTAAGAGGCCAAATATACCGAGCCTGCGGGGCATCTGTCTCACTCGGTTTTAGGCTTTAGGCATGCCAGACCTAGATTCAACCAAACCAGCCGTGCCAGATAGGGTTTGGGATGCCTGGCAGCGTGAACTCGAGTCAATCGGAGTAACTAATCCGCTGGTGAACTTCGAGCGCAGTTCATATGGCCAAATCGATCTGGCCCAGTCGCATCCCGGTGGTTTTTCGCAATTTGTTGCTGGCGGCACAACCACACTCTCTAGCCTGGTCAGAGATCCGCAATCGTTTTCTTCTGCGCTCGGGGCAGCTCGCCGCATCAAGAACCAAGCCGAGAAGATCTCGCAGCAGTTCGGCATCGAGACTCTCGGGCTAATCGCCGGAGTGGTCAACTTGCAGGGCGACGGTTTTGACCTCCAGTTGCCAATTTTGATTTGGCCAATTCGCATGACCTCGCGCGGTGAAGATTACGAAATTGAACTGACCGCTGGGGCGCGGGTGAACCCTTCACTCATCGCAGCCTTCAAGTCTTGCTATTCGGCCGACGTCGATGAAAACCATCTGCTCAAGTTGGCAGCGCAGTCGACCGAAATTTTGCCCGCTTCTGTTATTTATTACCTTCAAGGATTAGTGGTTGGCAGAGCAACCGCAGACGTGCAAAAGACCCTAGTGATTGCAAACATCACCACCGCGCCCGTCGAACTCGTCGCAGACATGAAACGCGAGAGCACTGGACTGCTTGCCGCGCTAGCCGACGAATCTGCTTTCGCTCGTTTGCCGCTAATCGACGTGCTCAATGTCGAAACAATTGCCGATGCAGATCTGGTGCAGCAGCGAGTTGTTGCTCGGGCTATTCGCGGTGACAATTTTGCGGTCGAGACTCTGCCGGGGTGTGG
>WLIA01000067.1 GCA_009702455.1 Actinomycetota bacterium | reverse complement strand
GGCCGATTAGGCGCAGGTAGGCTGGAAGCGTGCTAAACACAACAGCCCTGCTTACCGACCGCTATGAGTTGACGATGCTCCAGGCCGCTCGTCACGCTGGCACAGCAGATCGCCGCTGCGTATTCGAGGTATTCACTCGCCATTTGCCCACCGGCCGACGTTACGGAGTGGTGGCCGGCACAGGCCGTTTGCTAGAACTAATCAACGATTTTCGCTTCGACGCCGAAACCATCGCATGGCTCAGAGAAGAGAAAGTCGTCGATGACGCCACTCTCGACTGGCTAGCGAGTTACAAGTTCAGTGGCAACATTTCTGGCTACCGTGAGGGTGAAATCTTCTTCGCTAACTCCCCTGTGCTGACGGTCGAGTCGAGCTTTGCCGAGGCAGTTTTGCTTGAGACACTGATTCTTTCGATTTTCAATTCCGACTCATCGGTTGCGGCGGCAGCCTCAAGAATGGTCACCGCGGCCAACGGAAGATTCTTGGCAGAGATGGGTGGCCGCCGAGTCAACGAGCACGCGGCTGTCGCCGTTGCCCGAGCCGCATACATCGCAGGCTTCGACGCAACCTCAAACCTTGAGGCTGGTCGCAGTTGGGGCATCAAGACCATGGGAACCGCTGCACACTCCTTCGTTTTGCTACACGACACCGAGGAGCAGGCGTTCAAGGCGCAGTTAGAAACTTTCGGTGAACAGACCACGCTTTTGGTTGACAGCTTCGATATCGACAATGCCGTTCGCAAGGCGATCGCACTGGCTCCGAATCTTGGTGCTGTTCGACTCGATTCAGGCGATCTGGGCGTTGAGGCAAATCGAGTCAGAGCTTTGCTCGATTCGCTTGGAGCAACCAAGACAAAGATCACAGTGACAAACGATCTCGACGAATTCTCGATTGCGGCGTTGGCAACTGCCGGTGTCGACTCATACGGCGTCGGCACATCTGTAGCCACCGGTTCAGGTGCTCCGACCGCTGGTTTCGTTTACAAACTTGTTTCGTTTGAAAATTCTGACGGCTCGTGGCACAGCGTTGCAAAGAAGTCTTCGCAGAAAACAAACATTGGTGGTCGCAAGCATGCGGTTCGTCGCATCGACGCTAATGGCACTGCAACCGCCGAGGTCATCGGCTCTGAGGTGCGAGTTGAGAAAGATGCCAACGACCGAGCGCTAACAGTGAGCTTTGTCGAAGCGGGCGTCGTGAATTCTGATTTTGTCGGTATCGAGGCTACCCGGCGCGCAAGAGAACATCACAAACTCGCCAAGGCCGAATTGCCGCTTCAGGGATTGCGTCTGATGCGCGGTGACGCGGCTATTCCGACAGAGTTGATTTAGAGAGCTGAGCTAGACAGCTTTACTTGTCAGCCGGCTCATCTGGGTTCGGCATAGATTCGTAAATCTCTTTGCAGGTTGGGCAGACCGGAAACTTCTGAGGGTCGCGGCTAGGGGTCCAAACTTTTCCGCAGAGAGCAACAACCGGGGTGCCTAAAACGGCAGACTCAACGATTTTCTCTTTCTTCACGAAGTGCGAGAAACGTTCGTGATCGCCAGGCTCAACGTTCTGAGTCTGCTCTTCTAAGAGAGTCGTTGAGCCAGTTAGCGGCTCAGGTTGGTTTTCGTTCATTGCGCCTATCCGAGATCGTCTGCGTTGCCAAGAGTAACTGACGTCTTGTTGGTCTTGCCATCGCGAACGTATTCGATAGTTGCCTTGGCCCCCGCGGGTTGCTGCCTTACCGCTGCTGTGAGCTCTGAAGATGAAGCAATGGCACGGTTATTGAAACGCACAATCACGTCTCCGGCTTTAATTCCGGCCGCCTCGGCAGCGCCACCGACTGTGACTTTCTCAACTCGAGCTCCAACCGAGAAACTTGCACTCGCCTCAGAGTTCGTGGCGTCGCTAACCAACGCGCCAAGTAATCCGTGGCTCGCCTTGCCGGTCTGCATAATCTCAGTCGCAACGCGCTTGGCAATGTTCGATGGAATCGCGAAGCCAACTCCGATGCTGCCGGCTCGAGAACTAGTCGAACTTCCGGCGGTTGCAATCGCAACATTGACGCCGATCAGCTCACCCTTTTCATTTACGAGCGCGCCGCCCGAGTTGCCAGGGTTGATTGCTGCATCGGTCTGAATCACATCAATGTTGATTGGCGGTGCAGAGCTCTGGATGTTCCAAAGTTCGAGCCCGAGGCCGTTGTTGTCTGGGGCTGCGGCTGAGGCAACTTGAATTGTGCGATTTAGAGCAGAGACGATTCCCTTGGTAACGGTGTTTGAAAGACCCAAAGGCGCACCGATTGCCACGACGTTGTCACCAACATTTACTTTGTCGCTGTCTGCGAAAACAATCGGCGTGAAAGTCGTAGGCGCATCGATCTTGATAACCGCTAGGTCGATGGTCGGATCAGTGCCAATTAGTCGCGCTGAGTAAACCTTGCCGTCGAAAGTCTTCACTTCGATCTCGGGTGCGCCGGTGGCTCCATCGAGAGTGACCACATGCGTGTTGGTGAGAATGTAACCGTCTGCGGTTAGAAATTCACCGCTGCCGTTGCCGCCCTCAGAACCCGAAGACACAGAGATAGTGACCACGGATGGCTGCGCGACAGCCGAGGCCGCAGTGACCCAGGTCACGCTCTCGGCATTGTTCACAACAATTGGGGCTGGCGATTGAATGTAATTGAAAGCGCCGATAGCGACTGCGCCGCCGACAGAGCCACCAACGAGAGCTCCGAGGGTTATTGCCGCTGTGCCCGAAAGCAAGGTGGTGCGCTTTGCAAAGCGCTGCTTGAGCGTTGGCTTCTTAGCCTCTGGCACAGGCACGTCATAAAGAAATTGACCGTTGTAGTTATTCATCAATGACCTTTCGACGGGGTATCTGCCAAAAATTGTGGCAACCCCACCTGCATAGTCTATGAATGCATCCTGAGAGTTCTCTAACAGCGGTAGCTGCTTGGCTTAGTTTCGCAACTGGCTGACACAAGCCTCGCCCTTAGCTTCGGCGTCTTAGCCGGCTCGATGTTCTCAACCTTTACCTCGATTGCCGCAGCAGCGGTCACCAAACCCACGCGAACCCACGCCTCACTCAGCGAAAATCGCGAGCTGGCCAAGTAGACGACCTGCAAAGAGATCGACTTCGTTCCTGCGGCAGAAAATGCTGTGACAGCAACGGGTGAACTCTGAGCCGGTTCGACAAGCCAGGAGTATTCAACCGGAGTAAAGCGAACAAAGCCGACCCGCCCGAGAATCACCGCAGTCTTTTCGTGCTCAACAGCATCGCTGGTTAGCACGACGGCTTCGCCGACTCTAAGAACTGCCTGCGAAGCGGCTATGTAAAGCGGCCTCGCAGACAGCGAAACCTCAGCGCTTTGCGAAGACGACGAGACGCGCGCTTCTTCAACTGCCGGCTTGCCCGGCTTAACCGTGACCACTCGAGCGGGCGGAGCGCTCGGCCCGGGAATTCGGCAACCAGCCAAGGTTGCCGCAACAATCTGCTCGGTGGTTCGAAATTCAACTGGGCAATTGATCTTGGGGGCGACAGTTTGCGGTTTGCCAGGGTTTGTTTTGGTTGTTTTCGTTGACGCGACCGGCTTCGAAGTTGAAACCGAAGTTGCCTGCTTAGATTCTTTTGCGCAAACCACAACTTGATTGCCAGCAATAACCGAACCCGTTGCAAAGCCAGAGCCAACAGCCGGCCGGCACTCTGCACTAGCCGACTGAGCACCAAGACTCAGAAAAAGCAAACAGCAGCTCATGCCAAGAGATTTGATTTTCACGGCAACAAACTAGAACGAGTACATCGCCTGCGCTCAAGTTCTGCACAGCAGCATCAGCAGAGCAGCAAGCAAAAAACCCAGACACTAGGTCTGGGTTATTTGTTTCGTTGCGGAGGCAGGATTTGAACCTACGACCTCCGGGTTATGAGCCCGGCGAGCTACCGAACTGCTCCACCCCGCGATGTGGTTCTAAGTTATCACGGGGTGGAGAAAGTCTCAACCTACTTAAGTAGCTTGAGCAACTGTTCGATTGCGGCATTTAGTCGATCTTCAGCCTTGCCATATGCTGTCCAGTCATTGGCAGCCATGGCGGCGGCCTTGTCTGCGATTGCACGCTCGGCAATAGCCAACTGAGCCTTGATCTGAGCGTTCACAGTAATCGGCTCACCCGGCTGCTCACCGTCATCTGGCAATGGGGTTCCGGTGTCTCCACCGAAGAGAACATCGAGCGCACCGCTCAATGTGTCTTCGAAGGCGATCTTGTCACCGAAGG
>WLIA01000066.1 GCA_009702455.1 Actinomycetota bacterium | reverse complement strand
CTTCTTAGGAGCTGCCTTCTTTGCTGCTGGCTTGCGCGCAACAGTCTTCTTTGCAACAGCCTTCTTTGCGGCTGGCTTCTTAGCGGCTGGCTTCTTAGCAGCAGTTGCCTTCTTAGGAGCAGCCTTCTTTGCGGCTGGCTTCTTAGCAGCTGGCTTCTTTGGAGCAGCCTTCTTTGGAGCAGCCTTCTTTGCAGCAGGCTTCTTTGCAGCAGTCTTCTTGACTACCTTCTTGGTTGCGGTCTTTACGGCCATGATTGTCCTTTTCTCGAGATCAGCAACTGTTTCAGCTGCCTTCTTACCTATTTCTTCAGAGATGTCCTGAACTTCGTCCTTGACATCCTCTGCAATTGCCCGTCCGGTGTTCTGAACGCTTTTTGCATTTGCGTTCCAAACCTTCTTGACACGATCGAAAATTGCCACTCTTTTATTCTCCTCAATGTGTTATTGCAGATAGACAAAAGCGTAGCGGAGAAGCACATATTTCAATCGACACGCCGAATTTCAAAAACTTTTTTTAAACGGCCCGTCGGCGCTCAAGAATGCGGTCGAGCTCATCGCGATTCAGTTTTTTCGCCTCAGATTCTGCAGCGGCCAAGCCAAGATTCGAAACCGTCGCCAACTTGACCTCTTCTAGTTCACCGATTCGGCGAGCCAGGTTAGATTCGGGCAGAGCAATTTCTGTCCAGGCACGCTCATCAAAAAGCTGTTCTGCCACAGCATCCGGCAACGCTGATTCCCTTATGGAATAAGCCATTCGGGCCCGCTGGGCCTCTAGCTCCTGCATGGTGAGCGGTGCCTTCGCGGTGGCCTTTTTTCTGCTTGATCTGAGTGTCGAAGCCGCGGTGAGAAAGACTGCTGCGGCAGCTACCGCTAGTGCCAACCAAGAGAGATTCTCAAATGCTTTAACGGTTGCGAAGACGGCGGTGGCAAATGACACGAGCAAAAGTGTCACAAAAACGCGTCGAATGACCCGAAAATTTTTGTCAATATTTTTTGTTTGCGACACGCCGAGAACGCTATTTTTTTGCGTCAATCGCGATTTTTGCGAAAAGTTTCTACCAGAACTAGAACCTTGAATTTTCTGCTCTCCGCGGCTCCCCCAGTTCGGAACGTAAACCAGCAACCACAGCAAGACGACAATTGCGAGCATCCAGCCGCCGTCTAGTGAGAAGTTCATGACTCAAAGATATGAGTCAGCTGCCAAAGTGCCCATCATTTTGCTCGGTGTGTTTAATGACTTTGGTCGAGAAAGGGTAATTCATCGGCCCAACTTGTTTTCTGAGCCACCGGTTTAACACTCCAGACTCAACTTCTTCACTCGTGAGAGCGAAGACGTAGTGATCTCTCCAGGCACCGTTGATGTGAATGAACCTTTGCTTGAGGCCCTCATACCTGAATCCAAGTTTCTCGACCACTCGCAGACTCGAAACGTTCTCGGGTCGAATATCGATCTCGACTCTGTGAAGACCAACGGTGTTGAAAAGGTAATCAGAAACCAACGCAACTGCGGTTGGAGTGATTTGACGACCTGCAGCTTCGGGTGCAACCCAGTATCCGATAACGCACGACGAAACAGAGCCGAACAAAATATTTGCAACGTTTAGTTGACCAACCAGCACACCGTTTTCTTCGATAACAAACGGAAGGCACGTGTTGTTATCCATGGCCTTTAAAAGCATGCGTATCTGACCGCGAATATCGAAAGAGTTTGGCCCCTCAGGGTTCGTTGCTTCCCACGGTCTAAGCCATTCGCGATTCGAAAGAATTAGATGTTCCATGTTCTTCGAATCTTTCATGCGAACCAGACGCAACCTGATGTCGTTATGGGTTAGCGCGAATGAAAGAGGCACGTGGCTAGATTAGTGGCATGACCGATTTATCTGCAGCCGAAGGCAAGGCAGCCCTGCGCAGCGAACTGCGCGCTGGCCGCTCTGCCCGACCGGCAGATGAAGCTGCATCGGTGCGACTCAGTCAGCAGTTGGGTCAGTATTGCCTCGACAATCGAATCAAGGTCGCAGCCGCCTATCTGCCCCTGCCCGGCGAACCAGACATCTCTGACTTTCTCGACTGGGCAAGAGACCAGGCGATCACCCTGCTGCTGCCAACTGTTGCTGGCCAAGACTTGCGCTGGGTCGAGTTTGACTCGGCTACCAAAATTGGTGAACTGGGATTCGCCGAGGCTGCCGGAAAACACGGCGACCTTAAACGCGCCGAGGTGGTTTTCTTGCCGGCCCTGGCCGTCGATCTTGTCGGCAATCGATTGGGCAAGGGCAAGGGCTTCTACGACCGAGCTCTCGCCCAACTCGCCGCCTCGAAAAGCCGAGCTAAACAGATTGCTGTCGTCTTTGACGAAGAGCTATTGCTGCAGTTGCCAGCAGAGAGTCACGATCAAAAAGTCGACGCAGCCGTCACGGCCAGCAAGTTTGTTTGGTTTAAGCGATAGCTATTGCCAGTGCGGCGGAACGTCGCCGCGAAGCCGATCATCGTTATCGGTCGGGCGTTCGCCCCAGGCCGCATCGGTGTCTTCAAAAGCCACGTCGTTCTCGAAGAGTGGTTGCGGTCGCTGTGACACCTGCATGCCTAGTTGCTCTGCAATTCTCAGCGCAACTGCTTGCGGGTCTGAGAACAGCTCAAAACTGTGAACGCGAATATAGTTCCAGCCGAGTGATCTGAGCAGGTTTGAGCGCAAGCGCAGCTTCTCGCTGAGCGTCTCGCCAGTCAGGGCCCAATCTGGCATGACAACCGCACTGTGGCCGGCATGTGAGGCAACCAGCGGCAACCGCTCTGCGAATGACACATCGACTCGAGCGCCGACTTTCTTTAGTCTGGTTGCCAAGTCTGCGAGCAGAGAATCACCCGTGGTTTCGAGCGGGCTATAACCGCCATCTTCTGAGCTAGCGAGCAAGGTCTTGAGCAACTTAGCGCCGGCGCTGATTCCCTCTGCCGGAATCACGGCGGCCGACATGCAACTCACAACCGTGATCTGCCTTCTCGCGCTCACGAGGGTGTTGGTTAGGTAGCGGCGGCCATCGCTGAGGCTCAGCTGACCGAAGTCACTCGAAACTCCACCGCGCGGTGTTAGCCCAAAGCCGACCGAGAAAATGATTCGATCACCGATTCGGTGAGCGAGGTCTGCAATCGACACCACTTCAAACTTCTCTGAGCCGTGTGCATCGAAGAAGGGTTCGAGTTCGGCGTGTGCCGTGAGGTCTTTTTTCAACTGCGCACGGATGCGATCTGCGTGCACGCTCGACGCCGAGGCGACGAACAGTGACTCACTCGGATTCGTTCTCGCGTGGTCAAGCACCAGGTCGACAACTCTGCGCACCTCAGCCTCTGGGCTTTCGGTTGCGCCTTCGTATGTCGAGGTGGCATTGGCACCTTCGGCAATGATCTCGATCGAGTGTGACTTCTTGCCGGCAAACTCGGCAGGAGTTGGCTCAAAGACGATTCTGTTCTGATAGAACTCGCGATTGATAAGTGCACCGAGCGCTTGCCCACCGGCACGGTAGCTGACCCTCAAGGTTTCGAAACCGAAACTGCGCTGCGCCGCCTCGAATACTGAACGACTCTGAATCTCTCGACCGATTGGCTTGAGTCGCGATTCAATTTCGAAACCCTCTGGCGACGAAATTGCTTCGTCACCGAATGCAATCAGTTGCGATGCTCGCTGAATCACCGAGAGATTCTCGGCAACCGTGGTGCCGGCGGCATCCAAGATTATGGCTACATCAAAGTTCTGACCGTCGAGTTCTGCAGGCGCTTCAAACGGCGACACCAAGACCACGGCGGCTACCGAGTCAAGCAGGCTGCCAGCAGCGCGAGGCAACTCAGCCAGAGTTGCCTTCGACGTCTTGAGCAATTCTTTGAGCCGTTGAGCATCTGCAGGGTTGGTCTGCACCTGTGAACGCCAGCGCTCAGCCAATTGCCAAGCCAGAGACTTAGCGCTCAGCGAGACCACCTTCGACTCGGCTTCGCAGAAGGCGCTTTCGATGGCGCTTATCTGCTTGGCGTTGAAGTTCAAAACCGTCGAATCACGCTGAATCAAAACCTCTAGAACGCTTTGCCACCAGCAGAGATCGAACTCGACGGCAATGTGCTCACGTGGAGTGTGCAGGCGGGCTAGCTCGCGCTTCAGAGGCTCGAGCCCAACCCCTGCCAGTTGAGCTGCAAGCGCCGTTCGAGCCTCGAGATTGTTTAGGGCATCCGTGTCGTTCACGAGCGAATCGAAGCGGCTCTGAAGTTGCTCAAGTGAGAGCCGAATCATCGCAACTTTTGTAACCGCGGGGTCGAGGTGACTTTCGAGTCGATTCAAGTCTTCAACGAACAAGTCGTAAATCTCAGTCACGTCGTTTAGACCGAGAGGCACCTGGGGTGCCGTAACCGAATTCGAAT
>WLIA01000065.1 GCA_009702455.1 Actinomycetota bacterium | reverse complement strand
TTCTTGAGTCAGAAGATGTCGTGGAACCAAGTCAACCGAATGCCTCACCACACTTTCTGGTGGGAGGGAATTGACGGCACGAGAGTGTTCTCGCACTTTCCATCTGCAGACACCTACATTTCTGAACTCTCGGGCGAAGAACTAGCGCATGCCGAAAGAAACTTTTCTGAGAAGGGTCGCGCTTCAATTTCGCTCGTGCCTTTCGGTTGGGGCGACGGTGGTGGTGGCCCAACTCGCGAGATGATTGCGGCAGCGCATCGAACAAGCAACCTCGAGGGTTCACCGAAAGTAAAGATGGGCACCGCCGACGAGTTCTTCGAGCTGGCGCGCAGTGAGTATGAAAACGCACCGGTCTGGCGCGGCGAAATGTATCTCGAACTTCACCGCGGAGTTTTGACCTCGCAGCACAGAACCAAGCACGGCAACCGCCGCAACGAAGGCCTGCTCAGAGAAGCCGAACTTTGGGCCAGCTACGCGACCCTGAAGACAGGCGCTGCCTACCCGAGCGCCAAGCTAGAAGAGATCTGGCAGAGCATTCTGCTCATGCAGTTTCATGACATTTTGCCTGGCACCGCGATCGCGTGGGTATACAAAGAGGTTGAGAACAGGCACGCAGAGATAACCCGCGACCTGCTTGGGATTGTGAACTCTGCTCTAACCGCCCTAGCGAACGACGGGTCTTCAGAGCAGAAGGCGCTCACCGCGAACGCACTGCCGAGTTCGAGGCACGGCGTTGACGCTCTCGGCATCGGGGTAGCAAGCAGTTCTGCGACAGCAACTTCAATCAGCGAGCAGGGTGAATTTGTAGTTCTCGAGAACCAAGAGTTGCGAGTGCGTTTCGATCGCGCTGGTCGAATCTGGTCTTTGCTTTCGCTCGCAACGAATCGCGACGCGATTGCACCCGGCATTCCGGCTAACGAATTGCACCTGCACAACGACAACCCAACTCGCTGGGATGCCTGGGACATCGATGAGAACTACCGCAACTCGAAGCAGGTCTTAGACAGCGTTGATGAATTCAACGTAACCCAAGAGGCAGATGGCACTGCGGTTGTCGAAACCAAACGCTACCTAAAGTCTTCAGCCGGCAAGACCAGCACGATTATTCAGAATCTGCGACTTGCACCTGGTGCGAAAGAGCTAGACATCGAATTCGACATCGATTGGCACGAGTCTGAGAAACTTCTCAAGCTTTCTTTTGCAATTGATATTCACGCCCAAGAAGTTGCTGCAGAAACACAGTTCGGTTTTGTGAAACGCCCAACACACGAGAACACCAGTTGGGATTTCGCACGATTCGAATCTTGCCAACACAAATATTTGTATTTGCAAGAGCGAGACTGGGGAGTTACTTTCGCAAACGACTCAACCTACGGTTTCGACGTTCAACGAACGACAGAAGCAAACGGTGCGACAGTAACCAACGTTCGCTTCTCGCTTCTGCGTGCAACAAAGTTTCCAGACCCTGAAGCAGATCTCGGTGCACACTCGATGAAGTTCAAAGTGCGGCCAGCAGCAACCATCGAAGACGCGGTAAGCCTCGGCTACGAACTCAACTACCCTGCCCGCGAAGTTTTGGGCAACCGGTCGGTTGAGCCACTGGTTCGCAGCTCGGCCAAGCAAGTGGTCGTTGAAACGGTCAAGCTGGCCGAAGATGGCAGTGGCGATTTGGTGGTCAGGCTCTACGAGTCAACCGGTGGCCGCTGCGCCAGCACGATCAGCTTTGCCGGAGTCGCCGACGAGATCTTGATGACCAACTTCTTAGAGGTTGCCAGCTCAGCGGAGGCCAGCCAGGCATCCCAGACGGCTAGCACCTCGGCCAGCCGCTCTATTGACCTGCAATTCAGGCCTTTTCAGGTGATTACCCTGCGAGTGTCAGGACTCAAAATTGACGCAAGCTAGCAGGGCAATCGAAGTTCAGCCGCTTGAAAGCAGGGCTCCGGGCTTCAACACCCTGCCACCACGCGCGGCCGTTCAGACCGACGCCGAGACCCTCAATCTAAACGGGCTCTGGCGCTTTCGCTGGCTGCCGAGGGTAACCGACAGAAGTTCGGTGCCCCGATTCGAAGAGGGTCACCAAGAGCTGATTCCAGTGCCCGCCAGCTTCGTGATGCCCCACCTAGACAACTTTCTGAAAGAGCCGCACGGCTTGCCCGCCTACACAAACGTGAACTACCCGTTTGCTGTCGACCCACCGTATCCCCCAGATGAGAACGGTGTCGGTGAATATCAGCGGGATGTGCTCTGGCCCGCACCACCTTCACGCTCGGTGCTTAGATTCGATGGCATCGAGGGTGCCGCCGACGTCTGGTTCAACGATGTCTACCTGGGCTCGGTGAGAGGCAGCCGACTGCCTAGCGAGTTTGATCTGGCCGGTTTGCTGAAAGAGAAAAACACTCTCACTCTCCGGGTCTTTACTTTTAGCGCGGCTTCTTACCTCGAAGACCAAGACGAGTGGTGGTTGCCGGGCATCATGCGTGATGTTTCGATTATTGAGCGACCAGCAGTTTCGATTGAAGACGTTGCGGTGAAGACCGACTTCATCGACGGTGTTGCGAGCCTGCGCGTCGATGTGAAGACAAACGCGCCTGAGGCTGCAATTTCGGTTCGAGTGAAGTTGCTCGAAACCGACACCGATATCGAGCCAGGCAAGCCTGTGCATATTGCAGACGCGGTGGCGTGGACAACCGAGACACCGAATCTCTACACGCTTCAAGTTAGCTCTTGCGAAGACGGCGATGGTGAAACCGTTGAGCTTAAGATTGGTTTCAGAACCGTCGAGATCAAAGACTCGATGCTTTTGGTAAATGGTTCGCCGATTCAATTCAGAGGCGTGAACCGTCACGAGCACCACCCGCTGTTTGGTCGCGCTGTTCCAGAAGAGACAGTGCGCGAAGAGTTGGCGCTGATGAAGCGAAGCAACGTCAACGCAATTCGCACATCGCACTACCCGCCTTCGAGTTTGCTGCTGCGCCTTGCAGACGAGTTGGGTTTTTGGGTTGTCGACGAATGCGATCTAGAAACTCACGGATTCGGAAATGTTGGCTGGGTCGACAACCCCACCGACGACCCAGAGTGGGAAGCGGCAATTGTTGATCGCGCACGCAGAATGGTCGAACGCGACAAGAACCACCCCAGCATCGTGATGTGGTCTCTCGGCAACGAGGCCGGAGTGGGCAGAAACCTGAGCGCCATGGCCAAGGCAATGAAGGCCATTGACCAGTCAAGACCGCTTCACTACGAGGGCGACCAAGACTGCGAATACGTTGACGTGTGGAGCATGATGTATGCGCCGGTCTGGCAGATCGAGCAAATCGGTCGAGGCGAAGAAGAGCCGCTTGCCGATGCCGCGCTAGAAGCTCGCCGCAGAAAAATGCCTTTTGTGCTTTGCGAGTATGCGCACGCGATGGGAACAGGCCCTGGCGGTCTTACCGAATACCAAGCCGCGTTCAACAAGTATGAGCGATTGATCGGCGGTTTCATTTGGGAATGGCTCGAGCACGGTATTACAACTTTCGAGGGTGAAACCAAGAAGACCAACTACGGTGGCGACTTTGGTGAGCTCGTGCACGACGGCAACTTTGTTATCGACGGACTGGTTAGCAGCGACAGAAAACCGCGCGCCGGTTTGATCGATCTCGCAGCTGTTTACGCACCGGTATCGATGTCGCTCTCTGCAGACGGAAGCAAACTCACTTTGGTTAGCAGACTTGATCACGCAGACACATCGCACCTGAGTCTTCACTGGTCGATGACCACTGACGGTAAGACTGTTGCCGGCGATTCAATCGATTACGAACCACTTAGCCCGCGCGAGACGCGAGTGGTCTCGATGCCAGCAAGTGCATTGAGTGCGCTTTCAGAAAACACCGGCGTGCTCACGGTGTGGCTGCAAACCAAGAGCGCAACCTGGGCTGTTGCCGCCGACTGGATGGTGTCGAGCACGCAGCTGGTTTCGCCGATGGGTGCACTTGAAAGTGATTCGAAGTTGAACGACTCACGCGTCTCTGGTGCAAAGTTATCTGAGCTACTCGAGATTTCTGAACTCACCGGAAGCCCAATGCGCATCGGCAAGACCGAAGTGTCGAATTGGGCGTTGACGCTTTGGCGCGCACCAACTGACAACGACCTAAGAACCGCATGGCGCGAGGCAGAGTTTCCGGCGGCGGCAGACCGATGGAAGCTCATGGGTCTCGATCGACTAGTCTCGCGGCTTATCTCGGTTGAGAACGTTTCAGACACCGTAGTTCGCGTTAAGACGCGTGTGGGTGCGGCGGCAACCAACGCGGCGGTCGACTGCACTTTCACCTGGAGTCTGGTTGCCGGCGGCATCGAGTTGCACCTAGACGTCTTGCCAAACCAGCACTGGCCGGCTTGGCCATCGCACTGGGCAAGGGTTG
>WLIA01000064.1 GCA_009702455.1 Actinomycetota bacterium | reverse complement strand
CCTCGGGCGAACAGCGCCTGAGCGGCTTCTTATTGTGGCAGAGCAGCAACAGCGAACTCTATTTCGAAGAGGCGCTGTGGCCCGACTTTCGCAAGGTCGATTTCTTGCGAGCTATCCGTGCGTTTGCCAACCGAAACCGCCGTTTCGGTGCCTAACCTTCAGCGCGGGTAAACAAACCATTACGTTTCACGCACTCGGGCGTGTCGGTGCCACGGCTGCCGTGTGGTCAGGCGTAAATTCGCTGCAAGATAACAACATAAGGAGCACCCGTGGCCCGAACCGGTTCAACTTCGACCACCAGCAAAGCCAAGTCTGCATCGGCTGCGAAGAAGAAACCGGATGTCGCGACGAAGACATACGTGCTCGACACATCGGTCTTGCTGTCTGACCCACGAGCCCTCTTCAAGTTCAAAGAACAAGAAGTTGTTATTCCGATCATCGTGATCAACGAGCTCGAGAAGAAGCGTCACGACCCAGAAATCGGCTACTACGCGCGCCAGGCCCTCAGAAACTTGGATGACCTTCGCGCAGAGCACGAGCGCCTCGATTTTCCGATGCAGGTTGGCGACGGCGGAACCCTTCGCGTTGAACTGAACCACATTGACCAGTCGGTTTTGCCAAGCGGAATGCAGCTGGGCGACAACGACTCGCGAATTCTTGCCTGCGCCTTCAACCTCGCCAGCGAGGGTCTAGACGTAACCGTGGTTTCGAAAGACCTGCCGATGCGCGTGAAGGCAGCCTCGCTCGGCATGCACGCCGAAGAGTATCGCAACGACATCGCGGCCGACTCTGGCTGGACGGGCATCAGTGAAATCACGCTAACCGGCGACGAGGTCAACGACCTATATGACACCGAGTTGATCAAGCACAACGGCGTTGCCAACATGCCAATCAACACCGGTTTGATAATTCACTCGGAGCGCGGCAGCGCACTCGGCCGAGTTGAGGCAGGTTCGAAAATCAAACTCGTGCCTGGTGACCGCGATGTTTTTGGTGTGCACGGTCGCAGCGCTGAGCAGCGACTTGCAATCGACATGCTGCTTGACTCTGAAGTCGGAATCGTTTCGATGGGTGGTCGTGCCGGAACCGGAAAGTCGGCACTCGCACTTTGCGCCGCTCTCGAGGCAGTGCTCGAACGTCGACAGCACAAAAAGATTATGGTGTTTCGCCCGTTGTTCGCAGTTGGCGGCCAAGAACTCGGATACCTGCCGGGCACCGAGGCCGAGAAGATGAATCCGTGGGGTCAAGCAATCTTTGACACCCTAGGCCCGTTGGTTTCGAAAGAGGTAATCGACCACGTTGTCGATCGCGGAATTCTCGAGGTTTTGCCGCTGACACACATCCGTGGGCGTTCACTGCACGATGCCTTTGTGATTGTCGATGAGGCGCAGTCGCTCGAGCGCAACACTTTGCTCACCATGCTTTCGCGCATTGGGCAAAACTCGCGCGTGGTGCTGACTCACGATGTTGCGCAGCGAGACAACCTGCGAGTTGGGCGTCACGACGGCATCGCCTCGGTGGTTGAGCAGCTCAAGGGCAACAAGCTTTTCGCACACGTGACTTTGACCCGCAGCGAACGCTCGGCTATCGCCGGTCTCGTCACCGAAATGCTCGATCGCTAGCCTGTAACAAAATGTCACCGCCTGCTTCTGGGCTGGCGGGTCGTCTGCGGGCAGGTTAAACTCGACCCATGACCAAACGCATCTTCAACGACATTACCGAGGCTTTCGGAAACACCCCGCTGGTTCAGCTGAACCGCATCACCGAAGGTGCTCAGGGTCGAATCTTGGCCAAACTCGAGTTTTACAACCCTTCAAGCAGCGTTAAAGACCGTCTTGGCATCGCCATGGTCGACGCGGCCGAGGCTGCCGGAGCCCTAAAGCCAGGCGGAACCATCGTTGAAGCTACCTCTGGAAACACCGGCATCGCCCTGGCCATGGTGGGTGCTGCCCGCGGCTACCGCGTGGTCATCACAATGCCAGAATCGGTCTCAAAAGAGCGCAGAGCGCTTATCCGTGCCTATGGAGCAGAACTTGTGCTCACGCCCAAGTCAGACGGCATGAGGGGCGCTGTGGCGACCGCAGAGGAGCTTGGCCAGAAGCCAGACCACGTGCTCGTGCGTCAGTTTGAGAACGAAGCAGGGCCTGAGATTCACCGCAGAACCACCGCAGAAGAGATCTGGCGCGACACCGAGGGCAACATTGACGCTTTCGTGGCGGGCATCGGCACCGGCGGAACCATCACTGGCGTCGGCCAGCGCTTGCGCGAGCTGAAGCCAGACATCAAGATCTTTGGAGTCGAGCCTGCTGCCAATGCCCTCTTGAACGGGGGAGGGCCAGGCCCACACCCGATTCAGGGAATCGGTGCAAACTTCATTCCGAATGTGCTCGACCGCACTGTCTACGACGAGGTAATCGACGTGGCCAACGAAGACGCTCTTCGCTACGCGAGACGTCTTGCAACCGATGACGGCATCCTTGGTGGAATTTCATCTGGAGCCGCTGCGTGGTCGGCGATTCAGGTTGCCAAGCGGCCGGAATTTGCGGGCAAAACTATTGTTGTAATACTTGCGTCGTTCGGTGAGCGTTACCTTTCGACGGTCATGTATGAAGACCTAATGGAGCAATAATCTCAAAATCATTTATCGCTCGAATGCGCGAAGACGTTTCTGCAGCATTCGATCGAGACCCTTCGGCCACGAGCAAACTCGAAATCTTGCTCACGTCGCCAGGCTTACACGCCGTGTGGTGGCACCGCATATCGGCGTTCTTTTATGTGAAGCTCAACTGGCACTTGGTCGGCCGACTGTCATCGCAATGGGGTCGCTTCTGGACGGGCATCGAAATTCACCCAGGGGCAAAAATCGGTCGCAGAGTTTTTATTGATCACGGCATGGGTGTTGTTATCGGTGCAACCGCAATTGTTGGCGACGATGTTCTGATGTATCACGGCGTAACTCTCGGCGGCAAAACTCTTGAGCGCGGAGTCAAGCGTCACCCGACAATCGGCAACAACGTTTCGCTCGGTGCGCACGCGATCATTCTCGGCGACATTGTTGTTGGTGAAGGATCACAGGTAGGCGCTGGTGCGATTGTTACCAAAAACGTTAAACCTGGAACCGTAGTAGTCGGAAAGCTTTAGCGCTTTTTCATAACTTTCATGAGGCCGTAATTGGCAAGACTTTGCTAGCGAATGCGACGCAATTTGAATTGCCAATCGGGCTCACCAAAAGTTGTGTATAACTCGAGAGAGCAAACTTGCCGCCGACTAACTTCGGGACATGAGTGAAGTCTTTGCGTGGCTTGGCCCGGCATACCTTGTGGCTGTGGCCTGGCCTCTGGCGCGAACCGACATTCGTGAGCATCGTCTGCCAAACAAATACACCCTGCCGCTCATGCCGATTGCACTGATCGGCCAATTTGCCGCTTGCTTGGCTGGTGCCGATTGGTCTCGTTTGGCCATCGCGCTTGGATGGGCGGTGGGTGCGTTTGCAGTTGGGTTGGGCATCAACCGCATCGGAACCCTCGGCATGGGTGACGTGAAGTTGATCACCGGAATGAGCCTTAGCCTTGGGTGGTTCACGCCGGTTGCTCCGCTACTCGCGCTGTGCGCGGCCTTTGCTCTGGCAACCATCGTGGTGCTGTTTCTCTTTGTCACCCGAAAAGCAAGAATGGGCTCGAGCATTGCGCTCGGCCCATACTTGTTGGTTGGTTTCCTTATAGCCCTGGGTGCGTCATAGACAAAACGTCGAGCGCTTTGTCGAGTTGCTCCATGGTGAGCTTGTCGCCATCGACATAGCCGAGCTCGATGGTTGCCTCGCGAACCGTGATGCCCTTGGCAACCGAGTGCTTGGCAATCTTGGCAGCGGCTTCGTAGCCGATGTATTTGTTGAGCGGCGTCACGATTGACGGGCTCGACTCTGCAAGCGCACGCGAGCGCTCAACGTTTGCCTCGAGACCATCGACGGTTTTGTCTGCGAGAAGTCGCATTGAGTTCGAGAGCAAACGAATCGACTCGAGCAGGGCGTTGCCCATAACCGGAATCGCAACGTTGAGCTCGAAGTTGCCCGATGCGCCAGCCCAGGCCACGGTTGAGTCGTTGCCGATAACCCGAGCGCAAACCATCATCACGGCCTCTGGAATAACCGGGTTGACCTTGCCAGGCATGATCGAAGAACCAGGCTGAAGATCAGGGATGTGTAGCTCGGCGATGCCAGCATTTGGGCCAGATCCCATCCAGCGAAGGTCGTTGTTGATCTTGGTGAGCGAAACGGCAAGCACGCGAAGCGCACCCGAAGCTTCGACCAAACCGTCGCGAGCACCCTGCGCCTCGAAGTGGTTGCGCGCCTCGGTTACCGGCAGGCCGGTCTCGGCGGCAAGTAGGCGAAGAACTTCCTGCGGAAAACCCTTTGGTGTGTTGAT
>WLIA01000063.1 GCA_009702455.1 Actinomycetota bacterium | reverse complement strand
GTGCTGCACCCAACCGCCGCAGTTGCCGGAACGCCGACTGTCGATGCACAGAAACTCATTGCAGAGCTTGAGCCTTTTGATCGTGGCAGGTATGCCGGGCCGGTTGGCTGGATTGGCGCTGACGGCGACGGCGAGTGGGCGATTGCGCTGCGCGGTGCTCTGCTGCAAGACAATCAAATAACCGCATACGCGGGCTGCGGAATTGTGGCCGAGTCTGAGCCTGTTGCAGAGCTAGAAGAGACCGAGTTGAAGTTCAAGCCAATTCGCGAAGCCCTCGCCTAGCCAACTGCTACCAACTGCTAGTAGAGCAAGACCTCGATGAGAACGCGCCCTCTGGTTTGCAGCGCGGGGGCCAACTGCTCAAGACGCTCGACCCTGATGTATTGCCAGCCGTAGGCCTCGGCCAGGTGCCAGAAGTCGACATTCTGACGGGTTCTGAACAGGCGGTCGAAGGCCTGATCGTCAATTGTCGAGGCAATCTCTAGGGTCTCAAAAATCGTTCCGCCGCCGTCGTTGCCGACGATTATCTGCAGGTTCAGGTCGGCATCCGGTTGATCGAAAGCCAGAGACCCAGCGTCGTGCAGAGCCGTTAGGTCACCCATAAGTGCACGAGTTATGCCGATCGACTCAACCCCGTGGTCGCTGAAGAAATCGTGATTCGCAATAGCGATTCCAGTGGCGGTCGCGATTGTTCCATCGATGCCGGCCAAACCACGATTTGCGAAAACTGCGATTGGCTTCGCTGGTGCCACCGAGTCTGCTTCGCGAATTAGCCGGCTGGCTCCTAGAACAATGCAATCGTTCTGGTCAGAAGCCAAATAGAGCTCGCGAACCAAATTTGCGCGATCGAGCGTTTCACTGAAGTTGAACTCGTTCTCTTGGTCTGCGGCACGCCAGCGAGCGAGCCACTCGAAATCAACTTCGTCGTCGACCGTAATCTCATCGACAAATTGCGCGGCCCGTCTGGCGACATCAAAGAGCCCGTGCGTTTTGCTTCGCACAACAACCGTTTCGATTTTCTCGTCGAAGAACAAGGCCGTCACTTGACGACTCAAAGTTGGTTTGCCAAAAACAATTAAACGGCCAATTTGTTTCGCTAGATCGTTTTGGTTTTGCAAAAGTCTTCGGTAGCCGACAATCGCATTCAAACCAAATCTCGCACCAGAAGAAGGTTCTGCGAAAAGAGGCCAACCAAATGACTCTGCAAGCTCGACGGCATCTTCGCCCGCTCCGGCACCGGCTATGACAACGGTAGGCACTTTTGCATCAAGCACTGCCCACTCAATCTCAGGCTCGATGGTCTCGACCTCTAGCGGTGCAGCCTCGATTGACGCCGCGTCTGGGTCAGAACTTGAGAGCGGTTCTCTGAAAGCGATGTTGAATTGCTTAGGTCCACCGGCTTCGCTCATCGCACTAGCCACCGCGATAACCGCATCACGTGCGCGCTTTGCTTCGTCGACATCTGCTGTAGGTGCTGAAACATCGAAGACTACCGATACCGCATTGCCGAAGATGTTGAGCTGGTCTGTGGTTTGGTTCGCTCCAACTCCGCGCAATTCTTCTGGTCGATCTGCGGTTAGCAGAATCAGCGGTACACCCGAGTGATGCGCCTCTAGAACCGCGGGATGAAGGTTAGCCACTGCCGTGCCCGAAGTCGTGATGACGACAACTGGAGTTTGCGTTGCAAGCGCCGTGCCGAGTGCCGAGAACGCCATCGAACGCTCATCGATGCGCACGTGAAGCTTAACCTTGCCGGCGCTCGCCAACTGCTCGGCCGCAACGGCTAGGGCCTGCGATCTAGAGCCGGGCGCGAGGTAGATGTGGCGCACCTCGACTGTGCCAACCAAGTTCGCCAGAAAATTGGCTGCAAAAACTTGAGCTGGGGCTTGGGTCACTCTTTGCCTTCGTCGTCTTTGCGAAGACGCTCAGAGAGGTCTCGCAAAAACTGGGGATCGTCGTCTGGCGCTGCCGGTCTGGGCTTCTGGCGTCGACCCGGGCCACCGATTGGGCGACCAAAGGTCAGATAGAGAAAACCACCGATTGGGGTGATGAACAGGCAGAGCAAAATCCACACGTACTTGGGCAACACGCGCACCGCATTACGGTCGGCACTAGCCGCAAAGACGGTCACGAAGACCGTGAAAACGATCAATACGATGAGGCCAAAGATTTGAAAACGCATGGCTTAACTCTAATCAGCGAAAACTTAGACTTGAACCGTGAAGAACCCCTGGGTCAAGTATTTGGTGCTGAGAATAGGCACATTTTCGGCATTTCTAGCCGTCATGCTGTTGCTTCAATTTGACCCGTTTTTTGCCTCGGCGATTGCGGCCGTTTTGGCTCTCGCGATTTCACTAATCTTTTTTGGCAACCAGCGCGATGCTGTGTCAGAGGCAATCTACCGCGCTAAAAACAAGAAGAACGACTCAGACTCCGACAGCGAAGACTCTGCCGACGATTCTGCAGACGACTCTAGAAACTAGCCAATCGAAACGGTTGATAAACCGTATGCGAGCAGCAAGGAATATGCCAGCGCACCGAAGCTGGTCAGCTTCAAAGCAAGAATTAGCTCTTTCGGTGTAGTTGCCGTTGCAACAATCAAAGTTGCCGGTGCAACCAATAAGAAACTAACGAACGCAAATACGGTCGCCGGATAGAGCAGAACAAAACCAGACAGAATCAAAAGCGGAATCCAGATCATTGCAAAGTAAATGGCCTTCGCTGCTCGCTTGCCAACCTTCACGGCGAGGGTGTTTTTTGACACGTGCCTGTCGAGATCGATGTCGCGAATGTTGTTGACCATGAGCACGGCAGAAGAGAAGAGCCCGATTGCAGTTGCGCCTGCAAAAGTAACAATCATCACGAGAGAGTTCTTTTCGAAGTTCTCGATTTGAATGTAAGCGGTGCCTACGGTCGCTACCAAACCGAAAAACACAAATACTGACAACTCGCCGAAAGCCGCGTAGCCGTAAGGACTCTTGCCGCCGGTGTAAAACCAGGCGGCGATGATTGCAACTAGGCCAACCGCAACAAGCCACCAAATTTGAGTTAGCAAAACAATCGCCAAACCGGCAACTGCCGCCAGAGCGAAGAACGCGAAAGCCGCACGCTTAACGGCCTCGGGCTTCACCGATTTGCTGCCGGTGAGACGAAGTGGGCCAACGCGCTTTGAGTCTGTTCCTCTGATGCCATCTGAGTAGTCGTTGGCGAAGTTGACACCAATCTGCAAAAAGAGGGCAACAGCGAGTGCAAGCAGGCTGAGAGTCAAATCGAATGACTGAATAGAGGCCGCCGCCCCAGCACCAATGGCCACGGGGGCTACAGCAAGCGGCAGGGTGCGCAGTCTCGCACCTTCGAGCCAGAGCGCAGCCTTGCGCTTTAGAGCCTTCTTGTTATTCGCCAACTGAACCCTTTTCAAATAGTTGCTTGATGGCCTGCAAATCGTGCTTGCCGTTAATCAATTTTGGCACCCGATCTGCACGCATGATTCGCAACGGCTTGGCCGCTGGACCCAGATCATCGGCCAGGCGCTGCGCGATTTCATCGGCAACCTCTGGGCTACCTACATAGACAATCGCAACGCGTTGACCCCACTCGGAGTCTTCGATTGCTGTTGCTGCCACTTCGACCACACCACCAACATCGCGCGCAACCGCTTCGACTCGGTCGAGCGAAACTTTTATCGCACCAGAGATAAGCACTCGATCTGCTCGACCGAGCACTCGAAGTTTGCCGTCAACAATTTCACCCAGGTCGCTTATCACGAGCTTGCCAATTGCAGCAAAATCGTTTGCAAGCGTGGGCGAAGAGATTTCGATTCGAGAATCTGAGTTGATGCTCACCGTTACGCCAGGCAAGGGTTTGCCGTCGTAGACAACGCCACCAAATGTTTCGGCAGAGCCGTAGGTTTCAACAACATTCGCGCCCAGTTCGCGCAAGGATTCGAGCAGCTGCGGCGACGTTGCCTGGCCGCCAACCAGAATCGTGTCGTAGGCACGCAGCGCGTTCGAGACGTTCTCGTCGTGCTCTGCTGCAATTGCCAAGCGACTCAATTGTGTTGGCACCAGCGCGGTGAACTTTTTCTCGTCTCGCAGCATTGTGGTGTGCCGAACGAAAGCCTCTGCCGTAAACGTCACCGATGTGTTCATCATCACCGGCTGGGTTTCTGCAACAGCCGAACGAATCAAAACGTTTAGCCCTGCGATGTAGTTGATTGGCAGTGCGAGCAACCACTGACCCGAACCACCGAGTCGCTTGGCACTCGCGTGCGCACTGGCGAGAGCCGCAGCAACAGATAGCTCAACGCGTTTCGGCGTGCCAGTTGACCCACTGGTTTCAACGATGAACGCAACCGAATCGTCGACAGAATCTGGCAGCCCGTGCACCTCTGGCATGAGGCCGTTTAGCTCTGGCGGTGTTACGAACAGGGCAACCTTGCCGGCGAGGGCATCGGCAACGGCGATAAGCGCGCTAAACGGGTCGTTTGCGGCAACGAGCTTGAGCGGCTTGGTCACGTGAACGCTCTAGTAGTGCCAAGGAAAAGCAGACCAGTCGGCGTCTCGCTTCTCTAGAAACGAGTCACGCCCCTCGGCCGCTTCGGCTGTGCCGTAAGCCAAGCGGGTGGCCTCACCCGCAAAAATCTGCTGCCCAACAAGCCCGTCGTCAACCGCGTTGAAAGCGAACTTGAGCATGCGAACAGCCTGAGGCGACTTGCCGAGAATCTCGGCACCCCATTCGACACCGGTTTTCTC
>WLIA01000062.1 GCA_009702455.1 Actinomycetota bacterium | reverse complement strand
GGCTTCTTTGGCGCAGCAGCAAGCTTCTTCATCGGCTTGCTCGCGGCGACTACATCGCTAGGAGCGTGGTCGTGGTTTGCCTCATCGAGCTCGAGCTGACTTACCGGTGCAACGCGATCCTGGAAGTAGAACTTCGATAGCGATGCACGGATGCGAGCCGAGACTGTAATCTTGCCGTCAGCGTTTGGCCTTGCGAGCGTTGGCACGTAGCTCTTGAAGTCAACCAACTTGTACATTTCATACTTGTCGAGTGGTTCGTGAACTTCCATGAATTCACCGTGCGGCAAGCGCACGATTCGGCCAGACTCGCGTCCGTGCAGAACGATCTCGCGATCCTTGCGCTGAAGTGCTAGAGCGATTCGCTTGGTCACCCAGAAGGCGAGCACAGGGCCTGCGAATAGCAAGATCTGCATTGTTAGCAGAACGTGGTTCAGAGAAACCATGAAGTGAGTTGCGATCAGGTCTGTGGCCGCTCCAGCCCAGAGCACCGCGTAGAAGGTCACGCCAGCTGCGCCGATAGCGGTGCGAACAGGAGCGTTTCTCGGGCGGTCTAGCACGTGGTGCTCGCGGTCATCGCCGGTCACCCACTTCTCAATGAATGGGTAGGCGGCAACGACAGCCAAGAACACCAGGCTGATGACAAGGGGAACAAGAATGTTCATTGACCATGTTCCACCGAGTGCAACGAATTCCCATCCGCTTGGAACAAGACGCAGTGCGCCGTCTAGCCAACCGATGTACCAGTCAGGCTGAGTACCAGCTGAAACAGGGGAGGGGTCGTAGCCTCCGTAGTTCCAAATTGGGTTCACGGTGAAGGTTGCAGATATCAGCATGATGACACCGAAGACGATGAAGAAGAATCCACCGGCCTTAGCAACGTAAACCGGTGCCAACGGATAACCAACAACGTTGGTGTCTTTGCGACCCGGACCCGAGTAGTGGGTGTGCTTGTGAATGACGACCATGAAGAGGTGAACTGCAAGCAAAAGAATAATCAGCGCGGGGATAATCATGATGTGCAAGCTGTAAAGTCTTGCGACAACCAAGTGCCCAGGGAACTCGCCACCGAAAAGCAACGATGACGTGTAGCTTCCGATAACTGGAATACCTTTGATCATTCCGTCGATGATGCGAAGACCGTTTCCTGAGAGCAGGTCGTCTGGAAGTGAGTAACCGGTAAAGCCACCGGCCATACCCATTACGAACAAGAAGAAGCCAACCAGCCAGTTGATCTCACGTGGCTTGCGGAACGCACCGGTGAAGAACACGCGAAGCATGTGCAGACCGGCGGCTGCGACGAACAACAGCGCAGACCAGTGGTGCACCTGACGCATTAGCAGTCCACCACGAACCTCAAACGAGATGTCGAGTGATGAAGCGTAGGCGATTGACATCTCGGCACCCTTTAGAGGTCCGTAAACACCGTCATAAACAACCTCAACCATTGAGGGCTGAAAGAAGAATGTTAGGAAGGTTCCAGAAATGAGAAGCACGACGAAGCTGTACATCGCAACTTCACCGAGCATGAATGACCAGTGGTCAGGAAAAACCTTGCGACCGAATTCCTTCAGAATTCCGGCAACACCCATGCGCTCGTCAAGATAGTTTGCGCGACCGGCGAGGAAGGTGCCCTTTTTCTCTTTGGTTGAAGTGTCAGTCATTTTTAACGCTCCCAGAAGCTAGGGCCGACAGGTTGATCGAAATCGCTCTGCGCAATTAAGTAACCCTCAGCGTCAACCGCAATTGGCAACTGAGGAAGTGGGCGAGCGGCAGGGCCAAAGATAACCTTGCAGCCATCAACCAAATCGAAAGTCGACTGGTGACATGGGCAAAGCAAGTGGTGTGTTTGCTGCTCGTAGAGAGCAACGGGGCAACCAACGTGCGTGCAAATCTTGCTGTAGGCAACGATGCCGTCGTATGACCAGCTCTTGCGCTCTTCGGTTTCAATCAGCTCTGCAGGATTAACGCGCACCAAAATAACCGCGGCTTTTGCCTTCTCATTCAGTCGGTCGTCGTGCAACTCTGCAAGACCGGCTGGAATCACGTGGAAGATCGAACCAAGAGTTACGTCACTTGCCTTGATAGGAGTGCCGTCTGGATCTTTTGCTAGGCGAGTGCCCTTCTTCCACATGGTGTGGCGAAGGCTGTCACCAGGATTCGGGCCAAGGTCACCGAAGAAGAAAATTGCCGGAAGCGGAAACAGTGCGAGAGCGCCATACATTGAACGACGAATCAGCTTGCGGCGGGTAAAACCAGACTCCTGGTCGGCCAGCTTGATGATCTCGATTGCTCGAGCGCGAACCTCTTCGCTGCCGCGGGTTTGCTTGCGCTCCTCGGTAACTTCGGCATCTGGCATCAGGGTCTTTGCCCAGTGCACCGCACCAATACCGATTCCCAAAAGCCCGAGGGTTATTCCGAGACCAAGCCAAAGGTTGTTGGCTCGAACGGTGGCTAGATCTTCTGTGATCGGAAAAGCGAAGTAAGCGTAAATCGAGAACACGCTGCCGAAAGCCGAGAGTAGAAACAGCGCAGCAACCTGACGATTAGCGCTCTGCTCGTGCTTGACGCTCTTGTCAGTCATTCTCACGCGATGCGGTTCAAGTCCTGGGTCTTGAATCTTTTCGGTCGAAATCACGGCAAGACCGGCTTCGTAGTCGTGCTTTTTGGCTTTCATAGCCTTATCGCTCAATTAACTGCTCCCTTTGCTGAAAACTTAGTTGGACTTGGCGCCAAGCCACATTGTGATGAGGATTATCAAGCCGAACCCGAAAATCCAGAGAAAAAGTCCCTCGGCAACAGGGCCAAGACCCGCGAGTTCATAACCACCTGCAGATGGGTTGGCCTCGATATATGCCAAGTAGGTGATGATGTCCTTTTTGTCTGAGGGTGTGAGATTAGCGTCGTTGAAAACCGGCATGTTCTGTGGCCCGGTAAGCATTGCTTCGTAAACGTGCTTGGCCGAGACACCCTTTAGAGTTGGTGCCCACTTGCCTTCGGTAAGCGCACCGCCGGCACCCGCCGCGTTGTGACACATCGCACAGTTGATTCTGAAGAGCTCGCCACCGCGAGAAGAGTCGCCGTTGGCTTCGAGCATGTCAGCGGTTGGAATGCTTGGGCCCACACCGAGCGAACCGACATAAGCGGCAATTGCTGCGATCTGCTCTTCTGTGAACTGAACCGGCTTCGGTGGCATCTGCGGTCCACTTGCCTGACCGGGCATGCGTCCGCTAGAAACCTGGAAGTCTGCAGAAGCCGCACCTACACCGATTACGGTTGGGCCGGCAGCTGTGCCAACTCCGTTAACGCCGTGGCAGGTTGCGCAGTTTGCCAAGAAAAGTCTTTCGCCCTCTTTGATTTGTTCCTGCGCAGAAATTGCAGTGTTTGCGGTCGTGTTTTCGACAGCTGAGGTTGCAACGGCATAGCCGCCGCCGCTCAAAATAAGCCCTGCAGCAATAACGAATATTGCTGCGAGAGGACTGCGACGTGAGTTCTTTAGAGTTTTTCTCATTCTGTTACTCGTTTGCTCCAACTGTCTATTTCAGAACGTAGATGATTAGGAAAAGGCCGATCCAAACAACATCGACGAAGTGCCAGTAGTAGGAGACAACGATGGCTCCGGTGGCCTCATAGTGGCCAAACTTCTTGGCCGCGAATGTGCGACCGATGATTAGAAGAAATGCGATTAGCCCGCCGGTTACGTGTAAGGCGTGAAAGCCAGTTGTGATGTAGAAAGCGCTGCCATAGGAATCTGAACTCAGCGAAACTCCGTCAGACGTCAAAACCGCGTATTCCCAGACCTGACCAGCAACGAAGATCGCTCCCAAGACATAAGAAATCATGAACCACTCGACCATGCCCCACTTGGTAGGTGACATGCCGGTTGCGCGTGGCTGCATGCGTTCAGCTGCAAAAACGCCGAATTGAGCCGTGAACGACGAGGCAACGAGGATCAGAGTGTTTACTAGCGCGAATGGAACGTTGAGGTGCGAGGTTCCTTCTTCCCAAAGTGCGGGGGAGTTCGCTCGAAGGCTGAAATACATGGCAAAAAGCGCTGCGAAGAACATCACCTCGCTGCCGAGCCACACAATTGTGCCAACAGAAGTTGCACTTGGGCGATTGATTGTGGGGGAAGAAAAAGCCGCGGTAGACATGGCTTAATGCTAACCCACGTTCGTTTGAATTCGGGCTCATTAGCGCGAATTTGCTTGGATTTTCGGCAATAAACTTGTGCGCATGACCGATTCGATGACATGGCCGACTGTCTTGGCGAAGCTGCTCTCCAAGAAAAATTTAAGTCGCGATGAAGCCGGCTGGGCGATGTCTCAAATCATGGATGGCGAATCTTCTGAAGCCGAGATCGGCGCATTTATGATGGCGCTTCGCAGCAAGGGCGAGACGGTTGAAGAACTCGCCGGGCTCGTTGACGTGATGCTCGAAAAATCGGTTTTGCTCGATACTGGCTCAGATGCAATCGACATAGTTGGCACCGGTGGCGACATGATCGGCACCGTAAACATTTCAACCATGGCTTCGATTGTTGCTTCCGCCACTGGTGTTGGAGTCATGAAGCACGGCAGCAGATCGGCTTCTGGAAAGACCGGCTCTGCCGAGATGCTCGAGGTTTTGGGAATCAGGCTTGACCTGTCGCCTCAGCGCGTTGCCGAGGTCTACAGGGCGGCCGGCATAACTTTCTTCTTCGCACCGGTTTTCCATCCGGCGATGCGTCACGTGGCCCCGGTTCGCAAAGCGCTCGGGGTGCCGACCACCTTCAACTTTCTCGGTCCGCT
>WLIA01000061.1 GCA_009702455.1 Actinomycetota bacterium | reverse complement strand
ATTCTCGGACAATAGTCTTAGACAGTTTCATCATCGGGGCCACTGAAAGGCGGGCATATCATGCGAATCGACTCCGTCGAGTTTTTCTATGCCTCCATGCCCGAAGTCACCCTTGAAGCAGATGGCAGCCAGGATGCCCTGCTGGTGCGGGTGGTTGGCGATGATGGCAGCGTTGGCTGGGGCGAGTGCGAGGCATCGCCGCTCACCTCTATTTCCGCTTTCGTAACCCCAAGATCACACGGCGTTTGCCAGCCGGTCTCTGCAAGCGTTCTCGGCGAAACCGTGAACGACCCGAAAGACATCTTTGGTCTCAGCCAACTCGTTGGCAGAAACAGCATGGACCTACTTCAGGCCGCCCACACCTGGTCTGGTGTTGAAATCGCACTGTGGGATCTCTTGGGCCGCAAGCTCGAAGAACCGGTTTGGAAACTGCTCGGCTACAAGAACAATTTTGCAAAGGTGCCATACGCTTCGATGCTGATGGGTGACACACCACAGTCGACCCTCGAGCGAGCACGCGATGCGCGAGCAAAGGGTTTTCGTGCTGTCAAGTTTGGTTGGGGAAACTACGGCACAGCCGACGTTGGCGATGACGCTGATCACGTAGCCGCTGCCCGCGAGGGTTTGGGTAAAGATGCAGATCTGCTAATCGATGCTGGTCAGATTTGGGGCGACAATGTCGCGCTCGCGGTTGAGCGCATCCCTGCGCTTCAAAAAGCCGGAGCCACTTGGCTAGAAGAACCATTCTTCGCTCACGCATTCAAGGCCTACGCAGATCTAGCAAAGGTTTCTGGCAAGGTCGGCCTTGCTGGCGGTGAAGGTGCCCACACAGAGCACATGGCGATGAACCTGATCGACTTCGGTGCCGTCAAATTCATTCAGGTTGACTCGGCTCGCATCGGAGGCATTGGCCCATCAAAGGTTGTCGCTGAGCACGCGGTGAGAAACGACGTCACCTTTGTGAACCACACATTCACATCGCACCTAGCTCTTTCGGCTTCGATGCAGGCGTTCGTCGGTCTAGAAGATCACAAAATTTGCGAATTCCCGCTCGAACCCAAGTCAGTTGCCTGGGATCTATCGGTCGAGCACATCGCAATGAATTCAGCAGGCGAAATCAAAGCGCCAGACGCACCCGGTTTGGGAATTCAGGTGGATGAAGTCGCCCTTCGCCCTTACCTGCGCGAAGTCGAGATTAAGATTGATGGACAGCTCGCTTACGAAAGTCCATCGATTGTTGCACCGACTAGGGTTGGACATTAGCGCTTAACATTCAGAGGTGGACATGGAAAATACCTATGAACCCCTCAGCGGGTCTAGGTCTTCGATTCGAGGCCTGCAAAAGACTGTAATTGAAGGCATTGGCCGCACCATTATTGGCGGCCGCATTCTGCCGGGCGAGTTCTTGCCAACCGAGCCAGAGATTGGCGCAAGCTACAACGTAAGTCGCACCTCTGTGCGCGAGGCCATGCGCGTGCTTTCGGCCAAAGGCTTGGTTGAGATTCGCCAAAAAATCGGCACGCGCGTTCAAGAGGTTGAAAATTGGAACATCTTCGACTCAGACATTCTTCGCTGGCACCAAGAAGAAGGTCGCGGCGACGAAGTGATGCTTGATCTAATCGAGATTCGCCAAATTCTCGAACCCGCCGCTGCGAAATTAGCCGCCAGTCGAGCCAACATGGATCAGCACAGAAGCTTGAAACTTGCAATTCAAACCATGCAAGAAGAGTTAGACAACCCTGAGGGTTTCGCCAAAGCCGATCTTGATTTTCACCTTGCTGTTTATGCGGCCAGCCAGAACTCATTCCTCTTGCAATTCGGCAGCGTAGTCGGCGACTTTCTAAGGCGAGTCTTCATGATTCAGCAGCAAGCTCTAAGAGGCCGCGATGCTTTAGAACTAGATGTTCAACTTCACAACGAAGTGTATGAAGCAATCAACAGAGGTGACGGCCAGTTGGCATCAGAGACAATGCTCACCGTGGTGCTTGAGGGAAAGAACTCGTTGATCAAAGCGCTGAAGACCAACACGGGCGCAGCTGATTCAAGCCGCAGAGGTGAGTGATGAGCTCAACGGTGATTTTTGCTCGCGATAATGTGCGCGCAGAAATCATCGCTGGCGAAGGCGCGGTTCTTTCGAATCTTGAGATTGATGGCCAGAGCGTTCTAGCAAAAACACCGTGGACAGTTTCACCAGCCAACACACCAGCACCCGATGAAAAAAGTTGGGTTAGCAGGTGGCGCGGCGGCTGGCAGTTGTGTGCGCCAAACACCGGATCGGCTGAAGCTGAAACCGAACGCGCAGCTTTTCACGGTGCCGCCTCGCAAGCCAACTGGAAAATTGTTGAACAAACCGACAAAACTCTGAAGCTCTCTTGGATGGGCCCCGAGGGTGAAATCGAATTGGTTCGCGAGTGGTCTTTCGATAAAGACTCCTCGGTCAGCGTGCAAACTACTGCGACCAATAAGTCAAAAGCCAAAAAGCCCGTCGGCTTCGCCGAGCATTTGATTCTCGGCTCGCGCTTCTTGCAGCCCGTGCAGCGCGGCTCGGTCGCCAAGGTGACTCTTTGCCCAGCATCCAAGATTCTCGATTTGGATTACTCGGGTGCACCAACCGGCTTGATTATCGAGTCGGCAGCGATGAAGGGCTTCACCGAACTCTCGGCGAGCCAACCGGCCAAAGTATTCGTGGTCTCGGGCTCGAAGACGAAGTCGATCTCGGTTCAGGTCGACGACTGGGTTGCCAGGGTTGAGTGGCAGGGTTTAGAGCACGCGCTGGTTTGGCAAGAGTTTGGCACCTCGGCCGAGGCACCCTGGAACAGCGAGGTCTTTGCGCTCGGCATTGAACCAACCAATGTGCCGCATGGTCTAGGTGCCAACGAACACGACGGCCCGTTTTTGCTGCCTGGCGAGACAATTACTTGGAATACCTCGGTTCAGTTTTTTAGAAAGGCAGATTGAGATGACTCAGCAACTTAGAACTCTTGTGACCGGGGTTGCCAGTGGAATCGGCGCGAGTGTGACCGATGCACTGAGAAGTCGCGGCGATCGAGTCGTCGGCGTTGACTTTCAGTCGGGCGGCGATTGGTTGAAGGCAGACCTATCGGTGCCGGCCGAGCGAGAGCGAGTCATCGCGGCATCACTTGCCGAACTTGGTGGCATAGACGTATTGGTGAACGTGGCAGGAATCTATCGTTCGACTCCGTTTGGTTCTTCAGACGTCGAAGACTGGCGCAAGGTTTGGGCAATCAACCTAGAAGCACCGCTGAGTTTGATGTCGCTGGCATTTGAATCGATGAAGGCGCAGAAGTTTGGTCGCGTGGTAAACATCACCAGCGTGCACGCTAACTTCTCTAGACAAGACGCACTTGCATACGATGTCGGCAAGGCCGGGCTTGAGGCAGCTACGAGATCGTTTGCACTAACCGGTGCAGAGCATGGAATTTTGGCGAACGCAGTTGCTCCAGGATTTGTTCGCACTCAGATGAGTCTCAACGAACAAGGTGTCGACGAGGCAGACACCGAAGAGTTTCGCTCACAGTATGTTGAGACCGGTCGCCTGCCACTGAGACGCGCATCTATGCCGAACGAAATTGCCGAAGCTGTCGCGTGGCTTTCGGGCAGATCAAACACTTACACAACCGGCCAAACCCTCACCGTTGACGGTGGCCTTACGGCAACTTTCTAGCATGAGCGACATCCCTGTTCTAAAACGCCTTGATGGCTTGGGCTTTGCCGAAGCACTTCGCTGGCACAACGGAGAGTTGTGGTTTAGTGACATGTTTCGCGGAAGAGTAATGTCTTGGAATCCTGACGCAGATGCAACCGTGCGACTTTCACATTCGCAGGGCGGCCCAGAGATGCCAGGCGGAATCGGCTGGGCTGCGAACGGCGACCTGCTGGTTGTTGACTGCCTGAGGCGTTTGGTCTTGCGACTCGACGGCTCGGCCAACCTGTCTGTGCACGCAGACCTCTCGGCGCTGACTTCGTATCCGCTCAACGACATGCACGTTGAAGCCGACGGAACCGCCTGGGTTGGCGGTTACGGCTTCAATCCAGACACCGAACCTGCCGCCGACTCTGTGCTCTATCGAATCTCGCCAGCCGGCGACGTCACTCTCTCTTCGTCGAAGTTTGTGTTTCCAAACGGATGCGAACGGCGCGCAGACTCTTTCGCCGTGGCAGAGACCTTTGCAGATCGCATCAGCTTCATCGACGACAACGGCGAGCGAGTTAGTTCTTTCGACTGCGAGCCAGGCTCAGGCCCAGACGGACTCTCGTTCGGCCCAGAAGCGAAACTCTTTGTTGCCATGGCTTTTGCCGGCCGAATCGACAGCTTCACTGTCGACGGTGAACGCGAAGTTTTCTTTACGCTCGATGCGAGCGACAACTTTGCCGGTCAGGCGATGGGCATTTTCGATTGCGCGGTTCGCCCAGATTTAAAGGCGATTGCGTTTAGCAGCGCTTGCCTCGACGAAGCGTTTGCCAATCTCAACGACACAGGGTCGATAACTCTGTTGAGCCTCGACTAGTTTTCTTCGGCTGCCGAGTCGACAGAGAAAGCTGCGTCGAAAGATCTCTCTGGGCTCTTCCAGAGCAAGCTCTTGATGAAGCCAACTGCTTCCGCTGCTCCGTGCAGGCGATCCATGCCGGCGTCTTCCCACTCGACAGAGATTGGGCCGTTGTATCCGATTTTTCGCAACGCTCTGAAACTCATCTCCCAATCGACGTCTCCGCGACCGGTCGAAACGAAAGACCAACCGCGTTGCGGGTCTGCCCAGCTGAGGTGAGAACCCATTCGACCGCGTCGACCATCGTT
>WLIA01000060.1 GCA_009702455.1 Actinomycetota bacterium | reverse complement strand
GTGGTTTCAGATAACGAGCGACGCGAATTGTCTGCCGCCGAAATTGACCGCGATGCGAGTCTGGCGATCTTCGATGTAATTCAAGCGCTGACCGAACTAATTTTTGAACTTGAGCAGAGATATATTCGCGAGGTCGGAAAACGCGGCGTAGGGCTGCCAGATGTGAAGCGACTGGCGGCTCACCTGAGCAAGTCAAACGAATATGCGAAACAGGTTTTTGAGCTCGCACAGTTTGCCAACCTCGCAGAAATAGAAGGTTCGCGCTGGCAGCTTGGCCAAAGAGCCGAAAACTGGATTTCCTGGAGCGACCGCGAGCGATGGAGTCACCTGGCCGAAACCTGGCTGTCACTACTAGGCGACGAAGCCGCCCGCGAACTATTAGCGATACTGCCTGCCGAGAGCTTCGAGCGGCGATTGGCCGAGGTATACCCCTTCGCCGATTCGACCGCGACAAACCGCATCAAGAAGGTTGCCGAGATCGCCAACTTGATTGGGCTAATTGCCAACTCGCAAGCAACCAGTTGGCTGGGGCTTCTCTCAACTTCGCTGCAGACCGCCAGCGAGCGCGCTATCGCCGGGCTGCCTTCGGCGGCCGAGCGGGTAATTATTCAGGCCGACCTAACCCTGATTGCTCCAAGCCCGCTGCCAACCGAACTTGAAATCAGCCTGCGTCGCTTCGCAGACACAGAGCAAATTGGCATGGCCAGCAGTTACAGGCTCTCAGCGCTATCGGTTAGCCACGGGCTTGAGACCGGTCTTGCCATCGATGAGATTCGCTCACTGCTTCTTCGCCTCTCCGCAAAAGAATTGCCGCAACCTGTTGACTACCTGCTGAAAGAAGCCGAGTCGAGATTTGCCAGACTCAAGGTTTACGCAACGAAGTCGGGAGCACACAGCCAAATCGTTTCGACAGACAAGATTCTGCTGGCCGAGATTCACAACGATCAGCGACTGAAGCCCTTCGCATTGCACTTCGATGAAGCCGGAAGCTTGCATTCGCGATTCGAGGCCGAGCTGGTTTACTTTGCTTTGCGCGAAGCGAACTTTGTTGCGGTTCGAGTTGATGAAAACGGCGAGGTTTTGTCTCCGCAGAAGTTGTCCTCGAAGAACAAGGTCTCAGAGCAGCGACAGAGTGTTGTCGAAGACATCACTCGCATGCGCGAAGCCGACACTCAGGGCACAAGCGACCCCGATGATGACGATCTGTTGCGACAGATTCAACTCGCAATCAAGTACAAGGCCAAGATGGTCATTGTTCTCAAAACCTCGAACGGAGAACAGGTCGAATACCTAGTCGAGCCGGTGGGAGTAGCAAACGGCAGGCTGCGTGCAAAAGACCGCAAGGCCGATCTCGAACGAACCTTGCCACTGAGCTCGGTTGTGAGCATCTCAATTCAATAGGCTATAAGGATGACCAGCGGACCACTTATCGTTCAGAGCGACAAAACCGCCCTGCTCGAAGTCGACCATGAGCTAGCCGGCGAGGCTCGGCACGAGCTTGCAGTCTTTGCAGAACTCGAGCGCGCACCCGAGCACATTCACACCTACCGCATCACAAAGCTTGGGCTTTGGAACGCAAGAGCCGCAGGTCACGACAGCGACTTTGTGCTCGGCGTGCTCGATCGATACGCCAAGTTTGCGGTGCCGACATCGGTTCGCACAGACATCACCGAGACCATGAACCGCTACGGTCGCTTGACCATCCAGCGCGACTCGGCTGGCGAGCTCGAGCTGGTTAGCCAAGAGCCAGCCATCCTGGCCGAAGCCACCAAACACCGCAAAATCGCCGAGCTGCTCGACGGGCGCATCAGCCAGACAGCATTCAAGATTCAGCCTTGGGCTCGCGGCCAGGTGAAGCAAGAACTGCTCAAGCTCGGCTGGCCAGCCGAAGACTTCGCCGGTTACACCCCCGGAACACCGCACGAGATTGCGCTGACCGACGACACCTGGCACATCCGTGATTATCAAACTCAAGCCGTAGACAAGTTCTGGCAGGGCGGTTCTGGCGTTGTGGTTTTGCCCTGTGGTGCTGGCAAAACTATCGTCGGCGCGGCTGCCATGTCGGTTGCAAAAACCAACACCCTGATTCTGGTGACCAACACGGTGAGCGCGCGACAGTGGAAAGCCGAACTGCTAAAGCGCACAACTCTCACCGAAGATGAAATTGGCGAGTACAGCGGATCAGTCAAAGAGATTAAGCCGATCACAATCGCCACCTACCAAATTCTGACCACCAAGCGAAAGAGTGAATACGCCCACCTGTCTTTGCTAAACGCAAATGACTGGGGGCTAATCATTTACGACGAGGTGCACTTGCTGCCCGCTCCAATTTTCAAGATGACCGCCGATTTGCAAGCGCGACGAAGACTCGGGCTAACCGCAACTTTGGTTCGTGAAGACGGCAAAGAGGGCGACGTGTTCTCGCTCATCGGCCCAAAGCGATTCGACGCTCCCTGGAAAGAGATTGAAGCGCAGGGATACATTGCTCCTGCCGCGTGTTTTGAGATTCGAATCGATCTGCCAGAAGAAGAACGACTGAATTACGCAATGGCGAACCAAGAAGACCGCTATCGAATCGCTGCCACCTCGCCAATGAAGATTGACGTCATCAAGAAGCTTTTGGCAAAGCATGCGGGCGAACCAACTTTGATAATCGGTCAGTACCTCGATCAGATTCACACAATCGCCGATGCATTAGAAATGCCGATGATCACCGGAGAGACTCCGGTTGATGAGCGCGAGCGGCTCTTTGACCTCTTTCGCACCGGCGCAATAACCACCCTTGTTGTCTCGAAGGTCGCCAACTTCTCGATTGACCTGCCAGAGGCGTCTGTGGCGATTCAGATTTCGGGCTCATACGGCAGCCGACAAGAAGAAGCCCAGCGACTCGGGCGCTTGCTCAGACCGAAGGTTGACGGGCGCACGGCCAGCTTTTACACGCTTATCTCGCGTGACACGGTTGACCAAGACTTTGCCCAGAATCGCCAGCGCTTTCTGGCCGAACAGGGCTACAGCTACGAAATTCTCGACGCTTTCGACCTGTGAGTTTTTGCATCTGCCACGCAGATTACTCCCAGACTTCTCACAGTCAATTCGCTGACACTTAGAGCATGGAAAACATCAAGGTTCTAGTCGTCGATGACGAGCCCAGCATTCGCGATCTGCTCAGCCGCCAACTCCGCTTTGCCGGATTCAGCGTGGCCGCAGTCGGCAATGGCAACGATGCAGTTCTGGCAGCAGAGAAAGCCGCGCCAGACATAATCTTGCTCGATGTGATGCTTCCGGATATGAATGGCTTCAGCGTTACCAAAGCCATTCGTGCCAAGGGCATCAACGTTCCGGTGCTTTTTCTTTCGGCTCGCGATGAAGAAGCAGACCGCGTTACCGGGTTAACCGTTGGTGGCGATGACTATGTCACGAAGCCTTTCGGGCTAGACGAAGTCGTGGCCCGAATCCATGCAATTTTGCGACGCACCAAAACCAAGGAGACCGACAGCTCGGTTATCGAGGTTGGCGAAATCAGAATCAACGAAGACGCACACGATGTTTTTGTGAACGGTCAGATTGTTGAATTCAGCCCAACCGAATACAAGTTGCTGCGCTTCTTGATTTCGAACCCAAACCGTGTTCTCTCGAAAGAGCAGATCATCGATCACGTTTGGAACTACGACTTCAACGGCGAAATGGGAATCGTTGAGTCTTACGTTTCATACCTGAGAAAGAAGCTTGACCCGGTAACCACTGAGCCACTGATTCGCACCAAGCGCGGCGTTGGCTACATGTATGTGGCACCGATTTCAAAGAAGTAAGTTTTTCTTGTGAAAGAAAAACTAGCGGCACTCAACGATCGCATTTCGCTGAGAGTCAAGCTCACGGTGATGTCAATCGCACTGATTGGGTTACTGCTAACCCTTTCAAGTTTTGGCACGATCTCGCTGCTGAGAACCTATCTGCAAGAAAACACCGACACTCTGCTCACCAGCACCGCTGCAGCACTGGCCGACGAAGAGCCGCTGCTTCTCGAAGAGCGCTTGGCCCTAAGGCAAATTACTCTGCCAAGGCTTCCCAGTGACTACTACATCGCATTTCTAGACAGCAACGGGTCACTTCTATTCGGGCTCGTCTCATCTGCTAACGCAAAGAATGCCGTGCCCAACCTTAACGCCTTCACCCTAGAGGCAGTTATGGCCACAGAGGGCCGCCCGTTCGATATCGAAGTCAGTTCAAAGAGCGGCTACCGCGACCTGGGTAGCTGGCGAATCGTTGCCAAACCCCTAACCAGAGCCAACGGCTCGATCGTGATCGCACTGCCAGACGTGACCAATGCCAGACTCATCGCTCAGTATGGGGCAATCGGAACCGGTTTCGGATTCTTTTTGCTGACGCTCAGCGGCCTTGCGATTTGGCTCACAATAACCTCGGCACTTCGACCCCTGCGCGAGGTTGAGCGCACGGCAGCAATGGTGGCCGCCGGTGACACAAGCCAACGACTTGTTGATGCCGACAAAAACACCGAAATCGGTCGACTAAACGGCTCGCTCAACTCAATGCTCGACAGCATCGACAATGCGATGTCATCGAGAAACAAGGCGCTCGATCAGATGAAGCGGTTCGTTGCCGACGCCAGCCACGAGCTTCGCACTCCCTTGGTTACCCTTCGCGGGTACACCGAGCTCTACCGAATGGGAGCGCTGAAGAAAAAGGCTGACATCGATGAGGCCATGGGCCGCATCGAGAACGAGTCGATTCGCATGTCTGAACTCGTCGAAAACCTCTTGGCCCTTGCCCGCATGGATGAAACCTTCGAGTTAACCAAG
>WLIA01000006.1 GCA_009702455.1 Actinomycetota bacterium | reverse complement strand
CGCTGTGAAAGCTCTGCACCTCTAAAGAAGTTTCCGCCACCGACAACAATCGCTACTTCGGCGTGCTTGGCACCTTCGGCGATTTCGCGGGCCATTTCGGCCACGATGTCTGGGTTGACCCCGAGGGTTCCCCCGCCAAAAGCCTCACCAGAAAGCTTGAGCAATACGCGACGCTTTTTACCTGGCAATTGGTCCTCCTTGGCTTTGTTTCCACCTCTATCCTAGGCGGGCAAAAGAAAAAGGCCCGGCCAAATGGCCGAGCCTTCATCTGTGGTTTGGGGTTTAGGCACCCACACGCATGCGTGCGAAAGCCGAAACGGTGATGCCGGCGTTTTCGAGAACCTTGGCAACCGACAACTTGTTGTCTTTTGCGAAGTCTTGCTCGACTAGAACGTTCTCTTTGAAGAAGCCGTTAACGCGGCCTTCGACGATCTTGGTCAAAGCAGCCTCTGGCTTGCCCTCGTTGCGAGCGGTCTCTTCTGCGATGCGACGCTCGGTTGCAACAACCTCTGCGCTGATCTCATCGCGGCTAAGAGCTGTTGGAGAGAAAGCTGCGATGTGCACTGCAACATCGTGAGCGGTCTCGGCATCGCTGCCCGAGTAAGCAACCAAAACGCCAACCTGTGGAGGCAGGTCTTTGCTGGTGCGGTGCAGGTAAGCGTCAACTGCGTCACCTTCGGCAACTGCAACGCGGCGAAGTTCTACCTTCTCGCCCATGATTGCGGCTTCGTCGTTGATTGCGTCAGCAACCGACTTGCCATCCATGTTTGCGGTTAGGGCAGCCTCGAGAGACTTAGCTCCACCAGCAACAATTGCATCGGCAACCTTGTCGGCTAGCGCGATGAACACCGGGGTCTTTGCAACGAAGTCGGTCTCGCAAGCGAGTTCGACCAACCAACCGGTTCCGCCGACAACACGAGCAACGATTAGACCGTTGCTGGTGGTGCGACCTTCGCGCTTGGTAACGCCCTTGAGTCCCTTGAGACGAAGAACTTCCATGGCCTTGTCAACGTTGCCATCGGCCTCGTCGAGTGCGCCCTTGCAGTCCATCATTCCGGCGCCGCTCTTCTCGCGAAGCGCCTTTACATCTGCGGCTGTGTAGTTTGCCATTTATTTAACCTCTTCTGAAGCAACAACCTCTGCTGCTTCGTTCGGTGCCTCAACTGCAACTTCTGCCGCTGGTGCGCTCTGCTCTAGCAATTCGCGCTCCCACTCGGCTAGAGGCTCTGCAGCTTCTTCTGGCTTTGCGTGACGTGCGATGAGACCCTCGGCAACTGCATCAGCAATTACGCGGGTTAGAACCTGAACCGAACGAATTGCATCGTCGTTTCCTGGAATACCAATGGTGACCTCGTCTGGGTCACAGTTGGTGTCGAGAATTCCGATAACAGGAATTCCAAGCTTCTTCGCCTCGGTGATTGCGAGGTGCTCTTTGTTGGTGTCTACAACCCAAATGACCGAAGGGGTCTTTGTGATGTTGCGAATACCACCGAGTGACTTGTCGAGCTTGTCGCGCTCACGGCGAAGAATAAGTAGTTCCTTCTTGGTTAGACCGGTCTTGGTCGCTCCGCTGAAGTCCATAACTTCGAGTTCCTTCAGACGTGCAAGACGCTTCTGAATGGTTCCGAAGTTGGTAAGAAGTCCACCCAACCAACGCTGGTTGATGTAAGGCTGGCCAACGCGAAGTGCCTGCTCGGCAATCGCTTCTTGAGCCTGCTTCTTGGTTCCAACGAACAAAACAGATCCGCCGTGCGCAACAGTGTCGCGAACAAACTCGTATGCCTTGTCGATGTAGGTGAGTGACTTCTGCAAGTCAATAATGTAGATGCCTGAACGGTCGGTCAGAATGAAGCGACGCATCTTTGGGTTCCAGCGACGAGTCTGGTGTCCGAAGTGAACACCGGCATCGAGAAGCTGGCGAATTGTTACAACTGCCATTGCAGTTCTCCTTTTGGCGTGCGAGCACGCCCTCAGTTATTTGCGATCAAACGGTTGTTTGTCACACCTGGTGTCGCATCGAATTCGCACTAAAAATCAGTGACTGGAGAACTCGTATGTTGGTCGACACGCGAAGTCGGCACAGCAAAACCAAGGTCTCAAAAAGAGGTTTGATTTAGCGAATACCGCTAGACCTAAGCATAACAGCGCTATTCGGGCTCAGGCTAGAAAAGTTATCCACAGATTTGCCACGGATGAGCCCGGGAGCGCGAGTTTCAGGCAATCTCAATGAATGCACCCTCTGCGCCGAATCGTCTTCACCAGGGCAATGGCCGTGGCCATGCTCAGCCTTGCCCTTTGGCAGCATCAATCCAGTTCAGGCTCGGCTCTCAGCACCGAAGCAACTGAAAACAATGCGCTCCAGGAATCCTGGCAGGTTCCGCTGGCTGCCCCGATTCACCTCATCAACCCCTACCGACAGCCGAATAGCGACTATTCCGCTGGTCATCGGGGAATCGACTATCGGGTTTACGAGGGGCAGAGCGTTTTAGCGCCCACCGATGCCACGGTCTGGTTTGTTGGCAAGGTTGTCGACCGTGGTGTTCTTTCACTTCGCACTGCCTGGGGCGATCTTGTTGCCTTCGAACCTGTCTGCAGCGAACTGAAGCCCGGAGATCGCGTGAAAATGGGGCAACCGATCGCCTCGGTCTGCGCTGCAGACAGCGGTTATCGACAGCACTGCGAAGATCAACTTTGCCTGCACTTTTCACTTCGCGGCCCCGAAGGGTATCTTTCGCCAATTGTTCGAATCGGCGGGTACTCGCCCACGGTTTTGCTGCCGCTTAACGATTGAAGCGTTAGGCGCGAGGGTGGGCCTTCTGATAGCCGTCTCGCAAACGCTCAACGGATACGTGTGTGTAGATCTGGGTTGTTCCGAGACTTGCGTGGCCAAGCAATTCTTGAACCGCCCTGAGGTCTGCACCACCATCAAGCAAATGTGTTGCTGCCGAGTGCCTCAATGCGTGCGGACCAGTCGCGCCCGTTGGTGTGCCATCGGTAAGTGAAGCCACCAGCGCATAAACCTGACGCACGCCGAGTCTTTGGCCACGAGAGTTAATCAGCAGCGCCTGCCCGCTCTTCTCATTTAGAAACTGAGCTCGACCTTCGGAAATCCATGTGTCTAGAGCTTCTCGGGCCGGTGCCCCAAATGGAACCATTCTTTGCTTCGAGCCTTTACCCATTACTCGCAAGATGTTGCGCCCGTAATCAACGTCTTCTAGGTTCAGGCCAACCAATTCGCTAACGCGACAACCGCTGGCGTAGAGAATTTCGATCGCCAACAAATCGCGCAGGGCGTTGGGATTATCTGGCGAAGCATTCTGCGAAAGAGTGTCGAAGATTTCTGCGAGCGTTTCGCGAGATACCACCTTCGGAAGTGTTCTTGAGGATTTTGGTGACTTTAGGCGTTGCGCAAAGTCAACCTCGACTAGGTCATTCTTCTTCAGCCATGCCGAGAATGAGCGAATCGCAGCACTCTTTCGGGCGAGAGTTGATTTTGCCAAGCCACTCTGATCTGCTGCGAAAAGCCAATCGCGAACATGGTCAAGATCAACCTGACCAACTTCACTTACCCCGAGTTTCTCAAGGAATGCAGCAAGATCGAGAACGTCGGTTTCGTAGGCCTTTACGGTGTTAGAAGAGTAACCGCGGGCAGACTGAAGATAGTCAGCGAATTCGTTCGCCGCCTGTTTCAAAACTTTGCCCATTGTCTAAGGGTAGTTTGAGCCAACCTCTATCCGTCTGTTTGACAAAGCCCAGTAAAGCAAGCTGCCCGAGAGCAATTTCGGTTTCTCGACTGGTAAGACCTGCTCTGCTAGCTATATCAGTTGCTGCGAGCGACTTTGAGCCCATGGCGTCGAGCGCTCTGGTCTCGAAAGCTCCCAGGCCAGCCAACTCGGGTTGAAACCAACCAGCCTTGCCAAGCGCAAGATCTGCCGCCTCATTCGGTGCACAGATGCTCGAAACCAGCCCCTCGCTGATTAGTCGATTGCATCCCGCAGAAGACTGGGAGGTGATCGGCCCCGGAACCGCACCTACTGGCCGGCCGAGCTCTATGGCGTGGGTGACAGTGTTGAGCGCACCGCTTCGTTGACCGGCTTCAATCACGATTGTGGCCGACGACATGGCCGCAATCAGTCGGTTGCGCTGCAAAAAGCGCCACTTGGTTGGGCTCGCACCTGGTGCTTGCTCGGCGACTACAGCACCACGATCGAGAATCTTCTCAAATAGCGAAGCGTTACCGCTTGGATAGAGCCGATCTATTCCTCCGGCCATGAAGGCTACAGTGACGAGCCCGTTGGCAATGGCGGCTCTATGAGCAATGGCATCAATGCCATAAGCGCCACCCGAGATAATCGGTAAATTGCGTGAACTGCAGTCGGTCACAATTTCACTCGTAACCCATTCTCCGTAGCCGGTGGCATTTCTTGAACCAACGACAGATAGCGAATCGGAAAATTCAAACAGCTCGATGTTTGAAGTCTTAACCCAGAGGCAGTGCGGTGATGCGTATTGCAAATCACCTAGCGCTGTAGGCCAATTTTGACTGAGTGGCGAAAGGATGATTGCCCCGTGCTTATGTGCCAAATCGAGTGCAGAAATCACATCGACCAATTTCAGTCTTGGTGACCAGCGCTGAAGCGCATCAGAATACGCGCTATCAAAATCTGTAAATCGACTAAGCAGTTCTTCAGAGCCATCGGCTTCTTTCAATCTTGAAAGAACTGCAGAGGTCGATGCTCGCTCTAGAAGCAGATCGAGCAGAACCTCGGGCGACAAACTTTTCATCAGCGCACCCGCAAACCTGTCTCCGGGTTCGGTTATCAGCGAGAAGGTGGCTCGAGCAAAGACACTCTCGATTTCACTCTCGGTTTCTGCACCGCTTAATCGAGAAACGAGTGAAGTAACCCTTGCGTCGTTGACTAAGAACCGCCTCACGCAGCTGCACCTGCTAGCCGCTCTGAGCCACGCATAGTCACTGCTCGGGCTATGTGGCTTTCATCAACTCGTTCACCAGCATCTAAGTCGCAAATGGTTTGGGCTAGACGCAGACATCGGTCGTAACCCCGCATGCTTATTGACCCGCGCTTGAGAGCGATATCGAGCAAGCGAGTGGCCTCTCGCGAAGCGGCGAACCTTTTGTGCAGAAGGCTGGCCGGAATCTGGGCGTTTAGCGAATAGCCGGTTCCGCTGAGTCGCTCAGCGGCTAGAGAGCGAGCCCGAATGACTCGCAGTCGAGCCTGTTCAGTGGTTTGGCGACCGGTTTCTTGGCGCGCCAGCAGCGCCTGGGTTGCGTTGATCGATTGAATCTGCAACCGAATATCGACGCGGTCGAGCAGCGGACCAGACAACTTATTGATGTAACGCTGCCTTGAGACCGCGGAGCAAATACAGCTAACTTTCGGATTCAACGCGTTTCCACAAGGGCAAGGATTCGCCGCCAGCAGAAGCTGAAACCTCGCCGGAAATCTCGCCGTGCCTGCTGCCCTGCTTATCGCTACCTCACCTGTTTCCAGTGCTTGCCTCAGCACTTCAAGGGCAGGTTGCTGAAACTCGGGTGCTTCATCTAGAAAAAGCACTCCGTTGTGAGCCAGAGAAACCAATCCCGGATTCGGTATTGATGTTCCGCCTCCAATTAGCGAAACGGCAGATGCCGTGTGATGAGGAGCTTCAAATGGCGGTCGAACAATTAGACCCGAACCAATAAGGCCTCGATTCTTTGCAATCGAGTGCACCGCCGTGGTTTCAACTGATTGCTCAAGACTGAGGTTGGGCAATAGGCTCGCGAATCGTTCGGCCATCATGGTTTTGCCAACGCCCGGCGAACCTATCATCAGCAGATGATGCCCACCGGCCGCAGCAATGACCAGGCTTTCAACAGCCGAATCTTGACCGTAGATATCTGCGATGTCCTTTTCTGATGATTGAGCAGGCGGTGTCTTCTCCACGTCAGGAAGAGTTACCACATCAACCGCACAGTCGTATCCGTGAATATTGACAACTTGCCGAAGGTTGTTTACTGGCAATACCTCAATCGAATTCACTAGCTTTGCCTCGGCGAAATTTGCGGCAGGAACGATCACGGTTGAGAACCCTGCGCTTCTCGCTGCCATTACGGCAGGCAAGACACCGTTAACCGGCTTGACAGATCCGTCTAGCGCAAGCTCTCCGATGTGAACGCACTCGGCGAGGCGAGATTTGGCGAACGGTTTGTTTGCGGCAAGCACCGAAACTGCAATTGCTAAATCAAAGCTAGAGCCGAACTTTGGAACCGCTGCCGGAGACAAGTTGACGGTGATCTTTCGCTGCGAAAGATTGAGCCCCGAGTTGACTATGGCCGCCCGAACTCGAGCAGTGGCCTCAGATAGTGACGCGTCAGGCAAGCCCACCAGAACAAAGCCAGGAAGATTGCTTGAGATATCGGCCTCGACCTCGACCACAGTGCCGGTTAGCCCAACCAGGCTGATTGCGTTGCTCTTCGCAAGGTGCATCAGAACACCTGCTTAAGGTGCTCGATGTTGACGCGGCCTCCAACAATGAGAACACTGATTGCGTCCAAGCGAACTTTGCCAAGGGAATAGCCCTGACCATGACACCATTGCGACACCAGTTTGCGCATGGTTTGCACCTTGCGTGTGGTTATGGCTTCAAACGGATGACCAAACCCGGTGCGAGTGCGAGTCTTGACCTCTGCGAAAACTAAGCAATCTCTGTCGCGCGCGACGATGTCGATTTCGCCACCGCTACCCCGCCAGTTGCGTTCGATAATTTCATAGCCGATTTTCTCAAGAAACTCTGCAGCGCGATCTTCGCCATATTTGCCGACGTTTTGATTTGAATTCACACAGCGATAATGGGCTAAATGTGATGCTGAAAGTTAGCAAACCTAAAATCTGTTAGTAAGTCGCCAAAACTCTAGTTGTTACTCGCCTACCGCGAATTCCTTTGGCAACTCGTATGCCTTGCCGCTGAGCTCTTCGACGTTGACGTCTTTGAAGGTCAGAACTCGAACGCTCTTCACGAAGCGGTCGGTGCGGTAGATGTCCCACACCCAAACATCTTGCATGTTCAGCTCGAAGTAAAAGTCGGTTGGGGTGTCAACGCGGTTTAGCGTGACCTCGTTGGCCAAATAGAAGCGGCGTTCGGTTTCAATTACAAACTTGAAAGTACCCACGACATCGCGGTACTCACGGTAGAGGGCCAGCTCGGCATCTCTGTCGTAGTCTTCGATCTCGTTCTCATCCATGTTCAAATTTTAGGGCTCTTGAACGACAGGTTCTGACCCGCCAGCCAGAATACGAGTGAGCCAGGTGACCCGGTGCTCGCTGCTTGGCCCCAACTCACGGATGGCGGCGATATGCCCAGCGCTGGCATAACCCTTGTGGCCCTCGAAACCGTAGCCAGGCACTGTTTCTGCCAGCTGAACCATCAGCCGGTCACGGGTGACCTTGGCCAGAACCGAAGCGGCAGCCACGCTTGCGCAGTCGCGGTCAGCCTTGGGCTGCACGTGAACGTGAAACGGTGCTCGGGCCAACCAGTTGTGCGAGCCGTCGAGAATTGCCATGACTGAGTCGAGCTCCAAGTCGAGTTGATCGAAGGCGCGCTTGGCCGCTGCTTCGAGGCTCCAGACGATTCCGTAAGAGTCGATCTCTTGTGCGCTGGCCATGCCAACAGCCCACTGCGAGACCCACGAACTGGTTGGCTCGAAGATTTCTTCGCGCACCTTTTCGCTAATCAGTTTGCTGTCGCGAAGCTTGGCGGGCCAGGGTTGAGCGAGTTTGGTCGAGTCGATTACCGATATGCCGACTGCCACCGGGCCTGCGACGGAGCCGCGCCCAACCTCATCGATGCCGAGCACAAACTTTGCGCCCGAATCGAAGAGCGTTTGCTCGAGACTAAGGCTTGGGAACGTCTTTGAAGACATTTGGATAGTTTTCTAGCCACAGCCAGTTTGCAACTGGCCACGAAATCACAAAAGCGCGCCCAACCACGTGCTTCTTGTCGACGAAGCCCTTGCTCGGCAGGTCTTGGTGGTAGCGCGAATCTTCGCTGCTGCCACGGTTGTCACCCATAACCCAGAACGAGTCTTTCGGAACAACAACATCGAAATCTAGAACGCTCGGCTCAACACCCTTGGCCAGGTATGGCTCAGTGATTGGCACGCCGTTGATTGTCAGTTTCTTGTCGGCATCGCAACAAACAATGCGGTCGCCCTCAACGCCGATAACGCGCTTGACAAGGTGCTGAGTAGAGTCTGAGGCTACGAAGCCGAATGCCGAAAGAAACCACTCGCTGCTAGCTTCGAAGAAATTCTGTTCGGGCTTGACTATTGGGCTAAGCCAGTTGCCCGGGTCTCTAAACACGATAACGTCGCCGCGCTCAACAGGCACGACCTCTGGCACCAATTCGTTCACAATGATTCGATCCTGAATCTGCAGGGTCTCGAGCATTGAGCCGCTAGGAATAAAGAACGAACGAATTAGAAAGGTCTTAACCAAAAGCGAAAGCACCAACGCGGTTGCAACGATAACCAAGAGGTCAATCAAGAATGAAACGAAAACGTTTTTCTTGAGTCGACGCCATTTGGCACGAAGAGTGCGTGGTGCTTTGGCTTTAGTTTCTTGCGGGCTTTGCCCGAGGTCTGTCATGTAAACAGGCTATGACGAGATTTATACGTTGTCGCGCTTTTCGCGAATCTTTGCCTTCTTGCCGCGAAGGTCGCGCAAGTAGTAAAGCTTCGCGCGGCGAACATCGCCACGGCTAACGAGTTCAATCTTGTCGAGCACTGGTGAGTGCACTGGGAAGGTTCGCTCGACGCCAACCTGAAAACTGATCTTGCGAACTGTGAAGGTCTCGCGAATGCCCTCGCCTGAACGACGAATAACGACACCCTGGAAAACCTGAACACGGCTGCGGTTACCTTCAATGATGTTTACGTGAACCTTGACGTTGTCACCAACGCGAAACGCTGGGATGTCAGACTTCAGGCTTGCTGCGTCTACTGAGTCAAGAATGTGCATTTTGAATCCATCTCTGTTACTGCGCGCAGGTCAACAACGGGTTAGTTTATAAATCGGTTTTTGCCAGGCTCCCCTGCGGCAGAGCACCTTGCGGTTGGCAACCTGCCTAGTTTGCCACAGATTCGGCTATTCGCCAAGCAGATCTGGGCGAACGGCCTTGGTTCGCTCGATTTGCTGCTCTTTGCGCCACTTCGCAATGGCTGCGTGGTTGCCGCTGGTGAGCACCTCGGGCACATCCATGCCTCGCCAACTAGCCGGCTTGGTGTAACTCGGGTATTCGAGCAGCCCGTCTGAGTGGCTCTCTTCGACCAGGCTTTCGGCATTGCCGATAACCCCTGGGATGAGCCTGGCGATGGCCTCAACCATCACGATGGCAGCCACCTCGCCGCCGTTGAGCACATAGTCGCCGATCGAAATAAGTCGCACGTTGGCGCGGGTCTTGGCATAGTCGACAACGCGCTGGTCGATGCCCTCGTAGCGACCGCAGGCAAAAATGATGCGCTTCACGTCAGCAAGCTCGTGCGCGGTGGCCTGCTTGAAGACCTCGCCGGCCGGTGAGGTGAAGATGATTACGGTGTCGTCGTGAAAACCCTCTGCGCCAAGAATGCTGTCGAGAGCGTCGCCCCAAGGCTCAGGCTTCATTAGCATGCCGGCCCCGCCACCATATGGTGAGTCGTCTACGGTTCGGTGCTTGTCGTGAGTGAAGTCGCGAAGGTCGTGCGCTTGAAACTCGAGCAACGACTTGTCGCGTGCTTTGCCGAGAAGCGAAAGATCTAGCGCTTGAAAAAACTCTGGAAAAATCGAGATTGCGTCGATGCGCATTGCTACGCCTCTTCTTCTTCGTTGCCGCTCACGTCAGGCTCGGCCAGCTCTTCGAACAGACCAAGTGGCGGAGTGATTGTGAGGCTGCGGTTCTTCATGTCTACAACCGGCACAATTGCCTTCACGAACGGAACAAGAACTTCGCCGCCGTCGGTTTCAACGGCAAGTAGGTCTTGCGATGGCAGGTGGTCGACTCGGGTTACAACACCGATGTCAACTGCATCACGGATAACCCTTAGGCCAACTAGTTGATGGTCAAACCAGGCGTCTTCTTCGTTGGTGATTTCGTCGTTAGAGACATCTACCAAGAGAATCGCTTTCACGAGGGTGTCGGCGACTGTGCGGTCTTCGCACTCCTTTAGAAAGAGCACGGGCATGGTGTTATACCAGCGAAGTTCTTGCACGGTAACGGTCTTGCCAAACCATGGCGATGACTCAGGAACCTGAAGTTGAAGAGTTGCTCCCTCGACAAAGCGCAGTTTTGGGCTGTCGGTGTAGAGCTCGAGTTTGAATGCGCCTTTTAGGCCGTGGGCCTTGACCAGACGGCCGACGCGAAGGGTTGTTGAACTAGAAATCTGTGTCCACCACGTCAACGCGAATCTTCTTGCCATCGGCAAGCGCGTTAACGATGGTGCGCAGTGCCTTGGCGGTGCGTCCGTTGCGCCCGATCACTCGACCCAGGTCATCTGGGTGCACGTGAACCTCAAGTAAGTCTCCTCGCGAGGTTGAGCGTGCGGTTACGGTTGCGTCTTCAGGATTGTCGACGATTCCCTTAACCAAGTGTTCGAGCGCAGCGGCAAGCACATTAAGCCTGTTCTGCTTCTGGAGTCTCGGCTGCCGCTTCGGCTTCTGCCTCGGCTACAGCTTCTGCTGCTTCAACAACTTCTTCAGCTGCTTCAACAACATCTGCCGCTTCTTCGGCTGCAACTTCTGCTGCTGCCTCAGCTGCTGCTTCTGCCGCAGGAGCTTCTTCAGCCGATGCGTTCTCTGCAACTTCAGCTGCCTCTGCTGCTGCGTTTGCAGCCTTCTCAGCTTCTGCTGCCTCTAGAGCAGCCTTAGCCTTCTTGTTCTCAAGTGCTTCCTTAGCCTGAAGAACTGGCTTCTTGGCTGAGTCAACAACGAATTCTGCTTTTGCTTCTTTGGTCTGAACAACGTTCTTTGCGTTCTTTTCACCCTTTGAAGTCTGGTAGTCACCGGTCAACTTGAGAAGTGCGGTTACCTGCTCGGTTGGCTGTGCGCCAACGCCAAGCCAGTAGAGTGCACGCTCTGAGTTAACTTCAATTAGTGAAGGGTTCTCGGTCGGAATGTAACGACCGATCTCTTCGATTACTCGACCATCGCGGTGAGTGCGTGAGTCAGCTACAACGATGCGGTAGTGCGGTGCGCGCTTTTTTCCGTGACGCGCTAGGCGGATTTTTACAGCCACAATGCTCCTGTTTTTTGTATTGGGGCGAACAATCAACCGTGAGCGTGGGGGCACACTCGGTATTCAAGCTCTTGGGGTCATCCGTGTCGCTTGGTTAGAGGGTCAAGCGAAGACAACCGCTCTATTCTGCCAGAAAACCCGAGATAGTGCCAACCAATTTGGGGCTGGCGACTAATTGATGCCAAAGGCCGAGCCAGAACCGCCCTGATTTGGCTTCTCGCCCGAGCGCTTTGCGGCCTCTTCGGCTGCGCGCTTGGCCGGGTTGCCAGACTTTGAGCTGCCCTTGCCCTTGTCTTTCTTCTTGGATTTACCACCAATGAAGCCGCCGCCCATGCCCGGCATGTTTGGCATACCTGGCATCTGAGGCATTCCGCCCTTGGCTACCGTCTTCATCATCTTGGCGGCCTGCTCGAAGCGGTTGACCAGCGAGTTGACCTCGGTAACCGAGGTTCCCGAGCCGTTTGCGATGCGCAGACGGCGAGACCCGTTGAGCACCTTGGGCTGGCGACGCTCGGTTGGTGTCATCGACCGAATGATTGCCTCGGTGCGGTCGATCTCGCCCTCGTCAAAATTGTCGAGTTGAGCTTTCATCTGGTTGGCACCAGGCATCATGGCGAGCATGCTCTTGAGTGAACCCATTTTGCGCAGCTGCTGCATCTGGTCTAAAAAGTCTTCGAGGGTGAAAGTCTCGCTGGCCAGCTTGTCGGCCATCTTCTGCGCTTCGCCTTCGTCGAAAGCCTTTTGGGTCTGCTCAATGAGAGTGAGCACGTCACCCATGTCGAGAATTCGACTTGCCATGCGATCTGGATAGAACGGCTCAAACGCGTCAAGCCCTTCGCCTGTCGACGAAAACATGATTGGCTTGCCGGTAACCGAAGCTACCGAGAGCGCAGCACCACCGCGAGCATCGCCATCAAGTTTGGTTAGAACAACACCCGTGATGCCAACGCCATCCTCGAATGCTTTGGCAACATTGACGGCGTCTTGACCAATCATCGAGTCGATAACAAAGAGCACTTCATCAGGATCGGTCGCCTTGCGAATATCGCGCGCTTGCTTCATCAACTCTTCGTCGATGCCAAGGCGACCTGCGGTGTCAACAATCACAACGCTGTATTGCTTCTTCTCTGCGTGCTTGATTGCGTCTTTAGAAACCTTTACCGGATCACCCTTGCCGTTACCTGGCTCTGGTGCGAAAACGTCGACTCCGGCGCGCTCACCAACAACCTGCAACTGATTGACGGCATTCGGTCGCTGCAAGTCGGCCGCAACAAGAAGCGGAGTCTGGTTCTGGTCTTTGAGCCACTTGGCAAGTTTTCCGGCGAGGGTGGTCTTACCCGAACCCTGCAAGCCGGCAAGCATGATGACGGTTGGCGGCTTCTTTGAGAACTCGAGCTTGCGTTGCTCGCCACCCAAAATCTTGACCAGCTCTTCGTTGACGATCTGAACCACCTGCTGGGCGGGGTTTAGTGCCTTTGAGACCTCATCGCCCATGGCGCGCTCGCGCACAGAGCCGGTGAACGCCTTGACAACCTCGAGCGCTACGTCGGCCTCAAGCAGCGCGCGGCGAATCTCGCGAAGAGTTGCATCAATATCGGCGGGGCTGAGCTTGCCCTTTGTGCGCAGGTTCTTAAAGGTCTCGACTAAGCGCTCTGAAAGATTTCCAAACATTAGCCAACCAACCCCTTCGCAAACTCACGAGCGTCAAAGAACGCAAAGTCGGCGATGCCTTCGCCAACACCTACTAATTTAACCGGGATGCCTAGTTCGCGCTGAATTGAATAGACGATTCCACCCTTTGCGGTGCCATCAAGCTTGGTCAGCACGATTCCGGTGACGTTGGCAACCTCAGCAAAAGCCTTGGCCTGAACGAGTCCGTTTTGACCGGTAGTTGCATCGAGCACTAGCAAGGTCTCACTGATCTGCGCCTGCTTCTCAACCACTCGCCTGATCTTGTCGAGCTCTGCCATCAAGTCTTTTTTGTTTTGCAATCTGCCCGCGGTGTCGATGATTGCAACATCCGCGTCATTCTTCAGAGCAAGTTCAACCGTCTTGAATGCAACGCTTGCCGGGTCTTGGCCTTCGCTGTCTGGGCGAATCAGCTGCGCGTTTGCGCGCTCGGCCCAGGTTGCAATTTGCTCGACCGCCGCCGCGCGGAATGTGTCGGCCGCGCCAATCACAACTCGCCACTGCCCTTCGTTGAGCCAGTTTGCCAACTTGCCGATTGTTGTAGTTTTGCCAACGCCGTTTACGCCAACGACAAGAATCACGTATGGCAGTTTTCCGTCTGCAAGGTTGAGTTGCTTATCTTCGCGTTCGAGCGATTCGGCAATTACGTCAACGAGAATCTGCTTGAGCTCGGCTTCGGTCTTCGCACCTTGCTTCTTTGCGCGCTGCTTTACTGACTCAACAATTTGGGCTGAGGCATCAACGCCAAAGTCTGACTGAATAAGGGTGTCTTCAAGGTCATCTAGGTTTTCGAGATCGAACTTGATTCGCGTGAAGAGCGCTTTGATGCCCTTGGCAAAACTGCGCTTCGGCAGTTCGACCTGCTCGAGTTCAACTTCGGCGACTGGCGCAACCTCAGGCTCGGCCACGGGTTCAACAACCGGCTCAACTTCTGGCTCAGGCTCTGGCTCAACTTCTGGGTCTGCCTCAACGACAGGCACAACAACCTCGACGACTGGCTCTGCGACAGGCACGACAACCTGCACAACTTCTGGCTCAGGCTCTGGCGTGACCTCCACTGCAGGTTCTGCCACCGGCTCAACGACCGGCTCTTCGATTACCGGCTTGGCTTTGGGCTTGAAGAACTTAGGTTTCTTCTCTTTTGGCTTCTCTGGCGTTGAAGGCGCAGACGGGGTCTCAACCTGCACTTCGGCGACCGAAGGAGGATTCGAGAGGACGACGTTGCTTAAGGCGTCCGAAGAATCCTCTGAGGTGGCTGCAACTTCAGGAGCCTCAACCTCGTCTTTGCGCTTTTTGCGCCAGAAGAACAAGCCGGCCATTAGGCACTGTGCTCGAGGCGCTGCCCGACAATTCGAGACATACCCTCGTCCATGATCACACCGTATACAGTGTCGGCAATTTCCATGGTGCGCTTCTGGTGGGTAACCAAAATGAGCTGCGAGTTGATGCGCAGATCGTTAAACACGTGCAGCAAACGAGAGAGGTTTGCGTCGTCGAGGGCTGCCTCGACCTCATCCATGATGTAGAAAGGCGAAGGACGCGACTTGAAGATTGCCATCAGGAATGCAATCGCACCGAGCGACTGCTCACCACCTGAAAGAAGCGACATCGGCAACCACTGTTTGCCAGCAGGCTTCACACGCACGTCGATGCCGCTGGTTAGCAAGTCGCTCGCGTCGCTCAGAGTCATTGAACCAACACCGCCCGGGAACAGCGATGGAAGAATTGCAGCGAACTCGCGAACCGTGTCATCAAAAGCGCTCTTGAAGATGAGCTGCATCTTTTCGTCGAGTTCGTGAATGATCTGCATCAGGTCTTTGCGAGTTTGGGTTAGGTCTGCGAGCTGATCTGTCAAGAACTTGTGACGCTCTTCGAGGGCTGTGAATTCTTCTAGCGCAAGTGGGTTGACTCGACCGAGACGCTCAAACAAACGCTCAGCTTCACGCAGACGCTTGGTCTGCTCTTCGCGGTTGAAGGCTTTCTTGCCGCCCTCGGCTTCTTCGTCATCGATCAAAACCTCTGGGCCATACTCTGCCAACAAGATTGACTGCTCGAGCCCGAGCTCGTCGCTTGCCTTGGCAACCAAATTTGCGAGGTTTAAGCGCTTGTCGTGGTTTTGTAATTCAAGGTTGTGAACGCCCTCGACCAGTTCGCTGAGTTTCATCTGGTGGCCAGCGGTCTCACCGCGAAGTCGCACTAGTTCTTGGTTCTGGTTGTTACGCTCGTGCTCTAGCTCGTGCAGGGCAACCTTGGCAACGCTCGCGCTTTCAGCGACGGCATCCATTAGGCCAGGCAGTGCCTTGAGCACCTGCTCTGCAGACTCGAGTTGGGCAGCTTGAGCCGCGGCCGCAGCGCGTGAGCGCTCAATGGCCACCTGCGCCTCGGCGATCTGAGCGCGCAGGCTTGTAGCCCGCTCTCGCTCGACTCGCACGCGTTCGATAGCCGCACCAAGTTCAACGCGCACGTTGAGTTCACTGGTTCGCTGCTGCTCGAGGTTGTCGGCCAGGGTCTGGCGGTTCTCATAGCTGACCACCGGGCGATCTTGAGAGGCGAACTCATCGTGCAACTGCACGGCTTTAGCCAGTTCACCTTCGGCAACCGCAATTGCTTCGCGAGCGATTTCAGCACCCTGTGAGATTCGAGCAAGCTCAGCCTCGGCTGCCTCAACAGCAACTCGAGCGCGACCCAAGGCTTCGGCGTTCCTAGCCAGCTGAGCGTCGTGCTGGTTCAATTCGGCAAGAGCAGATTTCTCGGTTTGCTTGGCGGCATCCTCGGTTGAACGCGCCTGAGCAAGTTCGCCGCGATTGCTTTCGAGCATCGACTGAACCTGGTGAATTCTGGTCTCGGCCGCATCGCGCTCGGCAACCAGCTGCAACTTCGACGGCTTGCTCTGCGAACCACCACGGATGACCGACTTGGTGAGCACGTCACCATCGACGGTAATCAAGGTGAGCTCGGCAACCGACTTATCGCGCGAATACAACTCGCGAGCCGCACTCAAGTCATCAACGATTACAACGTTGGCGAGAAGCGCAAGAATTCCGTTTGGTGCTTCGACTACCGCTGTGGCCGAACGAGCACCGGCAACATTTGGAATGTTGGCAACCGATCCACGCGCGTCAACATCGGCAACGATGAGTTCAACACGACCACCGTCGCTGCTCTTGAGGTGTTCGATGGCGGCAAGACCTTCTTCGCGAGAGTCAGCAACAAGCGCATCTGCCAACGGGCCGAGTGCGGCGGCGATTGCATTTTCGAATCCGCTCTCGATCTTCATGTGAGTTGCAACCAAGCCACGGATTCCGCGCAGGCCTGCTGCGGTCAACTCGGTGGCTCCGTCTTTTTGGTTCAGAGTCAGGTCGAGTGCCGAACGCTTTGCCTCAAGCGAATCGCGCTCACGTTCAGCCTTGTGAATCTGGTCACGGATTGTCTCGATGCTCGCAGCCGCTTCGCTAACCGCGCGCTGGGCAGCTTCGTAGCGAGACTGAAGCGAGCCGTCTCCGGCTTGCTGGCTCTGCAGCTGAAGATCTAGGTTTTCGTATTCTGCCTTGGCCGAATTTAGTCGGTCGGTTGCGTCGTTGAGCGAGCCATCCTGGCGAACCATCTCGCTGCGAAGCCCGGCTAGACGAGACTCTGCAACGGTTACCTCATTGGCAAGGCGTGCCTTGTCGAGGTCAAACTGCGAGAGAAGCGTGTTCTGTTCGGCAATCTCGTTGTCATACTTCTCGAGAATGTCGCGAGCTTCGTTTCGGGCCGCCTCGGCCACTTTGAGCGCTGAATGCAGCGACTCAACCACCGCGGCAAGTTGAACGATTTGCGCTTCGGCGGCAACGGCTTCGGCGTCTATTGCCGCTGGGTCTACCTGGGCACCCGACGCGTCGGCACGGGTTCCGAGAAGAGCAACTTTTTGGTTGGCGAGGGTGAGCAGCGCACGCAAGCGCTCGCCCATCGCATCGAACTGATATGAAAGCGAACGCGCGGTGTCGAGATCGCCAGAAACCTGCGCCGATTCGATTTCACGAATTCTCGTTGAGTTAGCCTCAATGATTTGCTGAAGAATGTTGCGCTCGGCCTTGGTGTCGGTCTCGCTCTTTGCGGTCTGCTCGAGTGCGCTGTGCAACTCGGTGATTTCGTATGCAATCAAGCGCGCTTTTGCATCACGCACAACCGAAGCGATTCCCTGCGCCTGACGCGCAACTTCTGCCTGCTGACCTAGCGGCTTGAGCTGACGTCGAACTTCACCGGCAAGATCGTTAAGTCGAGTTAGGTTTGCCTGCATCGCTTCGAGCTTTCGTTCGGTTCGCTCTTTGCGGCGACGGTGCTTCAGAATTCCGGCAGCCTCTTCGATGAAGCCACGACGCTCGGCTGGGCTTGCAGAGAAAATGTCTTTAAGTTTGTTCTGCCCAACGATTACGTGCATCTCGCGACCGAGACCAGAGTCACTCAGCAACTCCTGCACGTCGAGCAAACGGCAGCTCTCACCGTTGATTGCATACTCGCTCTGACCGCTGCGAAACAGGGTTCTCGAGATGGTTACTTCTGTGTAGTCGATCGGAAGCGCGCCGTCGGTGTTGTCGATGGTTAGCGAAACTTCAGCACGACCCAACGGACCCTTTGTGGCGCTGCCCTTGAAGATGACGTCGTCCATCTTGTCGCCACGAAGCGACTTTGCGCCCTGCTCGCCCATCACCCAGGCGATGGCGTCGAAGACGTTAGATTTTCCGTGCCCGTTCTTGCCGACTACGGCGGTCACACCCGGCTCAAAAGAGAAGGTGGTTGGCTGGGCAAATGATTTGAATCCCTTGAGGGTGAGGCTCTTGAGGTACAGCTTGCTCACTCCCTTTTTCTAGATTCAGGCGGCTTTGCTACCGCAACTAGACAAAATTACCCTATTTGGCGACCCTTTTTTGACGGCTCCAAACCGCACGGATGCCTTCGGCTAGGCCCGTTTGCGCAGTTTTTGGCAGCTCGGGCAGAAGTGCGAGCCACGGTTCATCCATGAATCTCGCTTGATGGCCCGACCGCACCGATTGCAGGGTCGATCGGTCATGCCGTAGGCGTTTAGTGAGACCTCGAAATAGCCGCTCTCGCCGTTGACGTTTTTGTACTGCTCGTCGAACGAGGTGCCGCCCTCGGCGACCGCTGCCTCGAGAATGCGTCGAACCTCGGCCATCAACGTGTCGAAGGTGGCCCTGGTCAGAGTGTCTGCCGGCTGGTCGTAATGCAGTTTGCTTGCCCAGAGCGCTTCGTCGGCATAGATGTTGCCTACCCCAGAGAGAACCTGCTGATCTAAGAGCACTCGTTTGATGCCGCTGCGCTTCTTGGCAAACTTGGCACGCACTTTTTCGACGTCGAACGCTTCGTCTAGCGGGTCTCTGGCAATGTGCGCAGCCGTCGACGGAATCAGATTGCGCCACCACTTGCCCGCCGCCGAGGTCTGCGAATAGCCGCCCGGTTGACCGTCTTCTGTTTCAACTAACTCGTCGATGGCAAGCGATCCGAAAATTCTCTGGTCGATGAAACGAAACTCGACCTTTTTTGCTCGAGAGGTTTCAAGGGTGACGACAACTCGAGTCAGGTTGTCAGGCTCATCGGTTGGCTTTCTCAAAAACATCTGTCCGCTCATGCCCAGGTGACCGACCAGCGCGAGGCGTTTCGAGTTTGTTGCTGAGCCGGGCAGCTCGAGTGGCATCCATAGAAACTTTCCGCGTCGAACCACCGCGAGAATTTTCGCTGAGGTCAAGGTTGCAACGAAGTCGGCCGGGCCAGCTTGGTGACGCTTGAGGCTGCGTTCGTCGAGAATCTCGATCTGCAAAACCTTGCTGTTGGTCAGTGCGGGTGCCAGACCAGCGCGAACCGTTTCTACCTCTGGCAGTTCGGGCACTAGCGGCGCTTTCTCTTTTTCTTCACAACAGGCGTCGCATCAACCAAAATCTCGAGTGCTTTCACGGCCGCAGCTGTTTCGGCGTTCTTCTTGGTGCGGCCCTCGCCGTGGCTGATCTCTTCGCCGTTGACATAGAGCGTCGAGAAATAGTCGCGGTTGTGATCTGGCCCTTCGAAGCGGGTCTTGTAGTTCGGTGTTCCGCGACCCAACGCCTGGATGCGCTCCTGAAGCGTAGTCTTCGGGTCAGAGTTGGCTCGAATTTCATCGGGGTTGTCGAGCAGCGGAAACACAAACTTCTCCACCAAAGCTCGCGCCGCATCGAAACCGTTAGACATGTAGGCGGCACCGAGAATCGCCTCGAATGCGTCGGCCAGCAGATTTGGTTTGTTGCGACCATCGGTTGCCAGCTCACCCTTGCCGAGCAAAAGATATTCGCCCAGCGAAAGTTCAGCGGCAACCACCGCGAGCGCGCGTGCAGAAACCACGGCGTTCTTCACCTTGGTCATCTCGCCCTCAGGAAGATAGGTGAGGGTTTCATAAATGTGGCTCGTAACGACAAAACCCAACACCGAGTCGCCTAGAAATTCGAGGCGTTCGTTGTTGGGTATGTTGCCGTGCTCGTATGAATACGAGCGGTGAGTCAGTGCGAGCTTTAGCAGTTCGCGATTTATCTCTACTCCGAGTTTTTCACTCAGTGCATCGAGTTTCATCGCTTTGCTTTATTCGCCCGACTCAAAAGAATTAAGCGTCGGCGACCTTGCGGCCCTTGTACTCCATGAATAGAGCTGCGCCGGTTGAGTCAGTGACTACCTTTGCACGGTGAGGAAGGCTGTAAACAACCTTGCCATTTTCGATGGTCTTCACCAAGGCAATCGGTGCTGCCTTCCACTGTGAGCGGCGCGAACGAGTGCGGCTGCGGCTGAGGCGTCTTTTAGGTACTGGCATTTCAATCTTCCTTAAGCTTTTTCAGTTCACTCCACCGAGAATCAATCTCAGCTTCGTGCACGTGGTGGGGGTCATCGGCCATCCGTTCACCACAACTAGCGCACAAACCGAGACAAGTCTCATTGCAAATTGGTTTGAAAGGGAGGTTTAGAACCACCGCATCGAGGATTGCCTGCTCAAGATCGATTTTCTCTTCTTGAACAGCAAAGTCATCCTCGCTGCTTAAAGAATAGGCGAAAAGTTCCTGAAAATCTACCTCGACGGCAACCGTCAGGGGTTCTAGGCAGCGGCTGCACTCGCCCGCGGCGTCGCCGAAAACCTCGCCGGTGACCAGAATGCCCTCGTGAACAGACTCGAGACGAAGGTCTAGGTCGATGATCTCGCCAGCCGGAACGGCGGTTACGGCGTTGCCGAGAGCCGTCGGAATGGTGATATCGAGCTTCAACTCGCGCATGTGCCCTGGTTTGTGCATCAAATCGTGCACCGATAGCTCAAAAACCGACTGACTTGCCACGATTAGCCCTTGGCTTGCTCGGTTGCGGCCTTGAGCGCCTTTACAACCGCCGCTGGCACGTAGGTGTCTACAGAGCCGCCCAGTTCGGCAACCTGCTTGACCAGGCTGCTAGAGACAAAGCCCTGGCCCGGATCGGCAGGCAAGAAGATGGTCTCGACCGAGGCTAGGTCGCGGTTGACTCTGGCCATCGGCAGCTCATACTCGAGGTCGGCGTTGTTGCGAACACCCTTGATCAGCACGGTGGCGCCAACCTCACGGCAGTAGTCAACCAGAAGGCCCTTGTCTAGAGTGGCGACCACAAGCTTGGTGCTGGTCGGAAACGCCTTGCCGAAGCGTGCGGCCTCGGTGAAACTGGCGCGAATGTGAGCTACTCGCTCGTCGCTGGTGAAGAACGGCTTCTTGGCCGGATTATGCACGACGACGATGTGAAGCTCGTCAACCAGAGCAGCGGCGCGAGCCGCAATGTCTAGGTGCCCGAAGGTAACCGGGTCAAAACTGCCCGGATAAACGGCGATTTTCTTCATAGTCTAAGGCTATTAGTTTTTGCTGAGGTTGTCTTGGGCAGATTCTTCGAGCTGGGCCAGGGCCGCCGCGAGCTGCGGGTTTTTCTCAAGGGTCGGGTCGGCCAGCAGAATCTGTTCGGCCTGCTTTCTTGCCTCTTGGATGAGTTCTGCGTCGCGAATGACTCGCAGCAACTTGAGACTGCTTCGGCCGCCTGACTGGTTAGCGCCGAGAACGTCACCCTCGCGACGCAATTCGAGATCGATTTCGCTCAGCTTGAATCCATCGAGTGTTGACGCAACCGCGTTCACGCGCTCGAGAGCAACGCTGCCCGGCTCGGCCGCGGTAAGCAATAGACACAACCCAGCGTTGCCACCTCGACCAACTCGCCCGCGCAACTGGTGCAGCTGGCTTATGCCAAAGCGATCTGCATCGATGACAGCCATGACGGTTGCGTTCGGCACGTCAACACCGACCTCAATAACCGTTGTCGAAATCAAGACATCAATCTCGCGCCCAGCAAAGCGGTTCATCACGTCATCTTTTTCTTCGCTCGTCATTCGCCCGTGCAGCATTTCGATGCGAAGACCCTTGAGTGCTTCAACTTCGCGAAGCGCAGCAGTCATGCCGACCACGGTTGCAAGCGGCGGTCGTTTCTCGGTGATCTCGAGTTCATCATTTTCTGTTTCAAGCGCAACTTCTTCTTCGCTAACCGTCTCGCTTTCGTCGATGCGCGAACAAACCACGAATGCCTGACGCCCGTTAGCAAACTCTTCTGCGATGCGTGCCCAGGTGCGAGCAACCAGTGCAGCCTGCGACTGCTGAACCACATAGGTGCTGATTGGCTGGCGACCAGCCGGCAACTCTGTGAGAGTTGAGATGTCGAGATCACCAAAAACGCTGACGGCAAGCGTGCGCGGAATCGGTGTTGCCGTCATGGTTAAGACGTGCGGCGGTTTCTTGCCCTTGAGTCGCAAAGCCTCGCGCTGTTCAACACCGAAGCGGTGCTGCTCATCGATGACAACTAAACCGAGGTCGAAGAATTCGACCTTCGACGAAATCAGCGCGTGCGTGCCCACGACGATCTGGGCCTTGCCGCTCACGATTTGCAACAGGGCACGCTTGTGCAGGGCAGTGCCCAGCTGGCCGGTGAGCAGGGTCAGCCCGAGCTGATCTGCCAGCTCGTCGCCAAGAGTGTTTCTAATCGAGCGCATATGCTGGGCAGCCAATACCTCGGTTGGTGCCAACATCGCAGACTGTCCGCCGCTCTGTGCAACCGCAAGCATTGCCCTAACCGCAACCAGAGTTTTGCCAGAACCAACCTCACCCTGAAGCATGCGGTGCATCGGGTGGTCTTGCCCGAGATCTTCGAGCAGTTCATTGCCGATCGAAACCTGCCCGGCTGTCAGCTTAAAAGGCAGCTTGGCATCGAAACCGGCAAGCAGCTCACCGGCGACTCGAGGCGTGGTCGTGATTGTTGCGTTTTCGCTTCGGCGTTTGAGCAAAGTCGACTGCAGCAAGAAGGCCTCGTGAAAACGAAGGGTGTCACGCGCCGTCTGCCACTGGTGGTCGTTGTCTGGTCGGTGAATGAAGCGAATCGCCTCATCGAGCGAAAGCAAACCATTCGATTCAACAACTTCGGCTGGCAGCTCTTCTGCGATAGGCGGCAAGACATCGAGCAAAACTCCGATCGCGCGACCAATCATCCATGTGGTGACTTTAGAAGAAGCCGGATAAATCGGAATCGGCAACTCGGCCCAACGTTTTGCATCGGCCTCGTCGATGTCTTCTGCGAATAATTCGTAGTCGGGGTGGCTCAGTTGCAGCTTGCCCTGGTAACTCGAAATCTTGCCGGCGAATAATCCGCGCGAACCAGGCTTGAGTTCTTTGGCGCGCCAGACCTGGTTGAAGAACGTGGCCGAGAGAAAACCTTCGCCGTCGGTTATGCGCACCTCGAGAATGTTTCCTGACTTGCCCCGCATGTATCGCTCGCGAACATCGACCACGTCGGCTACAACCGTGACCGCCTCGCCAATCGGAATCTCGGCAATCGGGGTTAGCTCACCGCGAGACGAATAGCGCCGCGGAACGTGCTGAAGCAAGTCGCTGACGGTTCTGAGGCCCAGATGCTTCGCGAATGCCTTGGCCGTGCGATCGCCGAGCAACGCGGTTAGCGAGTCATTCGGCAGCAACATGGTTCAATCTTCGCCGACAGGTTAGGCTTGGCGACAAATGACACGGATAATCGGCGGATACGCGGGCAGTCTTCGACTGGCATCGCCGGCCAAGAGCACAAGACCCACGAGTGACCGAATTCGCGAGAGCATCTTCAGCAGACTCGAGGCTCGCGACAAACTCACTGGCGCGGTTGTTCTCGACCTCTATGCCGGCACCGGAGCACTTGCGCTCGAGGCAATCAGCCGCGGCGCAGTTGCCGCGCTATTGGTAGAGCGAGACGGCAAGGCAGCTGCGGTCTGCATTCAAAATGCGGCGCTGATTCAAAAGTCACTTGCCAAGCAAGATATCGAAGTCGAGACCAAGGTCGTCAACAAGGCTGTTGCGAGCTATTTGTCTTCGTCTACTCATGAGTTCGACCTGGTCTTTATCGACCCGCCATACGAGATTTCAAATGAAGAAATCGAAGAGAACCTAGCGGCGCTGCTACCTCGCCTTATGACCGAGGCCACGGTGATCGTCGAGCGTTCTAGCAGATCAGAACCGTTTGCCGTTGTCGAGGGCTACGCACTCGAAGAGTCAAAGAACTACGGCGATACCGAAGTCTTCTGGCTGAACAAGCTTTAGATAAACCCTTAGTTAGACGTTGCGCTCTTGCGGGCCAACATAGACCTGCTGTGGGCGGCCAATCTTGGTGCTGCTGTCGTGCATCATTTCGCGCCAGTGCGCAATCCAGCCAGGCAAGCGACCAATAGCAAATAGCGGCGTAAACATGTGCGCCGGAAAACCAATGGCCTTGTAAATGACACCGCTGTAGAAATCGACGTTCGGGTAAAGCTTGCGCTCGACGAAGTACGGGTCTGAAAGTGCCGCGGCCTCTAGTTGTTTTGCGATGTCTAGCAGTGGGTCGTCGATGCCGAGGTCATGCAGAACTGAATCGGTGGTTGCCTTGATGATCTTGGCTCGCGGGTCGAAACTCTTGTAGACGCGGTGGCCGAAGCCCATAAGACGAATGCCATCTTCTTTGTTCTTTACGCGCTCGACATAGCGCTCAACACTTTCACCCGAATCACGGATGTGCGCGAGCATGTCGACGACAGCTTGATTGGCACCTCCGTGCAGTGGACCGAATAGTGCGTTGATGCCGGCCGAGACCGAGGCGAACAGGTTGGCCTGAGTCGAACCAACCATGCGCACGGTCGAGGTCGAGGCGTTCTGCTCGTGGTCTGCGTGCAAGGTAAACAAAGTGTCGAGAGCCTTGGTCACAACCGGGTTCTGCACGTAGTTCTCTGCCATGTTGCCGAAAGACAAACGCAAGAAATTCTCGACATAACCTAGCGAGTTGTCTGGGTAGAGCAACGCCTGACCCATTGAGTTCTTATGCGCGTAAGCGGTTAGCACCGGCAACTTGGCGAGCAAACGAATTGTCGAAAGTTCAACCTGGGCTTCATCGTGCGGGTTCAGTGAATCCTGGTAGAACGTCGATAGCGCCGACACACCCGCAGAAAGAACCGACATCGGGTGCGCATTTACCGGCATTGAATGAAAGAGGTTTTTCAGGTCTTCGTGAAGAAGTGTGTGGCGACTGATATTGTCTTCAAAATTCTCAGCATCATTTTTGCTTGGCAGTTCGCCATAGATGAGCAGGTAGGCAACTTCGGTGAAGCTCTTCTTGGCTGCTAGTTGTTCAATCGGGTAACCGCGGTACCGCAGAATTCCCTGGTCGCCATCGATGTAGGTGATGGCAGATCTAGTAGCGGCGGTGTTGGCGAATCCGTGGTCAAGCGTGTTCAGGCCGGTGAGCGAACCGAGCTTGGTGATGTCGATTGCCGAATGGCCATCGGTGGCTGGCACAATCGGAAACTCGGCGGATACCCCACCGACGCTAATCGTCGCGGTGTCGGTTGAAACTGGCTCGGTCAATGCTTCTCCTTGGGGCCTAAAGGCTTCTTAAGCCTATGGCATCGCGCAAACGCTTGGCAGCCTCGGCAATATCGGCATCGGTCGCGGTTAGCGAAAAGCGAACGTGCTTGGTGCTGAACTCGCCATAGAAGATGCCCGGCACAACAACGATTCCGAGTTCGGCCATTCGATCTACCGTTGCCCAGCAATCTTCACCAAGGGTCGCCCATAGGTAGAGGCCGGCTTCGCTGTCGCTAAGTTCGAATCCGTAGTCACGCACAGCCGACAACAGAACTTCGCGACGCTCACGGTAGAGCTCTCGGGCAACGGCGACGTGCTCGTAATCCGCGAGCGCTACAGCCATAACTCGCTGCATTGGTGCAGGGCTGTTGAGGCCCGAGTGCATGCGCAAATTCACCAGGGCCTTGATTAGGCTGGCCTCGCCAACGGCAAAGGCTGCGCGATAGCCGGCGAGGTTTGATTGCTTGCTGAGCGAATAAACGGCAAGCACTCCATCGTGCGAACCGCCGCAGACGCGCGGGTCGAGCACAGACGGAATCAACTGGTCGGCCCACTCATCCCAGCCGAGTTCTGCGTAGCATTCGTCGCTGGCTAGCAGCGCACCCAATTCGCGAGCGCGATCTACCGCAGCTTTCATCTGCTCGACCGAGAGAACCCGACCATCGGGGTTGCCTGGTGAGTTAATCCAAATCAGTTTTGCGTTCGACGGCCAAAGCGCTGGGTCGTCTTCGCTAACAATCTCAGCGCCGCACATCGCGGCTCCGACAACGTAGGCGGTGTAAGCAACCTTTGGTTGCACCACAACATCGCCCGGGCCAAGACCCATCATGAGCGGCAACCAAGAAATCAATTCTTTCGAGCCAATTGTTGGCATCACCTGCGCGGGGGTCAACCCTTCGACGCCTCTGCGCCTCGCGAACCACTCGACTACCGCGGCCTTGAATTCTGGTGAACCACCGGTCGACGGGTAACCGGGTGCGTTTGATGAAGCGTTTAAAGCTTCTTGGATAATGGCCGGGGTTGGGTCAACCGGTGAACCAACCGAAAGATCTACTGCCCCGCGCTCATGCAGAGCGGCCTTCGCCGAATAGGGCTTTAACTGCTCCCACGGATACTCGGGCAGGCGATCGAACAACGCGGCCCTATTCGCCCTGAGGAGGCAGCACAGAGACAACCTCGTGGTCGCCGTCGATCTTGCCGACCTTGGCTGCACCGCCCGGAGAACCTACCGTGTTGAAGAATTCGACATTGGCCTTGTAGTAGTCGGCCCACTGCGAAGGCAGGTCATCCTCGTAATAAATGGCCTCAACCGGGCAAACCGGCTCACAAGCTCCACAGTCAACGCACTCATCCGGGTGAATGTAGAGCATGCGGTCGCCCTCGTAGATGCAGTCAACAGGGCACTCATCGATGCAGGCCTTGTCTTTCACGTCTACACATGGAAGAGCGATTACGTAAGTCACTTGTGCTCCTTTAGGGCGAAACGGCCACTCTGGCCTGCTTGGCTAGTTTAACGGTGGCCCGACGCGCTTCGACGCCAAGAACTCGGGTTGAGTTTCGGAAACAGCATGATCAGTGCGCAGATGGCCATCGAACCGTAAACCCAGGTGTCGCCCACCTGATTTGCCACGATCAAAATTTCGCCGCCCGGCTGTCTTTGGCTGAGCATGTAGACGGTGGTCAAGAAACTGGCCGTCATCAGGTAGAGAGCTCCGCGACTGTTGCGCAATATGCGCAGTGCGAGAGCGAGGCTCGCCACCATGGTTAGGGCAACGCTAAGCCCAATCGGAAACTCTGATGTGTCGGTGGTCTTGATCGAGTGCAGCAGGGTGCCCGAGAGACCGAGCAAAACCCCGAGCGGAATCGCCCAGAAGAAAGTAAGCAGCGGCAAGAGATGAACCAGCGGGCTCGGAGTTGCCTTGCGAATTCGCTCAGGTGCGTCGTAGCGAGTCTCGGTTGCGCCGATCGAAAAGGTCTCGGGAAAGATTGAGACCTGGCTCGAGTGAGCCTCTAGTGCGGCGCGCTTAAACTTGGCAGTCTTGGCGTCACCAATCGCAACATCGAAGCGCTCGTTCGGTTCTGCGAGAACCCAAAACTGAGGTGCCCTTCTTTTCTGGCGACGATAGTGGCGAATCGCCATCGCGCTTGCGTGGTGAGCCATCTTGTGATCTGGGTGGCCATAGCCACCCTTCGAGTTGTAGGTGAGAATCGCGTCTGGCTTGAACTCGTTCATAACGCGTTCGATGTCTTCGGCAATAACAGAAGTCGAAGCCGAGGCCAAAGCCATCTCATCAGTGCGGTTCTTCTTGGTTGGTCGGCCCATGCTGTTGATTCGCATGCCGCTATCTAAGAAAGCGCGAGTGCCGGCGAACGAGTGCTGAAGTTTTGTGCCGGCCTTCTGCAATTCAGAAAGAGCTACCTTGAGTTCGCCCGAGCGAAAAGCTCCCATGGCACGCAATTGACCCTCAAGGCCCTTTAGCTCTTCTAGCTTCACCTTGCCGCGTTCGCCGCGAGTTAGCGTGAGCACATAAACCTCTGCGCCTGCGGCAAGTCGTTCGGCGATTATGTGGCCGGTGAAGATGCTCTCGTCGTCTGGATGAGCGTGAACTACAAGCAGACGCTTGGCATTAAAGGTTGGCTTAGGCACATGACTACTTTAAGCGTCAAGGCCGCTGTTTGGCTAACTCGAGCCCAGAAGGCCGATGTTTAGCCCCTCAGAGCCTGCTATTCGCTTGCGCGCTTGCGAGCCGAAGCCGCACGAGCGCGAAGGTTCGGGTCAAGTTCAAGCTTGCGAATGCGGGTTGCTTCTGGGGTTACCTCAACACACTCGTCTTCGCGGGCAAACTCGAGGCACTCCTCAAGCGAAAGCTTCTTGGGTGGCGTAAGCGCTTGGAATTCATCGCTCGAAGCAGCTCGCATGTTTGTGAGCTTCTTCTCTTTCGTGATGTTAACTTCCATGTCGTCAGCGCGAGAGTTCTCGCCGACTACCATGCCCGCATAAACCTCAGAGGTTGGCTCAACGAAGAACGAACCGCGCTCTTGAAGTGCAATCATGGCGAACGGAGTGGCGACACCCGCGCGGTCGGCAACCATCGACCCGTTTTGACGGGTGACGATCTCGCCGGCCCAAGCTTCGTATCCTGCAGAAAGTGCGTTGGCGATGCCGGTGCCCTTTGTTGTGGTCAAGAACTCGGTTCTGAATCCGATCAAGCCGCGGCTTGGAACTCTAAACTCCATGCGAACCCAGCCGGTGCTGTGGTTCACCATGTTGGTCATGCGGCCCTTGCGCGAGGCCATGAGCTGCGTGATAGCACCCAAGAACTCTTCTGGAACGTCGATGGTTAGGTCTTCGACAGGTTCGTGCAATTTGCCGTCAACCTTTTTGGTTACAACCTGAGGCTTACCAACGGTTAGCTCGTAACCTTCGCGACGCATCTGCTCAACGAGAATGGCAAGAGCCAGCTCTCCGCGGCCCTGAACTTCCCAGGCGTCTGGTCGCTCGGTAGGCAGCACCTTTAGCGAAACGTTTCCGACGAGTTCTTTGTCTAGACGATCCTTCACCAAACGTGCGGTGACCTTTGCGCCCTTTACGCGCCCAGCCATCGGTGAGGTGTTGATTCCAACCGTCATCGAAATTGCTGGGTCATCGATTTTGATTAGTGGCAGCGGACGAATGTCGTTTGGGTCGGCGAGGGTCTCGCCGATTGTGATCTCTTCGATTCCGGCAACGGCAACGATGTCGCCAGGGTTTGCCTCGTCAGTCGGAAAACGCTCTAGCGCTTTGGTCTTTAGCAACTCTGTAATCTTTACGTTTTGTGTGGTTCCATCTTGGCGAACCCAGGCAACCTGCTGACCCTTGCGAAGGGTGCCGTTGAAAATGCGAAGCAAAGCTAAGCGACCCAAGAACGGCGACGCATCCAAGTTTGTGACGTGTGCCTGCAGTGGGTGTTCGTCGTCATACTTCGGCGCCGGAATGTACTTCATGATCGCTTCAAAAAGCGGCTCGAGGTCGTCATTGTCAGGCATGGTTCCGTCGGCAGGCTTGTTCATCGATGCGCGACCAGCGCGGCCAGATGCATAGATAACTGGCAGGTCGAGAATTGCGTCGACATCTAGCTCAGGAACATCCTCGTGAATGTCACTCGCGAGGCCGAGAAGCAAGTCGTGGGTCTCTTCGACAACCTCGTCGATGCGGGCATCGGGGCGGTCTGTCTTGTTTACCAGCAAGATGACCGGCAGGTTTGACTCAAGAGCCTTGCGCAAAACAAAGCGGGTCTGCGGCAGCGGGCCTTCTGAAGCGTCAACCAAAAGCACAACGCCGTCAACCATCGAGAGACCGCGCTCAACCTCGCCACCGAAGTCGGCGTGGCCGGGGGTGTCGATCACGTTGATGGTGATTTCTTTGCCACCCGAGTTCTTGCCCTTGTAGGCGATTGCGGTGTTCTTGGCGAGAATCGTGATGCCCTTTTCGCGCTCGAGGTCACCCGAGTCCATTATGCGCTCGCCCATGTTGGAGTGGTCGCTGAACGAGCCCGTCTGGCGAAGCATTGCGTCGACCAGGGTGGTCTTTCCGTGGTCTACGTGGGCAACGATTGCTACGTTGCGCAGGTCATCTCTTGAGGCCAGAGCCATGATTAAGTCCTTGTATTCAGACAAGTCTTGGCACAGCGAAAAAGTGCCAGATTTGTGATTTTGGGCGATCGCCCTCGATGCCCTAAGTCTAACCGTTGGGCACCCAATTTGCGATGATGCCTTTAGTTCTTAGTGATTGACCAGTTCCAATAGCCATAGGTCGCGCTTGCGCCGTATGGCGCTTTTACCACGGATGCCAGCCTCTCGCCGTAAACCAGCAGCGAAGGCACCTGATAGAGCGGCAATCCAAACTTGGCGGCGTAGAGTTCGGCGTCGATATCTTTCAAGACCGAGATTTGGTCGAGCGGTTTAGTCTCGGCAGCATATTTGGCTAGCAGCATGTCAATTTTGGTGCTCGAGAATTTGCCAACCGAGTTTCCGGTGAACCAGTAGGGATCCCCGTTTAGCTCCGCTGCTAACTTGACCGTGGTTATGAATGCGTCAAATCCTCCGGTTGTAAAGACTGTTCTCGGGTCTTTGCTCGAGACATCGATCAGGTTAAACCCTGCCGCATTGGCGTATTCGCCCAACAGCTGCCATTCTTTTTTCGCTCTTGGGTTATTCGCATCAAAAAGCACACGAACATCAACTGGCGTTCGCGCGTCACTCTGTTCGACAAGCTCTTGCGCTCGCTCGGCATCTTGCACCAAATAATCGTGCGAGCCATTCGACTGGATGAAAGGTGCGTAGTAGTTCGATGAATTCGCGTAGATCCACGACCTAGCTTCAATCACCGGGTTGTCTGCGCTGAGAGCCGTCAAGATTTTTGCTCGAGGAATTAGCTTGAGAAGAGCGTCTCTCAGATTCGCGGCATCTGGCGAAGTTGCATCGCTGAAAACGCTGCCCTCGGCAAAGTTCAACAAAACCGCTTCGATTGCCGTGCTTGCCGCAAACTCATATCTTGCACCTGCAACTCTGGCCAAGCTGATCAGATCTGCATTGCTGGCGATTCCCGATTCTTGAGGAGCTGCGATGTCAACCTGGCCATCTTGAAGCGCAGACAACATCGCTGTCGAGTCTGCGAAGAACCTAATGTTCAAAGTTTCGATTTTCGGTGCTGGCCCCCAAGCGAATTCTGGATTCACTTTTAGAGTGAGCAACTGGCCGGGTTGAAATTCAGTCACCAAATACGGCCCAGCGCCGACTTTTGCAGCTTCGAATAGCGATGAGCGCGCGAGGTAGAGCTGGGCATACTGTGCGCTGAGCAGACTCTGGTCGGCAACATTCGCGCTGCTAATGGCCTCGTCGAAGCGAGCCCATGCAGACTCGACGTCATCTGCATCGAATGCCTGCTGGGCGACCAGGTGGGCTGCGGCCGTGACTGTAATTGCTGTCTGCCAGTCGGCCACAGCGCGATCGTAGGTAATCTCGATTGCCTTGCCGTCAGCCGCAACCACCGGCACAGAGGTTGTGAAACGAAGCCCTGATCCGGCCCTGACAGTGTTGAAGCCGGCATCGGCCGGGTTTCTCGCGGCCAGCCACGAAAGCATCAGGTCGCGAGCCGAAACTGCAACACCATCGCTCCACTTGGCTTTGCCGGTTAGCGAGTAGCGCACCCGAAACGGACTCTCGCTGACTACCTCTACCGATCCAAAGTTCTCGTTTGGCACGAGAGCGCCATTGGCATCGGTGAAGAAGAAGTTGGCGTTCGTGATCTTTGAAATCTCTTCGTTTACGGCGAGCGCTGCTTCGCCAGTGACGTTGTCTGCGTTTAGCGAGTTGAAGTCATCGGTTAGGCCGATGTTCAGAACCGAGCCTGACTGAAGTGCAGATGGCGCGCAGGCAACGAGCGTCGGAGTCAACATAAGTGCAGCGAGCACGAATACAAGAAAACGTTTCAACATTGCTCCGAAAAACTAAACGGGTGCCTAAAGGTTACCCTCTAAACACCCGCAAAGCCTGTGAACTACTTGATGGCCTGGCGTGCCTCGCGACGCTTCTTCTGCTCGGCTGGGTCTGGAACCGGAACCGCAGCAATCAGACGCTGAGTGTAAGGATCCTTCGGGCTCTTCAGAACCTGATCGCGAAGACCTTCTTCGACTAGTCGACCGTTCTGCATAACCGCAATTCGGTGCGACAGAATGTCAACCACACCTAGGTCGTGAGTGATGAACAGACAGGCAAACTTCAGTTCTTCCTGAAGACCCTGCAACAGGTCTAGAAAACGAGCCTGAACAGAAACGTCGAGAGCAGAGGTTGGCTCGTCTGCTATAAGAAGGCTCGGAGTCAGTGCAAGTGCACGCGCAATGCCCACACGCTGACGCTGACCACCAGAAAGTTCGTGCGGATAGCGGTTTCTATAGCTACGCGGCAACTCAACCGAGTCGAGAAGCTCCTCAACTTTGTGGTTTAAGTCGTCACCCTTGGCCAGTCCCGATAGCAAAATCGGCTCACCGATGCTCTCGCCGATTGGAAGACGCGGGTTAAGCGACGAAGCAGGGTCTTGAAAAACGATTCCGGTGTGACGGCGAATCTGGCTTAGCTGCTTGGTGTTTCCGTTGCTGATGTCGAATCCGGCAACGCTGATGACACCAGACTTGATCGGCAGCAAGCCGATAGAAGCGCGGCCAATTGTTGTCTTTCCAGAACCCGACTCACCCACGAGACCGACAATCTCACCAGGATAGATCTCAAGGCTAAAGTCTTGAACGGCCTTGAACGCTGGGATGCGCCCGCGCTTCGGGTACTCAATGTCAACGTTCTGCAACTTGAGCACTGGCTCTGGCTTGACACTGCCCTCGAACTTGAGTTCACGAACAGCCACCGAACCTAGCTTTGGCACGGCTGCCAAAAGCTGCTGAGTGTATGGGTGAGAAGGTCGGTTGAAGATGTGGTCGGCGGTGTTGTGCTCAACCGTGTAACCGTCTTTCATAACGAGAATCTCGTCTGCCATGTCTGCGACGACACCCATGTCGTGGGTGATCAAAAGAATTCCCGAGTTGAGCTTGTGACGCAAGTCACGCATCAGGTCGAGAATTTCTGCTTGAACTGTTACGTCTAGCGCTGTGGTTGGCTCATCTGCAATTAGAAGTGCAGGGTCACAAGCAAGCGCGATGGCGATCATTGCGCGCTGCTTCTGGCCACCTGAAAGCTGGTGAGGATACTTGTCGAAAGTCTTGGCCGGATCTGGCAGGTCAACCATCTCGAGAAGTTCGATCGAGCGCTTCTTTGCGGTTACCGGTCCCATGCCGAGGTGAAGGCGCAGGGTTTCGACGATCTGAAAGCCGATTGTGTAAACCGGGTTCAGAGCGGTCATCGGCTCCTGAAAGATGTAGGCAACCTCTTTGCCGCGAAAGCGACGCACGGTGGTTGAACTGGCTTCAAGCATGTTGACGCCCTTAACCTCTACGGTGCCGGTGACTCGAGCGTTAGAAGCCAAAAGGCCCATCAGACCCATCGAGGAAGACGACTTTCCAGAGCCCGACTCGCCAACGATAGCCAGGGTCTTGCCCGGGTAGACCTCATAGTTCATGTCAATCGCGGCCGGGTACCACACTCCGTCGACCCAAAAGTCAACGTTGTAGTCAGCGACCTTAAGTACTGGTTCAGTCATCTTTTACTTTCCTTCTTGAACCGCAGAATTGCCTGCGATGATTGATGCATGAATAAAGAGAATGTCTTCAGACCCAAGGGCAACTTCGCCTGGGCAACCGTCGCCATTTTGCTCGTTAGCCTCTTCCTGGCCCAAGTTATTTTCTATCCGGTCGAAAATTCCATCAATTGGATCGAATTCGCTATTGGTGCCTTCGTTGTCGTTGCGGCTTATCTGATTTGGGTTAGACCAAAGCTGGTGTTCAATGAAGACCACCTCGTCGTCGTAAACCCGCTCAGCAAAGTGACCATCGCCTACAAAGACATCGGCGATCTCGACACCAAGTGGTCGCTGCGCATAAACCACAGTGGCAAACAAACCAGAGTCTGGGTTGCTCCTGCCAACGGCAAGCAGCGCTGGATTAGCGAGAGCACTCGAATCTACAAGTTCAACAACATCAAGAGCAGCGAAATCGTCACGAACGAATTCACCTCGGTGAGCGCGAGTCTCGGCAGCGACAGCGGCGTTGCCGCTGCGCTCATCCGTGAACGTCTCAAAGGTTTGCATTAGGCCTTTGCCTTCGCTGCTGCAGTTGACTTCAGCTCGCGCGCCTGCATGCGCTCTTTCAAGCTGATGCGGCGCTTCTGACGAGGGTCAAACGCGTCGCGCAAACCATCGCCAATGAAGTTGACACAAAGTGCGATTGCGATGATGAAGACACCTGGCCACCAGAACAACCAAGGTGCAACGGTGAACACATCTTGGTAGCGGCTGATCAATAGACCAAGCGAAACGTCTGGGGCTCTAACTCCAAAACCCAAGAAGCTAAGTGCCGATTCGGTCAGAATTGCACCCGACATCAACAGGGTTCCAGAAACGATGATGACACCGACAGCGTTTGGCAAAATGTGTTTGAAGATGATTCGCCTGTTCGAAGCTCCGGCGACGCGGGCTGCGTCAACAAACTCGCGCTCACGCAGAGACAAGAATTCGGTTCGCACGAATCGGGCGAGGCCCATCCAGGCGAACAATCCCAACATCACCGCCAGCGGCACAACTCCCAGGTTTCCGAACCTGAAGCCAATCACCGCCCCAATGATGAGAGTGGGCATCACCAAGAACATGTCTGTGAGGCGCATTAATACGGCATCCACGATGCCACCGAAGAAGCCGGCGATGGCCCCGACTACGGTGCCGATAGCAACACCCAACGAGCCAACGATGAGCATAACCATGATCGACTGCTCAGCTCCTCGAAGAACAAGAGCGAAGTAGTCGGTTCCGACGGTGTCCATGCCCAGCGGGTGAGCCCCAACCTGCATGCCAGTGCCATCGATGAACTCAGGAATCAGGTCTAGAGTTGGGCAGCCCGGAATACCGTTGGCACACATGCTCTCAACAGCACCCTCTGGGTCAATCTGGTCGATCTGGTAAGGCCACCAGCCCTGAACCGTGATCTTGTTGTTGCTGTCGCCCAGGTGAATGCCAGAGCCGGTATACGAGAACAGAATGATGAAAACGAGCACAATGAGCGAGGTCATCGCCGCCTTGTGGCGCACAAAGCGCCTAAAGATGATCTGCCCCTGGCTTAGACCCTCGGTCTCGCGAAGTGCGATTTCGTTTTCGTTCTTATCAAGGGTGTTTTCCTTGTTTTCTAGTTCAGCTGACATGCTTTTACTTTCTGATTCGAATACGTGGGTCGACAACACCGAACAGTAGGTCGGCTGCTAGGTTTGCGGTCACCGTAAGTGTGGCTCCGATGATGAACACTCCCATGAACAAGTTCTGGTCGTAGGAGTTAATCGCCTGGTTGAAGAGCGAGCCCATGCCCTTCCAAGCAAACACGCTCTCGGTGATAATCGCACCACCAATAAGACCGGCGAAATCGTTTACCAGGATGGTGGTTAGCGGAAGCATCGCATTTCTCATTCCGTGACGAACAATCACGGTGCGCTCGTTCAAACCCTTGGCTCGAGCCGTGCGAATGTAATCCATGTTCATAACTTCAAGCAGGCTGCCTCGTGAGAATCTGACATAACCCGCGAATGAAATCAGGGTTAGGGCAACCGTCGGAAGAATGAGGTGCATTATGTCGTCTAGACCGCTGATCCAGAAGTTTGATTGCTGTTCTGGCGTGAGTAGTTCGTTGCCTTGACCCAGTGTTGGCACCGGGCGCCCAGAAACAGCGTCTGAGCTCATGTAGTTACTGAACTCGCGCATGAAACGGTCAAGAATAATCGGCAGGGTTGCCAACAGAGCCGTGATGATACCTGTTCGAATATTGACTCGACGGTCTACATTGGCCACAAAGAAGCCGACCATCGCAGACAGGCCGATGGTTAGTGCGAACACCGCAAGCACAGTCAAGAAGTTGGCTTCTTCAGTGAGAATGCCCTGCAGCGGAAAGTAGCTTGCCGTGACGATGGTCGCCGAAGCCAAAGCTGTTATCAGTGAAGGTCGGTTGTCTAGACCTGTCGAAATGTGAGTCACCAGTGCCGCGAATGCGAAGGCAAATACTCCAACGCCGATGATTCCAATTCCAGGGCTGATGAACCAAGAGGTCAAGCTCAGATACTGCAGTAAGGCTCCGAACCCAGCCGAAACTCCGATGAACACCATCCAAAAGCGCCTGCGGTTTCCGGCCATGATTCCGGCCATGATCAACCCAGCAACCAAACTGAATGGAATCAGGAATCCGAGAGGTATCTCGGGTTTTGCCAAGAAGTCGTTGAAGCCAATAGCCATGTATTCCTTGAGCAAAACTGCAACCCAGAAAATAGGGAGTGAGAAAAGCAAGAACGAGATAAAAGTCATCACGTAGTCAAAACGGCTGTACTGACGAATCGCAGTGACCATACCGATAGTGATTCCGAGCACGATTGCAAGAATTGTTGCTGCGATTACCAATCTGATTGTCACTGGAATTGCTAATTCGATTGCCTCGATAACAGAGATACCAGTTCGAGTTTGGCCAAGATCAAACTGTCCCCAAAGACCAGCCAGAACTCCCCTGAACCAGATGAAGTATCGAATCGGTGGTGGAACATCTAGATTCAGACTTCGAATCAGACTTGTTCTTAGGTACTCTGCGTTTTCTTCAGTGCTCTCGGCGAGACCCGCAAGAGGATCAGAAGAAATGGCCTGAAGGTTGTAGGCGATGTAGCTCGCGCCGAAAATGATGAGAAGCATCATGCTGAATCGTCTGGTTAAGTAAGCAAACAAAATGTCAACCTTGCCGCGGCAGCAGCGCCGCACTAGAACTCATGTTCATTTTCGTGAACCTAGAAAAGTTTAGATGAAGTTCAACTTCTCGACACCCATATATGAGAAAAAGGGGGCACCCGATTTCTCGGATGCCCCCTTCGGATTTCTAAGGGTTTTTAGGCCTTAGTAGCTCCACTCCCAGAAGTTCCAAACTAGCTGTGGGCTTAGCGGTGCAGGCTTTACGCCCTTTAGCGCCTTTGACCAAGCAGTTACAGAAACGTTCTGGTACAGAGGTAGACCATAGGCGTTAGCCATGATGATCTTGTCTGCCTTTAGGCGCTCTGCGTTAACCTGTGCAGCGGTTAGGTAGTTGCTCTGGAGGTTGCTCATGATCTTGTCCAGTTCAGGTGTTCCCCAACCCCAGCTGTTGTTTCCACCGTCGGTCTTGTAGATCGCGGTGGCAGTTGCCTGACTAATGCTGGTTAGACCAAATGCGAATAGCGTTAGGTCATAATCAGAACTCTTCATCTTGGCTGGGAAGTCCGAAACACCGGTGTTGTCAATGTTGAATCCGGCTTTCTTTGCTTCTGCCTTGACTAGCTGTGAGGTGCTTACACGCAAGCCTGAAGTGTTGGCGAACCACATCTTTACGTCGACTACCGAGTTGGTTGCCGATGCTGTTGGGTAGTACTTCTTCACGAGGGCAAGAGCCTTTGCAGTGCGCTCTTCCTGGGTTCCAGTTGTGTAAAGCGAAACACCTGAGCTCTTCGTCACGAAGGTGTGAGTCGGGCTACCGGTGAATCCAAAGTGGGTGTCCATGGTCTGTGCATCAGCCTTTAGTGGCTTGATGAAAGTCGCAAGGATCTGCTCACGAGGAATCGCCAACAACATAGCAGTTCTCAAGTCAATTGCCTTCTGGCTTGAACCCGCAAAAGGACCGTTGTAAGGCGCGGTCTCACCAAATGCAGTACCAGTTCTGATACCCATGTGCGAGTAAACTCCAGACGGCTTTGACTCAACAGTTACCGAACGAATGCCGTCAAGAAGTGCCTTGGCCGCAGTCGTAGGGTTTGAGTTCTGGTAGATGTCGATGTCACCGTTACGAAGCGCTGCAACTGCAGCGGTGTCGTTGCTGATGGTCTTGATCTGAACTGTCTTGATTGGGTTAGTGGTCTTCATTGCTGGGCCCGAGTTGTAGCGAGCGTTGCGAACCAAGATCATGCTGCTGTCTGCAACTGCAGACTGCACGATGAATCCACCGTTGCTGATTAGCAATAGCTTGTTGGTGCTCGAGTCGATGGTGCGAATGTTGTACGCGTTGGTCCAGACATCACCCATCTTCTTTAGAGCAGCAGTGTTCTTCGAAGTGAACGCAGACAAGAACTTTGCCTTCGCAGCGTTGTTCACTGAAGCTGACTGAAGACCCTTCTTGCCATCTGCAAGCAACGAAAGTGCGTGCACTGGGCTTGGGCCAGGAGCCAAAAGCTCCCAGTCTGGTAGAGGCTTGCCGAAGCGAACGGTAACAGTCATGTTGTTGTTGCTTAGGGCTGGTAGACCAACTACGTTTTCACCGTAAGCGCCACCGTAACTAACGCTGTCAAAGGCTGGTTTCTTGTCACCGTCTGATGGGTCACCCAATCCGGCTGTCGTTGAATAGTCGTTTGAGGCAACTACGTGGCTCAAGAGAAGGTCAACACCGGTGATTGGAGTGCCGTCAGACCAAACGCGACCTGGCTTAACGGTGTATGAGATTCGGAAGTCAGTTGGTGTGTTCTTTGTCACAGCCATGGTTCCGAATGTGGTGTTACGAACTAGCTTTGGACCGTTGTCGTAATAGATGAAGCCCATTCCAGTTAGTGAACCCACTGTTCCGTTGTAGACAGTGTTTCCGTCGCTGGTTCCGCTGTTAAGAGATGTGATCTCACCAGCCGAGTGAAGGATGACTGTTGATTTTGTAGCAGCCCCTGCAGGAGCCATTGCGACGGTCGAAAGACCTGCAACGGTTAGAGCAGAAGTCGCAACGATGCCAACAGTACGCAAAAAGCGATTTGTTTTCATATTGTGTTTCTCCTTGTTGTTTCGGATTTGCTGCCGTTTACCCAGGGCTCTAGAACCCGTAACAAGGAGTGCGTGGCAGCAAAGCCTTGGGTAAGTAAAGACTAGGCGAAAACTCTAGGTGAACAACAGGAAAAGTCTAAGAATTACCCTGCTTTACATTTCTGTTACAAAGCCCCGATTCTCGCCGGCTGGTAGCCTGAAACCATGCCAGCTTCTGCCCCGACACTTATCTTTGACGGTGATTGTGGCTTTTGCAGGCGCTCGCTGGACTGGGGGCAGCGCAACCTAACGGCATTTCCAAGGGCTATCCCCTCATCTTCGACCGAAGCTCGGCAGGCCGGGTTATCCCAAGCGCAGCTTGAAGAATCGATCTGGATTATCGGATTAGACAAGCCCTTGGCTGCAGCAGATGCGGCCGCTTTCATTTTGAAACTTCAACCAAACGTGCTTTGGAGTGCGCTCGGCATGCTCATGTCGATATGGCCAATCTCGGTGATTGCGAGAGCGGTTTACTTTTGGGTGGCCCGAAACCGAGGTCGACTCTAGTGGCAGAACTTTTTGCAATTGGCTTCTTTGCCGGACTCGCTCTTGCGATTCCGGTTGGCCCGATGGCCATCATGTTAATCAACACGACCCTTGAAAAAGGATGGCGCCACGGCGTCGCAGGTGCAAGCGCGATGGCAACGGTTGATTTTCTGTATGCGCTTACAGTCTTTCTGCTTGGAAGTGTGATTGCATCCTTTTTTGCAGACTGGGGTCAGTTGCTGAGTCAACTCGGTGCGCTGATTCTTCTTGCTCTAGGTGTGATCATGCTTGTTCAAAACATTGACCTGATTCGCTCGAAGGCCACAGAAATTTCTGAAGGCAAGTCTGGAAAGACTGCAACGAAGACCTTCGGCCTTTTCATATTGGCAACCGCAGTGAATCCGCCAACTGCACTATTTTTCTTGGGAATCGCACCGAGCGTTGCTCAGTATGCGAGTTCGAACATCTTGATTAACGCATTCACTTTTGCGATTGGTGTCTTTGTTGGTTCGGCAATCTGGCAACAGGTTCTCGCCTTTGCCGGAAACACTTTGCGAAAGTTTGCCCAGAGAAAAGTTCGCATAGTCTTTGGGCTCATCGGAGGCACGCTAATCGTAGTGCTAGCCCTTGCACTGCTGACTCGGGCGATGGCCTGATGTCAAAAAACTTTATTCGATTCGAAATCGGTTTAGTTCTGCTGCTGAGCCTCGGCACCTCTGCCGTTTATTCGCTACTCAGGTTTGCCGAAACTCTACTTTCGCCGATGGGCATCGGTGGCACCCGAACAGACCTAAACCCATCGAAAGCGCGAGCCGAGTTCTTCGACTTCAGTTACCAGCTAATTGGAATTCTCTTTGCGGTTGCTCCAGCAATTTTGGTTCTCTATCTGCTGCGCCGCGACAGTGAAAAAGCCTTCGACGAAATCGGCATCTGGCCAATTTCTCGCAGCAGAGATCTGCTTCGCGGACTAGCGCTTGCGGCCGTGATTGGCATACCCGGTCTTGCGCTTTACGCCAGCGCGCGAGCCCTTGGGCTCGCGGCTCAGGTTGTGCCGGCCGATTTGTCGGGCTACTGGTGGACGCTGCCGATGCTGTTGCTCTCGGCAGTGCGAGCCGCCATCCAAGAAGAAGTGATCATGGTGGCTTACCTATATAAGAGGTTCGACCAATTGGGTCTGAAGTTCGTGCACCAGCAACTCATCAGCTCAACGATTCGTGCTCTGTACCACTCATACCAGGGCTTTGCTGGCATTGTCGGCAACTTTGTTATGGGTCTGATCTTTGGCTGGGCTTACCGCAAGTGGGGTCGGGTAATACCCCTCATTCTCGCCCACTTCTTCTTGGATGCCGTGAGCTTCGTGGGCTACGCGCTTTTGGCGAAACAATTGGCGAGTCTTGGCGGCATCTTCTAAAGTCGCACCCGCTCTCTGCTAGATTGGGCGAACAGCAAACGCTGTAGTTCTAGTTTGACCTCAGGGGAAACCGGTGTGAATCCGGTGCTGACCCGCAGCCGTAAGTCTTGATCGACGTAAGTCGTTATAGATAAGTCGGAATGCCTGAGCAAAAACGAAGACTCCAAAAAACCGTCGAGGAATACGGGTGGAGTCGAACAGCCCTATTCGGGCGTTCGCCTTCGCGCTCAGTTCTCGCTAACGCGAAAGGTTTCAAATGTTTGAAACTAAAACTGGGTTGCGCACAATCGCAACACTAATCACCATCACAGCGGTCGCCCTGTCGACCAGCATTTTGCCGGCTTCGGCAGATGTGAAACAGGCAAACACAGTTCGCTTTATCGCGAGCAAGTTTGTAGACAAAAAGTATGTAGAGGGCTTCACCCCCGGCCGGCCAGACTTCGGTTTCACAATCGAGTCTTTGCTTCAGCTAAGGGCAGCCGGGCAAACAGCCAAAAGCTTCAAGCCGGCGGTCGACTTCAACCTGCGCTCAGCGGCAAACGCTGGCATCAGCACCAAAGTTGGCAGCCTATTTGTTGACCAGAAGTTTCAGACTGGCCGAGGCGGAATGTTCTTGGTTGCCAGCAAAGCATTTGCTCTGCCAAAGTCGAGCCTGCGCACCTCGGTGCTCAACTCTGTAAAGGCCTCGGTAAACAAGTCAGGCGAGATCGCCGATGCCAACGGCAACACCTTTATCTATGGCTGGACGATTCTTGGCCTAACAGCCTCGGGCGAAACCAAGCTTGCAGGTTTGGTTGCCACAAAGTTGGCCACTCTGGCCAGAACCGATGGTGGCTTCGGCACCGATTTGACCGCCGACACTATGACTAGCAGCGCCGATGCAACCGGCATGGCACTCATGGCGTTCGCCTCTGCAAATAGAAGTAAAGCCGCTGTCACCACCAAGGCAGCTAACTGGCTAACCAAAACCGCTATGGTCACCGACCACTTTGTGGCCTGGGGTGAAGTCGATGTGAACGGCACGGCATACGCGGCAATGGGTCTGTCGGCAATCGGGCAGAAGAACTCTGCGATTCAGAAATGGATGATCTCGCGAGTGGCACCAACCGGCGGCTTGATCTCGGCCTACTCGGGTGGCAAAGCAGACATCTTCGCTTCGGCGCAGGGATACCTCGCACTGCTCGGCTCGAGCTACGTTTCGCTAATCAAGTAGTCGCATGAGAATCTCGCTTCGAATGGTGCTGATTGCGCTGGTGGTCTTTGTGGCCATCGGCGGGTTCATCAGCACCATTCCTAGCGAGCCCAAGGCAACCCTCCTGGCCGAGAGCGTTCGCAGCGGTCAGTGCGAATCTGGTGCCGGCGTTTCTCTTGTTATTGATTTCGGCACATCCAGCAATAGAGAAGTCAAAGAACTCTGCGTGACCGAATTCGAATCAACCGGATGGGACCTGTTTGCTGCCGCAGCTGTTTCGGCTCAGGGCACGAGCGAATATCCGACGGGTTTCGTTTGCAGGCTTGACGGCTGGCCGACCGCCGAGGTTCAGCCCTGCACCAAAACACCAACTGCCGCACAGGGTTCGTGGGCATACTTCATTGCCGATGCTGGCAGCCAAGAGTGGCAATACAGCGGAGCCGGCGCAGCGATGAGAAAACCGCAATGCGGCGCAGTCGATGCCTGGCGCTTTGTTGAACCTGGCGAAAACGTGTTGCAGAGTATGCCGCGCGTTGAGCCGTCTTCGTTTGTGTGCAACTGATGTTCGAGAATCGATGATCCAGAAACTTGCAAGCAAGATTCACCCATCAACCTGGTGGGTGATCTCGCTTGCGCTCGCCGTGATTGCAGGCTCGGCTACCAGCATCGTGCAGACCCTCTCGGTTGCAGCGCTTTCGGTGCTGTTGATTCTTGTCTTTCGTGAGAACGCGCCTTGGGCGAGATCGCTCAAGTTCTATTTGATTCTTGCGCTCGCAGTAGTTGTGATTCGCGTTGTGTTTCGAATCGTCTTTTCGTTCAGCCAAGAGACCGATGACATTTTGCTTGAATTGCCACGCTTCGAACTCGACTTTGGTCTTGGCGCAATCGGCCTTCTCGGCAATGTCTCAGCGCCAGCCATGTTGGGCGCATTGCTAGACGGAAGTCGCTTGGCCGCAATCATTTTGGCCATCGCCGTAGCAAACACCCTCGCGAATCCGCGCAAACTTTTGAAGTCTGCGCCCGGCGCACTCTATGAAATAGCAACGAGCGTTTCGGTGGCAATCAACCTGGCACCGCAATTAATCGAGAGCTTTGCCCGCGTTAGAAGAGCGCGAGGGCTGCGTGGCAAGGGTCGCAAATCGTCTACGCTCAACGGCCTGTTGATTCCGGTGCTCGAAGACACCCTTGATCGATCACTGCTGTTGGCAGCCAGCATGGATGCGCGCGGTTTTGGTCGCAAGTCGACTCAGAGCAAGGGCGAACTCTTGCTAGCACGCGTGCTCGGGTTGCAGTCTCTGCTCGCAATAACCATGGGAGTGTTCGTGCTTCTGAGCGGATTCTCTGCACCAGCCGCAATGACACTTTTGGCGATTGGTGCCGTCACCTCGGTGATTAGCGTACGACTCACGTCTCGAAGAAATTCGCGAACCAGCATCGCCAGAACCGCTCGCACGCCTATCGATTTTGCGGTGATCGCAGCATGCAGTGTTCTTCTGATTGTTCACTTTGCCTGGGCGGTGATGCCGGTTTGATAAGCCTCAAGAATTTCACCTTCACCTACAAGAATGGCGATGAAGCCAAACTAAATCGAGCGAGCGTTGATATAAAAGCCGGCCAATTCGTTCTGGTTTGCGGAGCAACTGGCAGCGGCAAGTCAACATTGCTCAAGGCACTCGTTGGGCTGGTGCCTCACTTCAGCGGTGGAACGGCAAGTGGGGTTCGCACAATTGATGGTCAAGATTTCAGTCGAGCAATGCCTCACGAGACCGCCCACCTGATCGGTTATGTGAATCAGCAGCCCGAAGGTGCATTCGTTGCAGACACTGTGCTCGAAGAGTTGGCCTTTGCCCTCGAGCAACTAGCCATCGGTCGCGACGAAATGATTCGACGTGTTGATGCAGCACTTGCCGCAACCGGTCTCAGCGAGTTGCGCAATCGAAAACTGTTCGAGCTTTCGGGCGGTCAGCAGCAACGAGTGGCAATCGCGGCAGCTCTCAGCGCTGGGCAAAAGATTCTGGTGCTAGACGAACCGACTTCAGCTCTAGACCCATTGGCTGCAAAAGAACTTCTCGAATTTGTCTGGAGGCTAAGTCGATCAGAGGGCATAACCGTGATTGTTGCCGAACATCGAATCGAACGCCTGGTCGGCCTGGTTGACTCTGTGATCATCGTGAACAATGACGGCACAGTTTCACAGGGTGAACCGCAAACTCAGCTAGCCAAATTCAAATTTGTGCCGCCGCTGATCGAGCTGGCACACCAGCTGGCCTGGCCGAAGGTTTTGCTCAGCATCGAGCATGCAGCTGAAGAGTTCGCGCGTTCTGCCCCGCACACCACAAAGCGCATCGCTCACCTGCCGCTCGGTTCTGAGGTTCTAAACGCCGAGCGAGTGACCGTTGATTACGGCTCTCTTCGAGCCGTCGATTCGGTTTCTCTTTCGGCAAAGGCCGGTGAGGTCATTGCGGTCATGGGCGAAAACGGCTCGGGCAAGACTTCGCTGCTCTGGGCGCTTCAGGGCACCGGAAACCGAGGCGATGGCAGAATTTCAGTGGCCGGGCAGGACCCCGCAACACTCACGGCAACCGAGCGACTTTCGGTTGTGGCGATGGTGCCGCAGCAGGCCGCCGATCTGCTCTTTTTGCCAAATCTGGGCGATGAACTCGATGAGGCCGACGAGGTTGCAGAAGCAAAGTCGGCCTCAACGAGTCAGTTGTTCGAGCAGTTCAGCGGTCGAATTGACCCCTCGATTCATCCGAGAGATTTGAGCAGCGGTCAGCAGCTCGCGCTTGTTCTTGCCATGCAGCTGGTCAAGAATGCGAGCCTAGTTATCTTGGATGAACCAACTCGCGGCCTCGACTATGCAGCCAAAAAGCAAGTTGCCCAGGTTTTGCGAAACCTTGCCTCGTCAGGCAAAGCAGTGATTTTCGCCTCTCACGATGTTGAGTTCATCGCCCAGTCAGCCGACCGCGTGATTCAACTAGAAGCTGGAAAAGTTATTGCCGATCAGCCGGTTGAAACTGCTCTTGAATACCGTGCCGACAATTCGCTTGCCAGCCAGGTTGCGCAAATCACAAAACTGCCTGGCGTGATTGCTTTGCAGCAGGTGGTGACTAATGAATAAGCAACCGCTTCTCTCGAAGGTTTCAATTGCCGTAGCCGCACTTGCTTCGATTTTGATGTTTGCCTGGCCACTGCTGATTGCAACCGATAGCCAAAACGAGAATCTTTTGGCTCAGGCAGTATTCATGGCGCTGATGCCGCTGATTATTGCAATAGTGTTGGTCGAATTTTCAACGGGTGAAATCGGTTCGCGCCAACTCGCCATTCTCGGAGTCATGACTGCAATAAACGCGGTGATTCGCCTGCTCGGTGCAGGCACCGCCGGAATCGAAACCGCATTCTTTCTCATCATCATCGGCGCATACATCTTTAGAAGCGGATTCGGATTCATTCTCGGCAGCGCATCGATTTTAGTTTCGGCACTACTCGGTGCGGGCGTCGGCCCTTGGCTGCCGTTTCAAATGATGGCCGCTGGTCTCGTGGGAATCGGCGCCGGAGCTCTTCCGAGATTCAAAGGCAAGTTCGCGCAGTTGCTCACACTTTGCGTTTACGCGGTCTTGGCGAGTTTCGTCTATGGCGCACTAATGACGCTGTGGAACTGGCCGTTCTTAGCAGGCGCAGACTCATCGGTGTCTTATGAAGCCGGCGCTGGGCTGGGTGCAAACCTGCTGCGCTTCTTGAACTACGAGATTGCCACGGGTGGTTTGCTCTGGGATGCCGGTCGCGCAATCACGACTTGCGCGCTGATTCTGATTGCGGCACCCGCGTTGCTAACGTCTCTCAGGAGAGCGGCTAACCGCGGCGGTTTCGAGGGCTAGGGCTAGACCCGCCACGATGGCACGCGCCAACCGAAGATCATCACAGCTAGGCGAATCGCCACGGTCACCAACGCTCCGACCGCTACAGCAAGCGCCGCTGGCCAGGCGAGCCAGTGGGCAAAAACCACAACCCAACATCCTAAGAAGGCGACCGAGGCATAGGGCTGGTGATCTGTGAAAGCTCTTGGAACCTGGTTAGTAAAGATGTCTCGAAGCACGCTGCCGAATATAGAAGTAATTACACCCATGATTACGGCAACGATTGCCGATGTTCCAGCCTGAAGAGCAAGCATTGTTCCACCGCTCGCGAATACGCCGAGACCGATAGCGTCTGGCCACTGCATTGCACGCTCTGTGAACTCGAGGTGACGCGCCCTGAAGAAAATCATGGCAAGGCCGCAGATCACAAGAATTGTCCAAATCCACCAGTCGTTGGCTATCCAGAACAGCGGGCTTCGATCGAGCAAAATGTCGCGCAGGGTTCCGCCTCCGAATGCGGCAACGGCCGTGACCATTGCCATGCCCACTATGTCGAGCTTTTTGCGTGCGGCCTCAATCAGGCCTGAGAAAGCAAATGCAAGTGTGCCAAGAACCTCAAAAGGTAGGTGAAAGTTGGTTACCCACCACTGAAGCTGCTCGTTCGACATGAGCCAAGTCTAGACATGCTGAAAAAGAAAGAGCCCACCATTGCTGGCGGGCTGTTTCTCACATGGGATGCTGCAGATGGTGGAGATGGGGGGAATTGAACCCCCGTCCAATGCAATGATCACGGCACTTCTACGGGTGTATCTTCAATAAGGTTCTACTCGGCCCCGGCGCTAGCTTGAAGCGACATATCCGACAGGCCCAGCCATAGTTAAAGTCCCGAGCGCCCCTACGACATAGACACTCAGCGAGATTTCTAAATGACGCCAGACTCTAAAACGAAATCAGATTTAGGCTGACGGACTTTGGGCTAGCTTATGCAGCTAGGGCAAAGTCGGTGCGGTTTGATTTGGCACCTATAGTTTGCAGCGGACATTAACGAGTTGACGCTACATTCTCGACCCGCTTCTTCCATTCACTAATGCAATGTCGAAACCGATCATCCCCATGTTTAGTTATCAAACCCCTTTCGAGGCTCTATAAGAGTAAGCCCTGGCTCCGACATTCGCCAGAGCCTCGGTCTGTGAGTAGTCTGCGAGTTAGCCGAGAATTTGAGCAAATTAGCCGCCTGCAAGCGCTCGCCCCAGACCTCCATGCAAGGAGGGCGTTTAGACTTTTCAAAATGTCGCTGTCGCGGTTCAAGAGAAGAGGGACTTCTTGGAAGAAGTAATGTTTGTCGCCCCGTGGGTTTGGCAGTTGTCGATCGGGCTCATCACTTTGGTGATTTTGGGTGATTTGATCTATCAGATTCGCAAGCCTCATGAGCCGACCTTCAAGGAATCAGCAATTCAAAGCGTAATTTACATAGGTCTCGCACTTCTGTTTACCTTTTTGGTTACCGAGGTCTGGGGAGCAAGGTTTGGCGGCGAATACCTGGCTGGATTCATAACTGAGAAATCCCTTTCGGTTGACAACCTCTTCGTCTTCTTGGTTATCTTCACAAAGTTTGCGGTTCCTAGAAGGCTGCAAAGTCAGGCTCTGCTAATTGGAATCGTTCTGGCTCTGATTCTGCGCGGAATCTTTATCGCAGCGGGTGCTGCAGCAATCGAGCAATTTAGCTGGGTCTTCTACATCTTTGGATTCTTCTTGCTCTACACGGCAGCGCTCTTGATTTGGGACACGCTCAAGGCAGGAAGCCATGACGAAAAGGTTCCCGGCGGAAAAGCAACCGCTTTCATCAAGCGACACTTTCCGACTGTTGACGAGTATCACGGTGCAAAACTCACCATCGTTCAGAACGGCAAGCGTTTCATTACGCCGTTGCTGCTGGTAATGATTGCCATCGGCATGACAGATCTACTCTTCGCACTAGATTCCATTCCGGCTGTCTACGGTTTGACCAATGAGCCATACATCGTCTTCATGGCAAACGCATTCGCACTAATGGGCTTGAGGCAGCTCTACTTCTTGCTAAGCGGACTTATGGAACGCTTGAAGTACCTGGGCGTAGGTCTGGCCATCATCTTGGCCTGGATTGGTGTGAAGCTCGTGATTCACGCTCTGCACAAGAACGAACTTCCGTTCTTGAACAACGGCGAGCCAATCAAGGCAATCCCAGAGATTTCAACCGACCTATCTCTTGGTTTCATTCTGTTGACTTTGGTTGTAACGACCGTTGTCAGCCTGATTGCAACCAGCGAGAAGAGAAAGACTTCTAAAAAGTAGCTAGTCGAGGTGCTTGCGCACTAAGACACCAAATTCACCCATGTCGACCACGACTTCGAAGCCTACTTTTTGATACATGGATAGGTGGCCTCGGTAGTTGGATGCCTGCATCTCAGGAGCGGTGTAAGGCGCTGCCTCGATTGCGGCGAAGCCTCGGGCGCTCAGGTCGGCAATCGCGTGGTCAAGCATTCCCGTGGCCACTCCCTCACCACGGTGGTCTGGGTGAATTACAAAACACAGAATGCGCGCCAACTTGTCGCTCGCGTCTGGCAAACCAGGAAACAAACTCGACGCTCCCGCGGCAGTCCAGCCAACGACCTTGCCGTCTTGGTAAGCGAGGTAGCCATCCATGTCACCAGATTCAACGCGATCACATGCGCTCTGGCGATTGCCCTCTTTTGAGGTTGGTTGCGACCCGACCTTGGCTGGGTCGTTCAGGTAGAACTGGCAATAGCAGCCAGCCCACTTCTCGTTGTCGGTGAAAGCTTCGTGATCGAAGTAGTCGAGAAAGTCGTGCAGGCTATCAACGCTTAGGCGCTTGAAAGTTAGCTCGCTCATTACCAGTCTTTGCCCTTGGTCGACATGGCACGATCGGCCTCGCGCTTATCCTGCTGCTCTTTCAGGGCCTGACGCTTGTCATACTCTTTCTTGCCTCGAGCAAGTGCGATTTCGACCTTCGCGTAGCCGTCTTTGAAGTAGAGCGAAAGCGGCACAAGCGTGTATCCGCTCTCTTTGATTTTGCCGGCCAGTTTGCTGATCTCTGCACGGTTGAGCAGCAACTTGCGACGACGACGGGTCGAGTGGTTGTTCCAAGTGCCCTGCGTGTACTCGGGAATGTGAACGTTTTCGAGGTAGGCCTGGCCGCCTTCGATCGAGGCGAATCCGTCGATTAGAGACGCGCGACCGGCACGCAACGACTTCACTTCGGTTCCACTCAGCACAATTCCGGCTTCGTAGACATCTTCTATGTGATAGTCGTGGCGCGCTTTGCGGTTGCTGGCAACCACTTTTTGTCCACGTTCTCTAGGCATAAGAACCTATATTCGCAGATAACGGCGAATTGCTAAACCGCTGGCTAGCGCAGCGAGAACAATCGCGGCACCGATGAGAATCGGCACGACCAACAATCCATCGGCTATCCCGACGAAGTTGGTGAAAGGCATGCTCACGGCTAGGTAGCCCTGAACGAAGAACTGAACGATAGCCAGCACGGCACCACCGGCGAGAACGCTACCGATGATCGCGGCGAGCACACCCTCAAGGATGAACGGCAGCTGAATATAGAAGTTGCTCGCGCCCACAAGGCGCATGATGCCTAGCTCGCGGCGGCGGGCGAAGGCCGAGAGGCGAATCGTGGTTGAGATGAGCAGTGCTGCCGAAGCCAGCATGAGCGAGGCGATGGCGATGGCGGCGATGCTCGCAGCGTTAAGAATGCTGAAGATCTGGTCGAGATAGCTGCGCTGATCGCGCACCTCTTCGACTCCCCCGAACCCGGTGAAACTCTCGGTGATGATTGCGCTCTGCTCAGGGTTCTTGAGCTTGACCCAGAAGGTTTCGTTGAGTTGCTCAGGAGTCACATACTGGGCTACAGCGTTGCCCTTGAACTGTTCTTGAAACTTGTCGTAGGCCTGCTGGTGATTCTCAAAGTAGAACTGCTCTACATACGGAGCCAAGGTCGACGACTGCAACTGCGCTTGAACGGCGTTGACCAGGTCTTGCGATGCCTCGCCCTGCGCGCAAACGTCTGCAGGTGAAACTTCGCTGCACATATAGATTGCAACCTGCGCCTTGTCATACCAGTAGGTCTTCATCTGACCGATTTGCATTTGCAAAAGCGTTGCCGCACCAACAAAAGTTAGCGACAGAAAAGTAACCAGAATTACAGAAATGACCATCGATAGGTTGCGGCGCAAACCCTGTCGAACCTCACTGAAAACGAACCCGCCGCGCATTAGTAGCCAGCCACTTTTTGATCGCGCACGATTCGCCCATCGCTGAGTTCAACTACGCGCTTCTGAAGGCGATCGACGATTCCGCGGTCGTGTGTTGCCATCACAACCGTTGTGCCGTTTTGGTTGATGCGATCAAGCAGCGCCATGATTTCGTCGCTGGTCTTTGGGTCGAGGTTTCCGGTTGGCTCGTCGGCCAAGAGCAGTGCCGGCTTGTTGACAATTGCGCGAGCCAGAGCAACGCGTTGCTGCTCACCGCCAGAGAGTTCGCTAGGCAGGCGACCGGCTTTTTCTTCTAGGCCAACCATGCGCAAAACATCTGGAACCGCCTCTTGAATGAATCCGGCAGACTTGCCGATTACCTCAAGGCTGAAGGCGACATTCTGCGCCACTGTCTTGTTTGGCAGAAGCCTGAAGTCTTGAAAGACCACGCCGAGCTTGCGGCGAAAGAAAGGTATGCGGCGACTTGGAATGCCCACCAGGTTTTCGCCGAGCACGAAGACCGAGCCGGTGCTCGGCACATCCTCGCGAAGCATGAGCCTGAGCAGCGATGATTTGCCCGAGCCAGAAGCCCCGACCAAGAAAACGAAGTCGCCCTTCTCGATTTCAATCGAGACATCGGCAAGCGCCGGGCGGTTTGAGCCTCGGTAGTTTTTGCTTACGTTTTCTATGCGAATCATTGAAATAAGCCTAAATTGCAAGGCCCTCGAGGGCGGTCAGGCTAGCCGCCAGTTTCTGAGGTTTCTAGTTCTGGCTCTGCTTGCGCCAGCGAATGCCCGCTGCAATAAAGCCATCAAGATCGCCATCGAAGACAGCGCTCGGGTTGTTTACCTCGTAGTCGGTGCGCAGATCCTTGACCATCTGATATGGAGCCATTACATAGGAGCGCATTTGCTCACCCCAGCTGGCCTTCACATCACCGGCAATTGACTTCTTCTTAGCTTCTTCTTCGCGCCGCTTAATCTCGAGCAGGCGACTTTGCAGAACGCGCATTGCCGCGGCTTTGTTTTGAATCTGGCTCTTCTCGTTCTGGCAACTCACAACGGTTCCGGTTGGCAGGTGCGTGATGCGCACGGCCGAGTCGGTAGTGTTCACAGATTG
>WLIA01000059.1 GCA_009702455.1 Actinomycetota bacterium | reverse complement strand
TTCCGACCTCGCGAATATATCTCTGCTCAAGTTCAAAAATTAGTTCGGTCAGCGCTTGAATTACATCGAAGATCGCCAGACTCGCATCGCGGTCAATTTCGGCGGCAGACAATTCGCGTCGCTCGTTATCTGAAACCACGACGAGGTTGGAGATTTTTCTGTGCGAACCAATTGTCGCCATGGCATCGACAGTGCTCGCGAAAATTTTTGGGCCCTGCTCGGTGCGTTCGGCCAACATCAAGTCGAAAATGAAGTCACCGAAATCTGACTTCTTGTTTTCGCTCAGGTTTTCAAGTTGCTCAAACTGACGCACGGTCAGCGAGCTAAGCGCGGGGGCGAGCGATTTTGCGTTGGCCAGCGCATCTGCCATGTCGAAGAAGTCTCGAAGGTGCGAAGAATTGAGCATTCGAAGTTGAATCACGCGCTCAAGCGAAGCGTCGTCTAACCTTCGCAGTGCCGCGGCGATTCGCAGTTGATCGCTCACTGTGGCAGCCGGCTAACCACGAGGATTTTTGCGAGAGCGCCTGCGCAGGCTGGTGATCAGCAAAGCGATTATGAGCACGAACGCAAATGGCAGACCGACAAGTGGAAGTTGGGTGAGAATCGCCCAAGGTTGACCACCAAAAAGTCTGGTTAGCAGAGCCACAATCATCGCCAGCAGAGAGACAGCTACAACTGAGGCAGCCATGACCGCTAGAACAGACTCAACCCTGTTCTCGTTCTTTTCTGAATTTGGCATCCTTCAAGCCTACCCGCGCATATGCGCCCTAGTCTCGGGGCGGTTCGAAGGCTAAAATGGCAAGGTCTTATTGAAAGAGGTTCAAATGCCGACCGGCAAAGTTAAGTTTTACGACGAAGACAAGGGCTTCGGATTCATCGCGTCTGACGAGGGTTCTGAGGTTTTCTTGCACGTGTCAGCGCTGCCTGCCGGCGTAACCTCTGTTCGACCTGGCACCCGAGTAGATTTCAGCATCGTTGACGGCAAGCGCGGAGCGCAAGCCATGTCGCTGCGCATCCTTGAAGCACCGATCAGCTTGGCTCAGCGTTCACGCAAGCCGGCAGACGAAATGTCGCTCATCGTCGAAGACCTGATTCGCCTGCTCGACAGCATCGGCGGCGGTCTCAAGCGCGGAAAGCACCCAGAGCCAGCTCAGGGTGCCAAGATCGCGACTTTGCTTCGCAAATTGGCAGACGAACTGGATGCCTAAGCTCAACGAATCTCAGCTTCGCGACCGTGCCCGTTTGGCTGCGGTCGAGGCCGCACCAAAGAACGGTGTCGGCGATTTTCTGACCCAAATCGAAGAAGACGAGAACGTTTACACATTCTTGTTCGCCGCCAAGATGAAGGGTTACGTTGGCTGGACCTGGTCGGTTTCACTTTTTGCGAACGACGAAGACACCAGCGTCAGCGAAGTCAACCTAATGCCGGGCGAAGACTCCTTGATTGCGCCCAACTGGGTGCCTTGGTCTGAGCGACTAGCAGACTACAAAGCGCTTCAGGTCGAGCTCGAGGCCCAAGCGGCACTCGAGGCCGAAGAAAACGGCACTGCTGACGAAGATGATGAAGATTCTGAAGAAGCAACCGAATCAGAAGCCGATGAAGCCGCAGAAGCGGCCGAAGATCTAGCGGCGACTCTCACGGATGTAAGCCCAGACGCCGAGCAGAATGCCGACGACACAGGTGGCCGTATACCAAGGTTTTTGAGACGTCGACTGGGTCGACTGAAACACAAGAAATAGCAGCGAAACAGTCCAAATCGAAACGCCAACCAGAATGGCAGCTTTGGCGTTTACCTTTGTTGGCTCGGGATCTGGCTTTCGCTCAGAATCTTTCACGTAGAAGCGCATGAGTCGAAACTATCCGAGTTGTGAGACTACGTAGTCGATTGCACCGGTGAGTTTCTTGACATCGCTCAAGTCGGTTGCTGTGAAGGTAGCCACGCGCAATTGGTTGCGACCCAACTTGCGGTATGGGTCGGTGTCGACAATTCCGTTGGCGCGCAGCGTCTTCGCAACCGCTGCCGCATCAACGCTCTCGTCAAAGTCGATTGTCACGACAACCTGCGATCTGTGTGCCGGGTTTGACACAAAAGGAGTCGCAAATTCAGAAGCCTCTGCCCACTGGTATAGGTGGTTCGAAGCCGCTTTAGTTCTGGCGTCTGCCCAGGCGAGTCCGCCGCTTTCATTCATCCAGTCGATTTGATCTGCAAGCAAAAACAGAGTCGCGATCGCCGGGGTGTTGAGCGTCTGGTTCAGGCGCGAGTTATCGATTGCGGTTTTCACGCTTAGAAACTCTGGAATGTAACGGTCGCTTGCAGCAATTTTCTCTGCGCGCTCGAGCGCCGCGGGTGACATGAGCGAGATCCACAATCCACCGTCAGATGCAAAGTTTTTCTGCGGTGCGAAATAGTAGACGTCGGTCTCGGTTGCGTCGAAGTCGATGCCACCGGCAGCCGAAGTTGCATCGGTGAACATCAGCGCATCTTTGTCGGCACCGGCAACTCGCAAAACATCTGCGACAACGCCGGTCGAAGTCTCGTTCTGCGGGTAGGCGTAAGAGTCAACGCCGGCCTCTGCACGAAGTTCGAGGCGCGAGCCAGGGTCACCCTGAATAACGGTTGGCTTTTCAAGCCACGGATTAGTCAGTGCTGCCGCAAACTTTGCGCCGAATTCACCGTGCACGAGGTTCTGCGCCTTGCGCTCGACTAGTGAGAACGCGGCGGCATCCCAGAAAGCTGTCGAACCCCCATTGCCCAAGACAATCTCGTAGCCGGCAGGGTTGTGAAAGAGCTCGAGCAGGCCGTCTTGCACTCGCTTCACGAGTTGCTTCACAGGAGCCTGGCGGTGTGAGGTGCCCATGAGTTTTGCGCCCTCGGTGGCAAAAGCCGTGATCTGAGCCGGTCTCAACTTCGATGGGCCGCAGCCGAATCGTCCATCTTCTGGAATGAACTCTGCAGGAATCTTGATGTCGGCCATGTGGCAATTCTAGCCAGCGAGGCCGAAGGCAAGAAATGCGCGTCTACCGACTCGGTTCGTGCCGAAGGTGCAAACCATTCCCTAGTCTTTAGCCGAGACCTAGCGACGCACCTTTTTGTCGCCGCTTAGGTTTTTGCGCAGTTGTTTCTTGCTCAGGTTTTGACCGAGCTTTCCAGCTAAGAATTTGCCGATAATCGTGTCTTTGACCAACCAGTGATAGCTGAGAGTCGAAATGCCGAACGTGAAAATCGTCGAAATTACAAACGACCAGAAAAACGGAACCTGCCATTTTGCGAGCCAGTCAAGCGAAGCCAAAACAATTGGCAAATGCACAATGTAGATCCAATAGCTTGCCTCGCTGAAGTATGCGAAGAATCGGTTTGGCTTATTGGCAAAGCGAACGAAGAACGCGAAGAAACCGGCGGCAAGCATCCAAGTCGCAAGCGTGTAAGCGAATTTCCACCAAGATTGACCGGTGTTGCTGAACATCAAATTCGAGTATGTCGAAAAGGCTGCAAGGCCTAAAGCAAGGTAGATCCACCAAAATTTGCGCAACTTGCTTTCGATAGTTTGCCAAATTGAGTAGCTGAATAGCCCGAGTGAGAAAAAGATTCCGTAAAAGATCAAAAGGTAAATGTTTGGCAACACACTTGAAGTCTCTTCAAAAGATCCAGACTCGAAGCTGAAATATTCTGGCAGTAGAAAAGTCACGGCTGCAGCCAATAGCAGAATGATTGGGTTAGCAAACCATCGTCTTGCCAACTTCTTTAGCAATTCGTGTTTGCGCTGACCCAGGGCAGTCTTATGAAAGAGCCAGTAAAACAAAATCGTGACAGCGCTGAAAATCAATAGGTAGTAGACAAACCACATGTGAACAAAACCGGCGTCCATGAGTTTTTGAGGAGTGCTCACATCGAAACTAGCCAGTGTGATTGGAATCACAGTCACAGATGCAGCCACTAACGGCCAAAAGAGTCGCCGCACGCGCTGCTGCCAGAAACCTCGCAGGCCCCTGTGGTCGATGAGCATTGCAGCGAATAGGCCGGCAACTGCGAAGAACGCCGGCATTCTGAAGTCGTGCACCAACATGGTGATTATGAGCACCGAATTATCTAAGGGGCTTGCGCTGGCCGGCTGGAAGCTCGAGACAAACGACCCGGTGTGCACCAAGATGCCAAGTAGCATCAAGACGCTGCGAGCAGCATCGAGACCGAGTATTCGGCCATTTGGCTTTGCCATCCAGATTCCTTTGTTAAGCGTTCCCTTGCCACTCTCCTCCTAAAACCGATGGTTTAGGGGTCTATAAGCCTTTCCAAAGGCTTTTCTAAGGATGGTAAGAGCCTGAGATTGTGACCCTTTGGGTTGAGAGGCTGGCATCCGTGGGTAAACTTGAAGCAAGTGGATGCCCCGACTATTAATCCGATCGGAGAAATCTAGTGGCCCAACAAGGCAACGGCAGACACCGCGCAGATGTAGAAGTGAAAGTTCTAGAAACTTTCGAACTGCGCAGTCGTCGATCGATACGCGAAGCCGAGAAGGCTCGACTTTCGCGCGCCGAGAGAAAAGCGGCGAAAAAAGCTGCCAAGCAAGATGCCGTCTACTTTGCCACCACTCAAACTTCTTCAACCGTTGCCGCCAACGTAATTCGCGCCCCAAGAAAAGTTAGATTCTTCTCGCGTCGCCCAGTTAAAAACGTTCTCACCATGGCTGTTAGCACTGGTCTTTTCGCAACCTTCTCGCTTCCGGCGTATGCTTTCAACCCGGATGTCGCCGCGATGGCTCGATTCACCACCACGAGCGCTCAAGAACTTGCAAATGCCGAAAGCACACAGAACCTCACCGTGGCAGCGGTTAACACGGTCAAGTTTGTTCGCGGAACATACGAAGACGCCAAGGCTTCAGAGATCGAGCGCGAAGCCAGACTCACGAACTACAGAACTTACACCGGCCCAACCGCAGCCGACTTTCTCGCTAACCCGAAGTACTCGGGTCTCGACG
>WLIA01000058.1 GCA_009702455.1 Actinomycetota bacterium | reverse complement strand
GAATCAGACCACACCCTAATTCTCGGATGGTCAAACCGCATCTTTCCAATTCTTAAAGAACTCGCAATCGCCGGTGAAAACCAGCGCAAGCCAAAGGTAGTTATCTTTTCAGAAGTTGCACGCGAGAAGATGGATTCAGAAATTGCAACTCGCGCAGAGAACCTAGGCAAGCTAAAGGTTATTACACGCACGGGTGACGTTAGCAACCCAGCAGATCTTGCGCGTGCGAATGTTGCCGGAGCAAAGTCGATCATCATTCTCGATTCAGACGAGAGTGGCGACGCGGTTATCGTCTCAACAGTTCTTTCGGTGAAGTCGCTAAACGCTAACCCGAACACTCGCATCATCGCAGAGGTTGATGACCCGCACACCGCAGAAGCTCTTGAGTCAGCAACTAACGGTCGAGTAATTTCTGTGCGCTCGCACGACATCATCGCTCGAGTAACAGCACAAGCTTCACGTCAGCCTGGTTTGACCGCTGTTGTTCTTGATCTGCTCGACTTTGATGGCGACGAGATTTACTTTCACACGGTTCCTGCTCTCGCAGGAAAGACATATGGAGATGCACTTCTCGCTTTCAACGAAGCATCGGTAATCGGAATCGTTGATGACAAGGGCGTAACCAGCATCAACCCAAGCATGAAGACCAAACTCACTGCGACCACCAAGATGATTGCCATCGCATCAGACGATGACAAAGTTATCTACACGGGTGTTCGTGAAGACCTAGAGAATAAGAAATTCAAGGCAGGCGCACCAATCGTTCGCAAGGCCGAGCACATTCTTGTAATCGGCTGGTCTTCAATGGGTCGCTCAGTTATCAGCGAGCTCGCTGCCTACCTACCGAAGGGCTCTTCTGTGCACATCGTGGCGCAGAACAAGTTCGTTGACCCTGCCGAGCTAGCATCGTTGAAGTTTGGAACCGTCAAGATGAGCTACGCGTCTGTGAACGGCGACATCGATGAACTAATCGCTGCCGCTTCGGCAAAGCGCTATAACGAGGTCATCATCCTTGGATATCGCAACGCAATCAGCGAGGCCGAAGCCGATGCGCAGACCATGCTCACCATGCTGCAGATGAACATGCTGTTCGAGGCGCAGGGCAACAACGTTGAGCCAACCAGGCTCGTTGCCGAAATTCTCGACTCGCGCAAGGTTGAGCTCGCGCGCGTTGCTGCTGCCGACGACCTAGTTGTTAGCGACAACCTAGCCGCGCTATTGATCGCTCAGGTTTCAGAGAACCCAGGGCTTGCACCTGTGTTCGAAGACCTTTTCGATGCAGAAGGTGCAGCTATCAACGTGAAGCCAATCGAGCACTACGCACCTCTCGGCAAAGAGATTGACTTCGCTGAGCTCGTAGCGATTGCTCGCGCACACGGAGATTCGGCAATCGGTTACCGTGTTGCCTCAGACGCTTCAAACGATGGCTCAACCGGAGTTCGCATGAACCCTGCAAAGACCACCGTTTTCAAGCCGGCTGCGGGCGACACTCTCGTGGTTATCGGAAACATCGAATAAGTTCTGTCGAACCTAAGCAATGAAAGCCGCCAACGTTAAATCTGCGTTGGCGGTTTTCGCTTCTGCCTCGCACGCGAGAAATCAAGAGTGGTTCTATAAAACCGGTCCGGGTGAATATGGTGAAGGCGATCGATTTGTGGGATTAACGGTTCCGCAAACCAGAAGTGTCGCAGCAGAGTTCAAGGGTTTGCCGTTGAGCGAGACCTATCTTTTGGGCACTTCACCATTTCACGAGCATCGGTTGTGTGCGCTGGTAATCCTGGTGAATCAATTCGATAGGTCGAAAGACGAAAAAGTTCGCAAGGCAATTTTTGACACATTCATGAAACTGCTGCGCGAAGGGCACGTCAACAGTTGGGACCTCGTTGATGTTTCTGCACACCGAATTGGTGCTTGGTTGATTGGTCGTAGTGACGCAATTAGTTTTCTCGAAAAACTGGCGCGGTCGAAAAATCTTTGGCAGAGACGCACTTCGATTATTTTTACTTTTGCTTTTATGCGGGCGGGCAGCCTCGAAGAATCGATTCACATCGCAGAGCTCTTGGTCGACGACGATCACGATCTGATTCACAAGGCAGTGGGTTGGGTTATTCGCGAGGTGGGTAAGCGAGACATAAATGTTTTGCGCGCCTTCTTGCACGAGCATGCGGCCACAATGCCGAGAACAATGTTGCGGTACGCGATTGAGAAGATGAGCGAAAGCGAGCGAAAGCGCTGGTTGGCAGCCAAGTCGGCTAGTTGATGTCGACGACCACCGGAACGTGGTCGCTCGGACCTTCGCCTTTGCGCTCATTTCGGTCGATAACCGCTTCGGTGACCCGCTCGGCAAAAGGCTCGGAGCCCAAAATGAAGTCGATGCGCATGCCCTCATTCTTCGGAAACCGCAGCTGCTGGTAGTCCCAGTAGGTGTAACCCTCAGGGATGCGCTCTCGAACAACATCTCGCAGGCCGATCTGCTCGAACGCCTCAAAAGCTTGGCGCTCGGCGGGGGTGACGTGGGTAAGCCCTGCGAAAAAGTCGATGTCCCAGACATCCCTGTCTAGAGGGGCAATGTTGAAGTCACCCATCAGTGCGAGCGGCTGGCCTGGGTCGTGCTCAACCCATTCGGCCACGTTGCCGGCCAAACGGTCGAGCCACTCCAGCTTGTATGCGTAGTGCGGGTCGTCGATTGCACGGCCGTTGGGCACGTAAAGGCTCCAGAGCCGCACGCCATCAAAGGTTGCGCCAATTGCACGAGCTTCTTCGGCCATATCTTTGCCGAAACCAGGCATGCCGCTGAAGCCAATCTCAACGTCTTCGGCTTCGATTCGGCTGGCAAAGGCCACGCCATTCCACTGGTTCAGGCCGTGCAGAGTGACTTTGTAGCCAAGCTCTTCGAAGGGGGCGTATGGAAACTGATCAGGCTTGCACTTAATCTCTTGCATCGCCAAGACATCTGTGTTTGACCGCTGCAGCCAGTCGGTGACTCGACCAACTCGAGTTCTAATCGAGTTCACGTTCCAGGTGGCGATGCGCATTAGTTAAACTTATGGCATGACCTCAGCCCAGCACTCACGCCTAGTAGAACTCATCAAAGAGCTTGCTGTTGTTCACGGCAGGGTGACTCTCTCTAGCGGGCTCGAAGCCGATTACTACGTAGATCTTCGTCGCGCCACCTTGCACCACGAGGCTGCACCGCTAATCGGTCAGGTAATGCTCGACATGCTCGATGCGGCTGGCATCACAGATTTCGAAGCTGCCGGTGGCCTAACGATGGGCGCAGACCCGGTTGGCACAGCCATCATGCATCAGGCGGCAGCGCGCGGTCGCAAGATTGACGCTTTCGTTGTGCGCAAGCAGGCAAAAGAGCACGGCATGGGTCGTCAGGTTGAAGGGCCAGACGTTAAGGGCCGCAAGGTGATTGTTGTCGAAGACACTTCGACCACCGGTGGTTCTCCGCTCACCGCGGCTAAAGCGCTCGAAGCTGCAGGAGCAATCATCGTGGCTGTCGCAACCGTGGTCGATCGCGACACAGGTGCACAGAAGATTATCGAGGAAGCCGGCTACCGCTACCTGTCGGCTGTCTCGCTTGACGACCTCGGACTTCGCTAAATCTAAAGCCGGCTGTCACTAGAGTCTGCGAGAATAGACCAATGACTCATACACAAATCGCAACCATTCACACCAACCACGGCGCAATCAAGATCAACTTGTTTGGCAACGAAGCGCCTGTCACCGTCAAAAACTTTGTTGACCTAGCTAGCGGAGAAAAGACCGGCAAGCCTTTCTACGATGGCGTAATCTTTCACCGCATCATCGCGGGCTTCATGATTCAGGGCGGAGACCCAACGGGCACCGGCCGCGGCGGCCCAGGCTACGACTTCGACGACGAGCCACACCCAGAGCGTCACTTCAACGAGCCATACATGCTTGCCATGGCAAATGCCGGCAAGAAGTTCGACGGCTCGGGCACCAACGGTTCGCAGTTCTTCATAACCGTTGCACCGACTCAGTATCTTCATGGAAAGCACACCGTTTTTGGTGAGGTTGCCGACGAAGAATCGCGCAAGGTAGTAGACAAGATTGCAAGCGTCGCAGTCGATCACAACGACAAGCCACACGAAGACGTCGCAATCGAATCAATCACCTTCGCGTAAATCAAAAAATGACCTGCTACCGACATCCTGACCGCGAGGCATACGTTCGTTGCCAGCGCTGCGAGCAATTGATTTGCCCAGCGTGCCAGGTTGAATCGGCCGTGGGTTTTCTTTGCCCAGATGACGCCGGCGGCACACCTGAAAAGCTGAGCCGCCAGCGTTCTCGCACTCAACTCGGTGACAGACCGCGACTCACGGTCGCACTCATGGCGATCAGCATTGCGGTCTGGTTTCTGCAGCTTTCACCAATTGGCCAGACGGTAGAGGTTTACTTCTCTTACACGCCGTTGGCGACAACAATCGCACCTTGGCAAATGCTTACTGCCGCGTTCTTGCACGGCAGCTGGCTGCACTTGCTGTTCAACATGTTCACGCTTTACATCTTTGGTCAGGTGCTCGAGCCGATGCTGGGCAGGGCTCGCTTTCTTGCCCTCTACCTCGTTGCAGCATTCGGTGGTTCGGTTGCGGTTCTCTTCTTTAGCAATCCGGTTAGTTCGGTAGTGGGCGCATCCGGGGCAATTTACGGTCTGATGGGCGCATACTTTGTGCTTCTTCGATCAGTTGGCGAGAGAGCCGGTCAACTCACCGGGCTAATCGCAATCAACTTGATTTTCAGTTTCTTGAGCCCAGGCATTTCTTGGCAGGCACACATCGGCGGTTTGGCTATCGGTGCCGCGGTGGCTGCGATTTATGCTGCCACTCGCAGACCCGAGCAGAGACAACGCCAAATCATAAGCGTCTTGCTTTTGGTTGCAGGTCTTGTTGCAGCGACCTTGTTTCAGGTCAACAACTACGGAATCTAGTCGATTACTTCCAGCGAGTGGTCATTGCGAAACCGATCATCGCAATGCCAAAGCCAATCAGAATGTTCCAGTTT
>WLIA01000057.1 GCA_009702455.1 Actinomycetota bacterium | reverse complement strand
GGGTGCGGCGGCAACCAACGCGGCGGTCGACTGCACTTTCACCTGGAGTCTGGTTGCCGGCGGCATCGAGTTGCACCTAGACGTCTTGCCAAACCAGCACTGGCCGGCTTGGCCATCGCACTGGGCAAGGGTTGGTGTTGAGTTCAACCTTGGCTTGTCTTCAGACCATCAGGTCAGCTGGTTTGGCAACGGTCCAGGCCCTGCCTACCCAGACACCGGTCAGGGTGCCAAACTCGGCTGGTTCTCAGCGACAATCGACGAATTACAAGAAAGAACGGTTCGCCCGCAAGAGTCGAGCCGCCGTTCATCGGTTTCGAGCGTGAACATCGCCGACTCGATCGTGGCGACGTTCGACACCGCGGTTGGTCTAACCATCAGGCCGTGGTCACCCATCCTTGTTTCAAAGACCACTCACGACCACCTGCTGCCAAAGACTGATTCGGCACACGTTGTCTTTGACTTTGCCTGCTCGGGCGTTGGCACCGCAGCCTGTGGCCCAGGTGTATTGCCCGAGTATCAGTTGCCGGCACAGCACGTGTCTGGTCGAGTTTTGTTTGCAGTGAATCAGTAATCGAGAGGAAAAAGCAATTGAGCGACTTTAGAGAAATCGAAACGGGTGTTGAAAACATAGTCGTTCGACTGCACCAAACCGAGAGACAACTATTCGGTAGCTTCATCGATTGCAACATGTCGACGGCCTGGGTTGGCGACAGGTTCAGAATTTTTCCTGGCAAGTATGGCGAAGACCCGGTCTGGGGTGACGGCAATGAACTCAAGTTTGGTGAAGGCTCAACCGTTAGCGAAACTTTTGCGCTTCCGCCAGAGGCTTTCGTGCGACCAGATCTTCCGAAGGTTGTAAAGCCAGAAGAAGACGGATTGCACGGAGCAGTTTGGTTCGAGAGCATCTACCAAGACCCGAATGATGCATCTGGCAAAACTCTTTTCTCGCTTTATCACAACGAGAATTATCCGAGCACTCTCATTTACAAGCCAGAGACCGGCGAGGGAATGAGCGATGACAATTGGCCACCGGGACTAAAGGGTGACTCGTCGATTCAGGCTGCGCCTCGCATTGGAATCATGAAGTCTCTCGACGGTGGCGACAGCTGGAAGAACCTCGGAATCATTCTCGAAGACCGCAACGATCGAATGATCAGGCTTCCGATCAACAAGAACTACTGCTTTCCGGGCGGTGTGGGTGATCCGAGCGCGATTGCGAACGGCGACTACCTCTATGTGTTCTTCGGAGAGTATGCCTACCCTGGGCCGTTCTCGCCCGACACTTGGACGTCTGAAGAAGAAGCCTCTGGCCAGTGCGTTAGCGTTGCCCGCATCGCAATCTCAGACCTAGACAAGCCCGAGAAGTTGGCGAAACGCTGGGATGGCACGGGGTTTAACGCCGATTGGAACGGCATCGGTCAGCCGATTAAGTCGCTTCAGATTCCAAGAAGCGAAGGCGGCGGCGGTGTATCTCAGGGAGACGAGCTCTACTACTGGGGTCCGTCGGTTAGCTGGAACGATGAGATTCAGTGCTGGGTCATGATGCTTGGTCGAGTCGATGGCCCGTTCTGGGTTGGCGGCAAGCTGTTCATGAGCATCAACCCCAACAGAGATCTCGGCGCCGGCAACAACTCGCAGAAGTGGTCAACCCCGGTTGAGATTATCGACAGACCAGGTCACACACTTTGGTACCCGTCGCTTCAGCCAGACGATTCAGAAGAGTCACTCGCGCTAAAGAGAACCTGCCTGAATCTCGGCAAGTTCTCGAAGCTCTGGTTCAAAGACATGGCTGGAGATCAGCACCTGTATCTGAGTGACTACATCGTCGAATTTGCTAGGAGATAAAAAGTGTCTGCAAATAGTTCTCGCACCGCGCTGGTAACCGGTGGCCTAAGTGGCCTCGGTGCAGCTACTGTCACTCGGCTCAGAGAAGAAGGCATCAAGGTTTTCACTGTAGACATTGCAGACGGTGCTGACTTTCAAATGGATGTCACCGACTTCGATGCCGTTGCAAAACTGCCGAGCCAACTGCCGCGAATCGACATCCTGGTGACATCTGCCGGAATCGTTGGCCCAAACATCCCGCTGCTACAAACCGAAGAGCAGCAGTGGAAGCAGGTGTTCGACATCAACGTTCTTGGCACTGCATCTTTCATCAAGGCGTTTGCGCCTGCGATGGTAGAAAACGGATGGGGGCGAATCGTAACTTTTGCGAGCATGGCTGCGAAAGATGGAAACCCGAACCTATCGATCTACTCTGCAACTAAAGCTGCTGTGGTTGCGCTAACCAAGTCGGTCGGAAAAGAACTTGCCACAACTGGCGTGCTGGTCAACACTGTTGCGCCAGCAGTGATCGAAACTCCGATGAACAAAGACACCTCTGACGAAGTGCTGGCTCGGTTGACTTCCCTTATTCCGATGAACCGAATTGGCAAGGCCGAAGAAGTTGCAGAGTTGGTTGCCTGGCTTTGCTCAGACAAGGTTTCTTTCTCGACCGGCGCGGTTTATGACATCAGCGGAGGAAGGGCAACCTACTAGCAACTCTTAAGAGGTTGCTTCTGGCACATCAACCCAGCTAGCGCTTGCTGCTGAATGCAAGACCGCCTCGGTTAGCACTGCGGCTCTCGCGCCATCGGCGAAGTTAGGCAAGCCCTTAGGGTCATTGCCCAAAACGGCTTGCTCGACATCGCGCATGAAAGACACGAAGGCGTCGAAGTAACCCTCTGGATGGCCGGCCGGTAGGGCCGTGAGCCTTCTGGCATCGGGGGCCAGCAGCGATGGGTCTCGCATGATGGTTCGGCTGCCATCCTGCAGGCCAATCCATAGGCTTTCGGGGGTTTCCTGGTCGAAACGAAGCGACTCAGAAGTGCCATGAAGTTCGACCGACAGCCCGTTCTTGTGGCCAGCGGCGACCTGCGAAACCATCAGGCTCACTAGCCCGCCGCCGTCGAGCTTGGCCAAAACCACCGCCATGTCTTCGGTTGAGACGGCCTGCCCCGCGCGCTGCTTGTGTGCCGTGTCAATGCTGGCGACAAGCTTCACGATTCGCTGCCCAGAAATGAACTCGACTAGATCGCACAGGTGAACACCGATGTCGGCGAATGCCCTCGAAGCTCCGCCCGCGGCTTCGGCAACTCGCCAGTTTGTGTCATTCGCATTCAGCAGCCAATCCTGCAGGTATTCGCCCTTGATGCTCAGAACTCGGCCAAGGCTTCCTGATTCAACGCGACTCTTTGCTTCGCGAACCATCGGGTGGTAGCGGTAGACAAATGGCACAGCGCCAACCAATTGAAGATCTTTTGCCTGCTTCGCCAACTTTTCTGCATCGGCAACAGTTGTGGCAAGCGGCTTCTCGCAGACAACGTGTTTGCCGGCGCCGAGTGCGCGCTGAGTCAAATCAAAGTGACTGATGTTCGGAGTGAGAATGTGAACGATGTTTACGGTTTCGTCTGCGAGCAGCTCATCGAAACTGTCGTAGAACTTTTCAATCGAAAGTTCTTGAGCAGCGAGTTTGCTCTTCTCTGAACTCGAAGACAGAATTCCTGACATCGAAATTCCGGCAGCGCGCAATGCACGCGAATGAACTCTGCCCATGAATCCAGCGCCAACGAGTGCGGCGACTAACCTAGGTTGCGTTGCTTCGGTCACTTGCCAACACTAATCCATGGATTGAAATCTACGTCAACCAGCTCTGGCGAAGTTGTTGTCGATTCGATTTTGACAACCTTGCCTGATCTCGCCGCTTCTTCGAGTGACTGCATAATCTCAACCACGTGAGCGGCTAACTCGATGTCTGCGCGCGGGCGCTTGCCCCGCGCAATTGCGTGAACCATGTCGACAACGCCAACACCGCGAGCCATTACTTCGCCAACACAGGCGATCTCTTCTGGCTCCCAACTGCCCGAGTCGATTCTGAAAAGTTGAAGCGACCCCTCGTGCATGTTCGGGTCTGGAATCACAATCGAACCTTCGGTTCCGTGAATCTCGAGAATGCCCGCTCGAGGTCGCGCGGTGTCAAAACTGAAGCTGCTCTGAGCGGCTTCTCCGCCAGCAAAATCGATGAGTGCCAAGACGTTGGTTGGCACTTCCACCGGAAACTTCTCGCCCTGTCTTGGACCAGAACCGATGACCCTAAAGTCACGTGCCTGCGATGAGCGAGCGACAACCTGGGTTACCGGCCCGAGCGCACAGACCAGAGCGGTTAGGTAGTAAGGCCCCATGTCGAAGATTGGGCCACCACCCTTGGCATATAAAAAGTCTGGGTTTGGGTGCCAGCTCTCTGGGCCGGATACTTCGAATGCAGTCGTAGCGCCGGTTACTTTGCCGATCTTGCCCTCTTTGATTAGGCGCAATCCGGTTTGAATGCCTGGGCCTAGAAAAGTGTCGGGAGCACAACCAACGTCGCGGTTGCTCTCTTTCGCCTGCTTTCTAATTCGATTCGCCGCCGCTGTGTCGAGCGCAAGAGGCTTCTCGCTCCAGACGTGCTTGCCGGCCTTCAAAGCTGCAACTGTTACTTCTTCGTGCGCCTTTGGAATTGTGAGGTTAACCACTAGCTCGATATCTTCTCGCGCGAGAAGTTGCTCGGGCGTTCCGAAGTGTGGAATGCCATATTGCTTGGCTCGCTGCTCGCTTCGACCAAGGTCTAGGTCGGCAATCATTTCAACAGTGACTGCTGCAGCTTTGGTTAGGTTTTCGAGATACTGCTCGCTGATTACTCCAGCGCCGATGACACCGATTTTCATAGCCGCCACTATTGCACTCCGTTAGCTCTTAGGTACTGCAGCGAACTGTCTAGCGCTGCGAACAGGTCCCCGGCATAGGTGTCGAATTCAACGACAACTTGTGCATCTGGAAGGTAGTTGATGCAAGCAAGCAAATCAACCGAGCCCGAACCAAGAACAACCTGATCGTCAACGTGACCACCGAGTGGCGCATCTTTGGCGTGCAGCGCAACTACGCGACCTTCGAGTTTTTTTAAAACTTCGAGCGGGTCAACTTTTGCAACCTGGCACCAAAACAAGTCAATCTCAAATACAACGTCTTCAGAAACCATTGAGGCGAGTGCAAACAATGCCGGTTCGCCGCGAACCGTGTTGGTGAGTTCGTGATCGTGGTTGTGATAGCC
>WLIA01000056.1 GCA_009702455.1 Actinomycetota bacterium | reverse complement strand
TTTGTTTCGTTGCGGAGGCAGGATTTGAACCTACGACCTCCGGGTTATGAGCCCGGCGAGCTACCGAACTGCTCCACCCCGCGATGTGGTTCTAAGTTATCACGGGGTGGAGAAAGTCTCAACCTAGTAGTTTGAGAAGCTGTTCGATTGCGGCGTTTAGTCGAGCTTCAGCCTTGCCATATGCTGTCCAGTCATTGGCAGCCATCGCGGCGGCCTTGTCTGCAATCGCACGCTCGGCAATAGCCAACTGAGCCTTGATCTGAGCGTTCACAGTGATCGGCTCACCCGGCTGCTCACCGTCATCTGGCAATGGGGTTCCGGTGTCTCCACCGAAGAGAACATCGAGCGCACCGCTCAATGTGTCTTCGAAGGCGATCTTGTCACCGAAGGCAACCAAGACCTTCTTGAGCAACGGATAGCTGGTTTCACCAGTCGACTGAATGTAAACCGGCTGAACGTAAAGCAAACCGCCACCAACCGGCAGGGTCAGCAGGTTTCCGTTTAGCACCGTGGTCGAACCCTGACGCAAAATGTTCAGCAGCTTCGAAACTTCACTGTCTGCCGAGAAGTTGTTCTGCACGAGACCCGGACCAGGAATGTTCAGGTCTTTCGGAATGCTCAGCAACGTCAACTTTCCGTAGTTCGCGCCAACCTTTCCGGCTTCTGATCCGGCCTCACTGTCGGCCACCAGATAACCTCGCAGAACGTTTCGGCTCTGCGCGCTGGTTGCTCGCGGAATGAAAGTTGAGTAGAGCGAGAACTTGGTATCGGTCTCACCGGGCAACTTCATGCTGAGGTAGTAAGGCGGCTGCAGGGTGCTGCCATTGGCGGGTGAAACCGATCCGGTCGGGTCGTTCGGGGTCATCCAACCGTCAGACTGCGAGTAGAAGACACCCGCATCCTTGACGTGATAGCTGCCGAGAACCGAGCGCTGAAGCTTGAACAAATCGCTCGGATAACGCACGTGGCTAATCAGTTCGCCACTCATCTGCGAAACCGGCAAGACGGTGTTCGGGTAAATCTTCGACCAAGTCTTGAGGATCGGGTCGGCATCATCCCAGGCATAGAGCTTCACGCTGCCGTCATAAGCATCGACGGTGGCTTTCACCGAGTTGCGAATGTAGTTAATCTGACCGCGAGTGAGTGAGCGCTCGCTCGCCGAGTCAGCGATGCTCTGGCTGTAGTTTTCGGCGCTCGAGTATGGATAGTTTGCCGAGGTCGTGTAACCGTCAACAATCCAAAGCACTCGACCGTTGACAACAGCAGGATAAGGATCGCTGTCGAGGGTCAGGTATGGAGCAACGGCCTGAACGCGCTGAAGCGGGTCGCGGTTGTAGAGAATCTGCGACTTGTCGCCGATGGCATCGCTAAGCAGAATCTGTTCGCTCTGGAACTTCAACGCGTATGCGATCTTCGTCATGAAGTTGTCGAGCTTTGGCCCACCGTTGCCGGTGAAGGTGTACGAACTCGCGCTCGCACCGGTGCTGTCTGGAAAGTCGAGTTCGCGTGGACCATCGGCGGTTGGGCCGACAATCGAATACGCTGGCGAGTTTTCACCGAAGTAAATTCTCGGCTCGAATTTTCCGAGCAATCCTTCGTTTGGAATGCCGCTCTGCAAGAAGACCGGCTGACCGTCGACGGCACTTTGGTTTCCATAGGCTGCAACCACGCCGTATCCGTGGGTGTAAACAATCGTGTTGTTATACCAAGACTGCGACGAGCCAAGACCAGATTGGTTTAGCTCGCGCACGGCAATAACGGTGTCTTGGGTCTTGCCGTCGATTTGGTAGCGACCGACGTCTAGGTGGTTGGCGAAGCTGTAATACTGCTGCACCTGCTGTAGCTGTCTGAACGCGCTGCTAACCAGACCTGGGTCGATGATGCGAATGTTGGCGGTTGTGTCGACATCGGCGCGCAGTGCACTCGCGTCGGTGTCGGTCTTTGCCTTGTATTCGACCATTTCAATTTTGTCGAGACCGTAGGCCTTCTTGGTCGCGTCTAGGTTGCGCTGAATGTAAGGCGCTTCGAGGGTTCGCTCGTTTGGAACAACCTGGAACGACTGAACAACCCAAGGAAACACGCCAGCCAAAACGATCGAACTGACCACCATGAGTGAGGTTCCAACTAGAGCGATTCTCCAGCGACCGATAACCGCTGTCACCATAAACAAGGCCGCGACAACAAAAGCGATTAGCGCGAGAATTTGAAAACTCGGGATGGTGGCGTTCACGTCTGAGTAGGTTGCACCTGTGAACAAGCCGGCGTCGCTTGTCAGTGTTGAATACTGATCGAGCCACTGAGAAGCACCCTGCGTTACCAAAAACACAGCGGCGGTTGCGGCAATCTGAATTCGCGCTGGCTTGGCGACAGTCGCCGAGCGGCCGGTGAAGCGAATGTTGCCAAACACAAGGTGCCCGGCGATTGTGAGAGCAAGCACAAAAAAGATAAGTGTTGAGAAGAAACCAACTAGGAATGTGTAGAACGGCAACTCGAATAGATAGAAGCTAACGTCGAGTCCGAACTGCGCATCGACATCACCGGTCTTAGTGCTATTTGCCCAAACAGCAACGACTTGCCACTGGGCCGAAGCCGCTAGACCGGCAAAAACAGCGGCGACAATCGGAAGCACAATTTGTGCCACCTTGCGAAGTTGCTCGGCAAGCGCACGATAGACCGCCAATGGATCGCCCTCGATCTGGCGCACATAGACCGGCCTCGTTTTGATGGCAAACCAAACCGTGAACCATGTGAAGATTCCCGCGATGACCGCGGCGGCGGCAAACAGAACTACCTGAGCAACAATCTGGGTTGTAAAGACCCCGCTGAAGCCAAGCTGCTCAAACCAAAGCCAATCGGTGTAAACGCCCGCTGCCCCAACCAGCGAGAAGAATATTGCCGAAAGGATAACGATCGAAACCGTTACGGGTGAGACTTGCCTGTCTTTGCGAGTTGCCATTGTCTGCCTTTATCTAGGTTGTTGCGTTACTTAGTTGAGCAGCTACCAAGCTGCTTTGTGTCTCTGTCGTTCGCGATTGCCTCTGTGGCCGCGAGCGCTTCTTCGAAAGTTCTAACCGATATAACTGTTAATCCGGTGGGAATATGCCCGACGACTTCAGCACAGTTGCCGACCGGGGCCAGAAAGTGAGTTGCCCCTGAGCGCTCGGCCCCATACATCTTCTGCCTTATACCGCCGATCGAGCCAATTTCGCCCTCAGAGTTCACTGTGCCGGTGCCGGCGATATTCTTGCCGCCGGTGAGCGCGCCTGGGGTGAGTCGGTCATAGATTCCGAGGGCAAACATCATTCCGCCTGATGGCCCGCCGATGTCTGAGACCTGAAGGTTTACCTTGACCGGAAAGTCGTATTTGGTTCCGACGAAGATTCCAAGCACAAAGTTGCCATCGTCATTCTTCACAGGCGTCAGTTCATAAACCAGCGATTTCTTGTCGCGCTCTACCGTCACCTTTAGAGGTGTCTTCGAATCGTATTCGCCGATCATTGCGCGAAGGTTGTCGATTGAGGTTGGTGCAACCCCGTTGATTGCCTTCACAAAGTCGCCTGCAACTAACTTGCCCGAAGACGGCTTGTTTTTTGAAACCTCGCTGATGTAAATGTTCGAAGGAATTTCGTAGCCAAGCTTCTTGAGCGCAACCGCAACGGAGTCTTGCTGCGACTCCTCCATCATTGCGGTGCTCTCGGCATCGACCTGTTCAACGGTTTTGGTTTTCGGATAGAACTGTTCGATTGGCGCAATCGCCTGCGCCGGATCGAGCCAAGCAAAAAACAGTTCTGGCCAGCTTGGGGTTTGCTCTGGGCTGCCAACAATGCTCACAGAAAGCAGACCCAACTCGCCCTCGGTTGGAAAGGTCTTGGTGTCGACAACCTCGATTACCAACTTGTCTTGATATTCGCCAAGCACGTTCACAACCGGGCCAGGTCGCTCGATCACATAGGGCGCGTCAAAGAAACTGAGCGCGACTAATCCGAGAGAAAAGAGAACAAGAAGGGATGTGCCTGCGACGGAACGGCGAGATTCGGGTCGTCTGGCTATTCTGCTCTTGGCAAAAAGTCGTCTTGGCACACCTTAAGCCTATTAGCGTTGTAGACAGGAGAAACCATGACCGACAATGCCGACAGCGAACAGCCGAACCCCGAAGACTTCGAGGCGTTCATGCGAGAGTTCCTTGAAAAGGGTGCTCAGGGCATGGATGTCGAAAAGCTAGCGGCGGCGGCCGGCCTTCCGAGCGACCCAACCCAAATGGCTGCCCTCATGGCCCAGTTGCGGGCTGCTCTCGGGCAGATGGCAAGTAGCGACGGCTCGGTCAACTGGAAACTGGCTACCGACCAGGCCCGTCAACTCGCGGCAAGCGAATCAGAGGCACCTTCGGTCGAGACTCAGAGCGAGCTCGTGAAAGCTTTGTCGATTGCGAGCCTCTGGCTCAACGGCGCTACCCAGATTTCAGAACTCACGGCCGAACCAAAATTTCTAACCAGAGAACTCTGGGTGCAAGATGCCATGCCGCTATTTCAGGCGCTAGCAACCCCCGTTGCCGAACGCATGAGCGCAGCGCTCAGCGACAGCTTGCGTGAGTCAGCTCCAGAAGAAATTGTCGGCATGATCGGGAACGCAACTTCGATGATGAAGTCGCTCGGCGGTGCACTCTTTGCAATGCAGCTCGGGCAATCGCTTGGCAAACTATCGAGCGAGGTGCTAACCGGTGGTGATATCGGATTGCCGATTTTCTCTGACCAGCGCGCTGCTTTCGTGACGCAAAACATCAAAAACTACATCACCGCACTCGATGTCGAAACAGATCAGGTTTTGATTTACCTAGCCGTTCGCGAGTTAGCGCACGCGCGACTTTTCAAGCACAGCCGCTGGCTGCGCGAGCACGTGATAAACCAAATCACGCAATACGCATCCGAGATAAAAATCGACACATCGCAAATCGAAGAGTTGACGCGCGAAATGGAGTCGATCGATGCGGCCGCGCTTCAAGAGGCATTTCAGAACGGTGCGTTCATCGCTGCGCGAAGCGAAGAGCAAACCCGAGCGCTTGAAAGCATCGAGAACACACTTGCACTCATCGAAGGTTGGGTCGACGCGGTGACCGACCAGGCAACAAGCCTGCTGCCAAAGAGCATCGCAATCGGCGAGGCAGTGCGCAGGCGCAGGGCCACCGGTGGGCCGGCAGAGAAGACTTTCGGCACGCTGATTGGTCTCGAACTTCGCCCTCGAAAGCTTCGCGAGGC
>WLIA01000055.1 GCA_009702455.1 Actinomycetota bacterium | reverse complement strand
GTTCAGAGTGACTTCGTTGTTCAACCAACATTCGTGGGTTCTGCAGAAAACGAAGTTGTGATTTCTACACGCCGCGGAAGTCGACTCGTCGAGATTTTCAACCCACGTATTTTGCGCGACCTGCTGGTTCGTCAACCAGCCGAAGAATTTGCGGTCGAGACAGAAGAGCTACTCGAGCGCATCATGAAAGAAACGCGCAGCAAGGTTAGGTGGCGCAGAATTCGCGGTCTCGCAATCATCATGACCCTGATTGGTGTTGCCGGCTATCTTGCTTTCAGTGCTTACGCATACACGCAGACTCGATTCTTCATCGCAGAGAACAACGGCTATGTCGTCATCTACCAGGGCATCAGAGAATCATTCGGGCCATTTGTGTTTAGCCGCGAATACCAGCGCACGGACATTGTCGTGAGCGAGCTGAACACCTACCAGCAGCAGCTGGTTGAAAGATCAATCAGCGGCGATAGCTTTGCAGACATTTCAGAGAAGCTTTCAATCTTGCGCGAGGTGGGCAAGTGACAAGCACGGTAGCCATCGATATTCAGAAGATTGCAGGCGTAGTTCCGCGAAAGCGAAACATTGAAATCTGGCTGCTGTTTTTTGCTTTCGGCATCAACGCTTTCGAGTTGGCCCAGATTCAACTCTCGACAATCGAGATTCTGACCTTCGACATTCTCACCTACTGGGCGCCGCTGGCTGTTGCGGCCACAGTGCTGCACTTCATTCTTCGCAAGAAGGCGAGTGAGGCAGACGCGCTGATTTTGCCAGCGGTGGTTTTGCTAAACGGTTTGGGCATCGCACAGATCTATCGTCTAGACCTTGCCACGATTGCGGCCGGCGGCACCGAGCTCTTTGCCTTTAGGCAGGTCATCTGGACGGTCGTGGCGATTGCCGCCGCGAGCGCGGTGGTGCTCTTCGTGCGCTCACACCTCTTCTTGCGTCGCTACGTTTACATCTCTATGGTCGTCGGCCTGGTTCTGCTAATCTCGCCGGCCCTGCCTTTCATCGGCACATCTATCAATGGTGCTCAGCTCTGGATCTCGATCGCTGGCCTGACCTTTCAACCAGGCGAGCTAGCCAAAATCGCTCTGACCATCTTCTTCGCTGGCTACCTGGTGACCCGAAGAGACTCTTTGGCCGCTGTTGGCCCGAAGTTTGTTGGCATTCAGCTGCCTCGCGCCCGAGACCTCGGGCCGATTCTGGCCATCTGGGCGGTAAGCCTGCTGGTGCTGATTAGCCAGCGCGACCTCGGCACATCCCTGCTGTATTTCGGGCTATTTCTGGTCATGATCTATGTGGCCACCGGCCGAGCCATCTATGTGGTTGTCGGTCTGGGCATGTTCGTCACCAGCGCTCTGATTGCCAGCCGAGTGCTCGACTACGTTGGCGGGCGCTTCGCCTCGTGGCTGAACCCGTTTGACCCAACCCACTATGACGCAATCGGTGGCAGTTACCAGCTGGTGCAGGGATTATTCGGGCTCGCGCACGGAAGCGTTCTCGGCACCGGTCTCGGCGGCGGTGTTCCGCAGTTGGTGCCACTCGCCGAAAGCGACTTCATCATCGCTTCGCTTGGAGAAGAACTTGGTCTCGCCGGAATGTTTGCGATTCTCGCGCTCTATCTCTTGATTGTCTCGCGTGGACTTCGCGTTGCCTTCAACCACAGCGATGACTTCAGTAAACTGCTTACGCTCGGTTTGAGTTTTGTTGTTGCGTTGCAAACCTTCATCGTTATCGGTGGAGTGACTCGCGTCTTGCCCCTGACCGGTTTGACCACACCGTTTCTTGCAGCGGGTGGTTCTTCACTTCTTGCCAACTGGATAATCATCGGCCTGCTGCTTCGAATTTCTGACACCGCCGACTCACGAGAGCGAAACGGGGTGAGTGGCTTTTGAATCGTGAATTGAAGCGCGTGGTATTTGTGATCATGGCGATGTTTGTTTCGCTCATGATTTCGACATCGACGATTCAGGTATTGGCTGCAGATGACCTCGGTCGAGACCCGAGAAACGTTCGCTCGGTCTATGACTCATACAAAACTCAGCGCGGTTCGATTCTTGTCGACGGAACTCCGATTGCATTCTCTGAAGCGTCAGACAACAACTTTCGTTTTCTGCGCGTCTACGAAAGTCAGATGTATTCGGCAATCACTGGATTCTTTAGTTTCTACCAGGGAGCAACCGGCCTAGAGTCTGCGATGAACAGCTTCTTGACCGGCAAGAACTCATCGCAGTTCTTCGAGCAGGTAAATGCGCTGCTAAGCGGCAACCCGGTTACAGGTGCATCGGTTGAGCTAACGATTGATCCTGAGGTGCAGAAAGTCGCCTGGGATGCGCTCGGCAAACTCAAGGGTGCTGTCGTGGCGCTAGACCCGACTACCGGCAACATCATCGCCATGGTTTCGAAGCCTGGCTTCGACGCGAACAAGCTTGCGGTGCACGACGGAATAACCTCTGGCAACAACTACGCCGAGTTGCTCGCAGATGCCAACAGCCCGCTGGTCAACAAGGCGATCAGCGGCAGCCTCTATGCGCCCGGGTCGGTATTCAAGGTCTTGGTGGCAGCCGCTGCAATCGAAAGCGGCAAATACACGGCCGACTCGATGTTGCCTAACCCCGCCAAGTTCAAGCTGCCAGGAACCAACACCTTCATTCAGAACAGCGGCGAGGGCAAGTGCGGAGGTCGCGCAACGGTCTCGATCGCTGACGCGCTGAAGCTCTCGTGCAACATTCCCTTCGCTCAACTCGGAATCGAACTGGGCCAGAACGCCATCCGTGAGCAGGCAGAGAAGTTTGGCTTCGGCAAGACCGTCGACATTCCACTGAGATCAACCGCCAGCGTGTATCCAAAGAACATGGATGACGCACAGACCGCGATGTCGGCATTTGGTCAGTTTGATGTTCGCGTCACCCCGTTGCAAATCGCAATGATGAGTGCTGCGATTGCAAACAACGGCAAGATCATGAAGCCGAACCTGATTGAGAATGTTGTGTCTGCGAATCTTTCGTCACTCTTCGCGCCAAGCCCGCAAGAGTTTGCATCGCCAATTTCGCAGAGCACTGCCGACGCAGTTCGCAAAATGATGATCGAAGCCGTCGAGCGCGGAGTCAGTTCAAACGCTCGCATCGATGGAATAACCGTCGCAGGTAAAACCGGAACCGCACAGAACGGCGAAGACGACCCATACACGCTTTGGTTCACCGGTTTCGCGCCAGCAGATAATCCGCGTGTAGTTGTTGCGGTTGTTATCGAAGACGGTGGTGGTCGCGGTCAAGCAGGTCGCGGAAACACACTCGCCGCTCCGGTTGCTAAGAAAGTAATGCAGGCGGTGTTGCGCAAGTGAAGCCTGAGGTAGGTCAACGCTACGGCGGCCGCTACAAACTAATTTCGCGCATTGCCATCGGCGGCATGGGTGAAGTTTGGCAAGCCAAAGACGAAGTTATTCTTCGCGATGTTGCAATCAAGATTTTGAAACCCGAGTATCTCGGCGACCCTGGATTTCTCGAGCGATTTAGAACTGAGGCTCGTCACGCGGCTCGCGTGAATCACGACGGCATCGCTAACGTTTTTGATTACGGAGAAGATTCGGGCAGCGCGTTCTTGGTGATGGAATTAGTGCCGGGTGATTCGCTCGCGAAGATTCTCGAACGCGACAAGAGTCTCGCCGTCGACCGAGTTCTCGACATCGTTGCGCAAACCGCACGCGCGCTTTTTGCCGCCCACGAAGAGGGCATGGTGCACCGCGATGTGAAGCCGGGCAACCTGCTGATCACTCCAGACGGGCACGTGAAGATTACCGACTTCGGCATCGCCAGGGTGGCAGACCAGGTTTCGCTGACCGCAACCGGTCAAGTTATGGGCACGGTTCAGTACCTCGCGCCAGAACAGGCAACCGGCAAACCTGCCAGCCCAGCCACAGACATCTACAGCCTCGGCATAGTTGCCTACGAAGCCCTAGCCGGCAAGCGGCCCTTCACCGGTGACTCGCAGATGGCGATTGCCATGGCCCAAATCAATGAAGCGCCGCCCGCGTTGCCGAGCAATATCGACCAGCGAGTGCAAAACCTAATCATGAGCTGTCTGGCCAAGAAGCCCAATCAGCGCCCAGAGAGTGCGTTGGCGCTGGCCGAGCGGGCTGAAGCGCTAATGAGCTACTCGCCCACCCGAGCGGTAACGACCAAGGTCATCGCCCAGGCCAACCTCACCGATAGCACAACCGTGATTCCGACCTTCGAGGAGCCAAAGCCCAAGCAACCGATTGTTTGGCCGTGGATAGCGGTTATCGGCTTGATTCTGATCTCTGGAATCGCTGTTGTGGCAGCAATGGTCATCGGTGCTGTGCAACGCGAGCCGGAGCCCACCTTCACACCGATTACGCCTAGTGCTTCGCCGACTCCGAGTGCTTCGACAACCTCGGCAAATGTATTCGTTTTCACATCTGATGTAGTTGGCCTACCTCTCGCGGAGGTCACGGCAAAGCTCGAAGCTCTCGGCTTGTTTGTCGAGGCGGTTGCAGGTGAAACCGTAGACCCGCTTGATCCGAAAGTTAACACCGTTTATGACGCAGCGCCACTCGGTTCGCTGCCGCCAGCAACAACTGTGCGTTTGCTCTACTACGCGCCGTCTTCTGAGCCAACTCCCAGCCCGACGCAAACCCAATAAGTAAACTAAAACAGAATGACTGGGAGAGATTTTGTCTGAGCAAAAGCGACTGATTGCAAACCGATATGAACTCGGCAATCTAATCGGGCGCGGCGGCATGGCCGACGTTTACGAGGGCATCGACACGCGTCTCTCAAGAACCGTTGCAATCAAGCTTCTCAAGAGTGACCTAGCCAACGACCCGAGTTTCGAAGATCGTTTTCGCCAGGAGGCGCAAGCATCGGCTCGCATGGCGCATCCGACAATTGTTCGCGTTTACGATGCCGGCGAAGACATCGAACTCGACTCACGCGGCAACCAGGTAAAGCACCCGTTCATCGTCATGGAATACGTTCGCGGAAAATTGCTGCGAGACATTTTGCACGAACGCCGTCTTTCGATTGAAGAGGCCGTCAACTATGCGAGTGGCGTTCTCACCGCGCTCGAGTTTTCGCACAAGGCCGGCGTAATTCACCGCGACATTAAATCTGCCAACATCATGATCACCGAAAACGACCAGGTCAAAGTCATGGATTTCGGTATCGCTCGCGCAATCTCTGATTCGTCAGCAACCATGGCAAACACCGTTGGCATCATGGGCACCGCGCAATACTTTTCTCCAGAACAAGCCAAGGGCGAAAACGTTGACGCCCGAACAGACCTCTACTC
>WLIA01000054.1 GCA_009702455.1 Actinomycetota bacterium | reverse complement strand
CGAATTTGTGACCCCAGCGGGATTCGAACCCGCGCTACTGCCGTGAGAGGGCAGCGTCCTAGGCCGCTAAACGATGGGGCCGTTGCGACAACCTTGATAATCTACCACAGCCCAATTGCCACTGCCAGAGCGAAGTTTGGCTAGGCAACTGGCTTCGGGCCGAGAATCTCGAGCCCCGCAGGCACAACCGAAATCTTCAGCGGCGAGTGCCCGGCTGACTCACCGTCGGCAAAAGCTGGGGTCTTACCCGAATCGATCTCGACGTTTTTGACGCGAACAATCTCAACAGCTGGGTGGCCAACGTGACCGCCGGTGTAGACGCTCGGAAAAATCTTGATTAGTTCGCGACGAGAAATCTTGTGCACGATAAACAGGTCGAGCTCGCCATCGTCTGGCTTTGCATCTGGCGTGACCTTCATGCCACCGCCATAACCTTCCACATTTGTTACGGCACATAGCATCGCGTCAATCTCGTGATATTCGCCATCGACAATCAACTTGTAGCGAAGTTTCTTGAATGCAGCTAGCTCACGAAACATTGCAAACTTGTAGCGCGATGGGCCTTTCGGAAACTTCCACTTGTTTGCTCGGGCGTTGACTAGAGCATCAAAACCGGCAGAGATTGAACCGAAGAAAAAGAACCGACCCTTATCGTTTTCGACGAGACCAACGTCAACGCTTCGAGTTCTGCCGATGTGATCTGCGGCGACCTGAGTTGCCCACGTCACGTTATCAATCGGAAGCCCGAGAGCTCGTGCCGAATCGTTTCCGGTGCCGCAAGCGATAATGCCGAGTGGAATCTTTGCATCCGTGGCGAGGTTGACACCGAGATGAACCATGCCATCACCACCGGCAACAACGAGTGCCTCGATTTGCTGGTGTGCGATAGCCATGCGAGCCTTGGCTTCGGCTTCTTCGATGCTGCGCGCGCTGAGGTCGAGAACATCGACACCCAAGCGCTCAAACTCAGCGGTGATAACCCCATGGTTCTCGCGCCCAGAACCGCGACCCGCGGTTGGGTTAACGATGAGACCTATTGCCATGGATTCTCTCGATTAGCGTCGAAGCAACTGCGCGTTGGCAGCCACAATGATTGTTGAGAGCGACATTAGCACTGCTCCTAGCGCTGGCGATAGCACGAAGCCGAGACCCGCGAAAGCACCTGCCGCCAGCGGTATGGCAACCACGTTGTATCCGGCACCCCAAACGAGGTTCTGAATCATCTTCGAATAGGTGCGTCGGCTTAACTTGATGGCCTCGGCAACTCCAAGCGGATCGCTCGAAACGAGCAAGAGACCCGCCGATTCGATAGCCACATCGGTGCCCGAGCCAATTGCTAAACCAACCTCGGCTTGGGCAAGAGCTGGTGCATCGTTGATGCCGTCACCGACCATCGCCACGCGTTTGCCATCAGCCTGCAGTCGCTTCACCAACTCACTCTTCTGGTGCGGCAAGACTTCGCCATAGACCTCGGTGATGCCAAGTTTGTTGGCAACCGAGTTGACCACGCCTTGTGCATCGCCCGAGAGCAAGACCACGTGCTTGCCAAGCCTCTTGATTTGCTCAACCGCCTCGATTGCAGAATCGCGAATCACGTCACCCACCGAGATGAATCCGAGCAGCTCAGATTCTTTCAACACGAACACGACGGTTCGCCCGAGAGCATTTTCTTCGTTTGCCTTGAGCAGGTCGTTGACACTCAACGAAAGGTTTCTCGAAGTCAAGAGCGCTGGGCCACCGATTGTGATTACGTCTGCGCCAATTCGAGCGGTGACACCTACACCAGGGATGACCCTGAAGTCTTTGGCAACGAGTTCGCCGTTTGCGCCGGCGTGCGCAACGATTGCGCGCGCGAGCGAATGCTCAGAATATTGTTCAACCGCCGCTGCGAGCCTCAACATCTCGGCCGAGTCGCTTCGACCTACGATCGAATAGACCCCGGCAACGTTTCGCTTTCCTTCGGTGAGGGTGCCGGTCTTGTCGAAGACCACGACGTCAACGTTGCGAAGCGCTTCGAAAGACTTGCGATCGCGAATTAGCAGACCGTTTTTGGCCGCCTTGCTAGAGCTAATTGCGGTGACCAGCGGAATTGCCAAACCGAGGGCGTGAGGGCAGGCGATAACCAAAACGGTCACCACGCGCTCGAGCACGAAGTCGGGGGTAGGGTCGCTTAGCAGCGGCCAGAGCACCGCGGTTAGAGCAGCGGCAATCGTTGCCACATAGAAAAGCCACGAGGCCGCGCGGTCTGCGAGCAACTGGGTCTTCGACTTTGACGCCTGAGCCTCGGCAACCAGGCGCATGATGCCGGCAATCATGGTGTCGCCGCCAACGCGGGTGACCCGCACGGTTAGCGTGCCCTCGCCCAGGTTCGCGCTCGAACCGTTGATTGTGCCGGCAACCACCGAGTCGCCAACGCTCTTGCGAACCTCACGCGACTCACCGGTAACCATCGACTCATCGAGCTCGCTAGAACCATCAACAACTTCGCCATCGGCCGCAACCGCGCTGCCTGGGCGAACCAGAATCAGATCGCCGACCTTGAGCAAGGCGGTAGCCACGCGCTTGATTTCATCACCCTGAATCAGGTCTGCGGTGTTGGGCACGAGTTTTGCCAACTCACCCACGGCGTTTTGTGCGCGCATGATCGAATTCATCTCGATCCAGTGACCGAGCAACATGATCGAAATCAGAGCCGCGAGCTCCCACCAGAAATCCATGCCGGCCCACTCGATGCCGAGGGTCTGCACAATTGTGATGAACGAGCTGTAGACGAAGGCAACAATAATTGCCATCGCGATGAGCGCCATCATTCCGGGTTGACGTGCCTTGATTTCTTGCCATCCGGTCTTCAAGAAAACGCGACCGCCGGTGAAGAACAAAATCACACCCAAAACCGCAGGGATGTATTCACTGCCGAAGAACACCGGCATCGGATAACCGAGCAACTGGTGAACCGTCATCGAGAAAAACATGATTGGCAAAGTTAGAACGAGCGACCACCAGAATTGCTTTTTGAAGTCGCCGTGACCAGAGTGGTCGTGACCGGCATGACCCGAGTGATCGTGACCGTGCATTGCGTGCATGTCGTGACCGGCGTGCATCGAGTGATCGTGTGCTCCGCCGGCAACAACCGGGTCGTGCGATCCGCCGGTGGCACAGCAGTTGTGACCCTGCTGAATTTCGTTTACTAAGTGGTGCTTTTGATCGCACTTGCATTCGTTCGGTGGGCAGTGGCATTCACCACCCGGGTTGTGGTCGCAAACACACATGACTGGGTTTGGTGAATGTGCTTCGCATTTGTGCTCAGACATCAGCCTTGGTCTCCTCGGTTATTGAGTTCGTAGATTTTCGAAAGTTCGTCTTGGGCGGCAGTAATCTGCGCCGGGTCGCCCGAGGCCATCATGTGTGCGATGTGGGTCTTGATGTGGTTCTCGGCGACCAGCTTGTTCACCGAACCAAGTGCCTTCTGAGCGGCGAGTGACTGGGTGATGATGTCCATGCAGTATTCCTCATCGTCTACCATCTTCTTTAGGCCACGAATCTGACCTTCGAGAATGCTGAGGCGGTGCTGCAAACGCTTCTTAATGTCTGGTTCCATATGCCTATAATACCCCTAGGGGGTACTGCTCGATGAAAGGCACAAAATGACCAAACGGATTGGCAAGGCTCTAGCCGCAGCGGCTGCCGCCGCCCTGATCATGGCCTCACTCACCGCTTGCGCCCAGGGCACATCCGAGATGAATCACGACGGTCACCAATCAGACTCGGCTTCCGGTGGATTCTCGAGCGACGACATCATGTTTGCGCAAATGATGATTCCGCACCACGAACAAGCCATCGAGATGAGCACCCTGGCCGAAACGCGAGCCGAGAACCCAGAGGTTAAAGCTCTGGCCGCCAAGATCAAAGCCGCACAAGCACCCGAGATTGAAATCATGAAGGGCTGGCTAACCAAGGCAGGCGCATCGCTCGACATGGGTCACGCCGCCCACATGGATGGCATGCTCAGCGACGACCAAATGCAAGCGCTCAGAAACGCGACGGGCAAAGAGTTCGATCGTCTTTTTCTTGAGGGCATGATTTTGCACCACGAAGGTGCAGTTGAGATGGCCGAGATGGCCATCGGTTCGAAAAACGCAGACGCACACGAACTCGGCCACGCTATCGAAGACACTCAGACCGACGAGATTGCACTAATGAAAGAGCTGCTCGGCAAGCTGTAAGTTCAAAGCATGAAGGTCACAAAACTCGAGCACGCAACCCTGATTCTTGAACAAGGCGATGACCGCGCGGTAATCGATCCGGGTTCATACACTCGCCCACTCAACGGCTTGAGCAACGTGCGCGCAGTCGTAATGACCCACATGCACGACGACCATTGCTTCGAAGAGCAGCTCGATCGAATCGTTTCCGAAAACACGGATGCTCTTCTCTTCGGCACCGACGACGTGCGCAAGCGATTGGCCGAATCGCGCCCGAAGTTATCTGTGACAGCCGTGCATCACGGCGACTATCACGTGGTCGGCGAATTCACTTTCGAATTCTTTGGCGACATGCACAAAGAGATTCACCACAGCATTGTGTTGATTCAAAACTGCGGCGTGATGGTTAACAATCTTTTGTATTACCCTGGCGACAGCTTCACTCGACCAGATCGCAAGGTTGCGCTACTCGCCTGCCCGTCGAGCGCTCCGTGGGCAAAGATTTCAGACATCATCGACTTCGTTGACGAGGTCAAACCGGCTAGGTCATTTGGCACCCACAACATTCACCTCAGCGAAGAGGGCCACAAAATGTATAACGGGCGCATCAAGCAGCTGACCGAAAAGCATGGCGGCACGTTTGAGCACCTAGAACCGGGCGACTCGACCACTGCTTAGAGTCGGTCGGGTTTAGCGGCTAACCCAGCGCGACGACGATCGCAAGAACAACCGAGAGCAACAAAACGGGCACCCACATCTGGCGCTCTTTTTTGCTGCGCGAGATCGAGTTCATGACCAGGCCAACCGTGAAAAAGACCACAAGCGCCCAGTTAACCCAAGAGTTCGGCAACTCTGGCAGTACCGGAGTAAAGACTCCAGCCTGAGCAAAATAGTGTCCAGCCAAAGCGAACAAAACTACAAACGAGAACGCACTCGTGATTCGAAACTGCGTCGGCAGCTTTCCCTTGTTTTGGCCGCCGAAGGCATACTCGCCCATCGGTGCACCCAAGACGAGAGCTAACTGAAAGAGGGCCACGACGATCTGAACGATGGCCATGATTATTGCGGCGGTTTGCATCACCCCAGAATAAAGCCGTTAAAGCAAAAACCCCCGAAATTCGGGGGTTTCAGACAATTGCTGGGATACCAGGACTCGAACCTAGAACAAAGGAACCAGAAACCTTCGTGTTGCCAATTACACCATATCCCACTGGTTTGGCGGCCCCGAGAGGCTGCCACGG
>WLIA01000053.1 GCA_009702455.1 Actinomycetota bacterium | reverse complement strand
GTTCAGAGTGACTTCGTTGTTCAACCAACATTCGTGGGTTCTGCAGAAAACGAAGTTGTGATTTCTACACGCCGCGGAAGTCGACTCGTCGAGATTTTCAACCCACGTATTTTGCGCGACCTGCTGGTTCGTCAACCAGCCGAAGAATTCGCTGTCGAGACAGAAGAGCTACTCGAGCGCATCATGAAAGAAACGCGCAGCAAGGTTAGGTGGCGCAGAATTCGCGGTCTCGCAATCATCATGACCCTGATTGGTGTTGCCGGCTATCTTGCTTTCAGCGCATATGCATACACGCAGACTCGATTCTTCATCGCAGAGAATAATGGCTACGTTGTTATCTACCAGGGCATCAGAGAATCATTCGGGCCATTTGTGTTTAGTCGCGAATACCAGCGCACGGATATCGTCGTAAGTGAGCTGAACACCTATCAGCAGCAGCTGGTTGAACGATCAATCAGCGGCGATAGCTTTGCAGACATTTCAGAGAAGCTTTTGATCTTGCGCGAGGTGGGCAAGTGACAAGCACGGTAGCCATTGATATTCAGAAGATTGCAGGCGTAGTTCCGCGAAAGCGAAACATCGAAATCTGGCTGCTGTTTTTTGCATTCGGCATCAACGCTTTCGAGTTGGCCCAGATTCAACTTTCGACAATCGAGATTCTGACCTTCGACATTCTCTCCTACTGGGCACCGCTGGCTGTCGCAGCCACGGTGCTGCACTTCATTCTTCGCAAGAAGGCCAGTGAGGCAGACGCGTTGATTTTGCCTGCCGTGGTTTTGCTAAACGGTTTAGGCATCGCTCAGATCTATCGTCTCGACCTTGCCACGATTGCGGCCGGCGGCACCGAGCTCTTTGCCTTCAGGCAGGTCATCTGGACGGTCGTGGCGATTGCCGCCGCGAGCGCGGTGGTGCTCTTTGTGCGCTCACACCTCTTCTTGCGTCGCTACGTTTACATTTCTATGGTCGTCGGCCTGGTTCTGCTAATCTCGCCAGCCCTGCCATTCATCGGCACATCTATCAATGGTGCTCAGCTCTGGATCTCGATCGCTGGCCTGACCTTTCAACCAGGCGAGCTAGCCAAAATTGCTCTGACCGTGTTCTTTGCCGGCTATCTGGTGACCCGAAGGGACTCGTTGGCCGCCGTTGGCCCGAAGTTTGTTGGCATTCAGCTGCCTCGAGCCCGTGACCTCGGGCCGATTCTGGCAATCTGGGCGGTAAGCCTGCTGGTACTGATTAGCCAGCGCGACCTGGGCACATCCCTGCTGTATTTCGGGCTATTTCTGGTCATGATCTATGTGGCCACCGGCCGAGCCATCTATGTGGTTGTCGGTCTGGGCATGTTCGTCACCAGTGCTCTGATTGCCAGCCGAGTGCTCGACTACGTTGGCGGGCGCTTTGCCTCGTGGCTGAACCCGTTTGACCCAACCCACTACGACGCAATCGGTGGCAGTTACCAGCTGGTGCAGGGATTATTCGGGCTCGCGCACGGTAGCGTGCTCGGCACCGGTCTGGGCGGCGGGGTTCCGCAGTTGGTGCCACTTGCCGAAAGCGACTTCATCATCGCTTCGCTTGGTGAAGAGCTTGGGCTCGCCGGAATGTTTGCGATTCTCGCGCTTTACCTCTTGATTGTTTCGCGTGGGCTTCGGGTTGCCTTCAACCACAGCGATGACTTTAGCAAGCTGCTGACTCTGGGTTTGAGTTTTGTTGTTGCACTGCAAACCTTCATCGTTATCGGTGGAGTGACTCGCGTTTTGCCACTGACCGGTTTGACCACACCGTTTCTTGCAGCGGGTGGTTCGTCACTGCTTGCCAACTGGATAATCATCGGCCTGCTGCTTCGAATTTCTGACACCGCCGACTCGCGAGAGCGAAACGGGGTGAGTGGCTTTTGAATCGTGAATTGAAGCGCGTAGTTTTTGTGATCATGGCGATGTTTGTTTCGCTAATGGTTTCGACTTCGACGATTCAGGTTCTGGCTGCCGACGAACTTGGCCGTGACCCGAGAAATGTTCGCTCGGTTTACGACTCATACAAAACTCAGCGCGGTTCGATTCTTGTCGACGGAACTCCGATTGCTTTCTCTGAAGCATCGGACAATAACTTTCGTTTTCTGCGCGTCTATGAAAGCCAGATGTATTCGGCCATCACCGGATTCTTCAGTTTCTACCAGGGAGCAACCGGCCTAGAGTCTGCAATGAACAGCTTCCTGACCGGCAAGAACTCATCGCAATTCTTCGAGCAGGTAAATGCGCTGCTAAGCGGCAACCCGGTTACCGGAGCATCGGTTGAACTAACGATTGATCCCGAGGTGCAGAAAGTCGCCTGGGATGCGCTCGGCAAACTCAAGGGTGCGGTCGTGGCACTAGACCCGACCACCGGCAACATCATCGCCATGGTTTCGAAGCCTGGCTTCGACGCGAACCGGCTGGCGGTGCACGACGGAATAACCTCTGGCAACAACTACGCCGAGTTGCTCGCAGATGCCAACAGCCCGCTGGTCAACAAGGCGATCAGCGGCAGCCTCTATGCGCCCGGTTCGGTGTTCAAGGTGTTGGTGGCAGCCGCCGCAATCGAAAGCGGCAAATACACGGCCGACTCGATGCTGCCTAACCCCGCCAAGTTCAAGCTGCCAGGAACCAACACCTTCATTCAGAACAGTGGCGAGGGCAAATGCGGCGGTCGCCCAACGGTCTCAATCGCTGACGCGCTAAAGCTCTCGTGCAACATTCCTTTCGCTCAACTCGGAATCGAACTGGGCCAGAACGCCATCCGTGAGCAGGCAGAGAAGTTTGGTTTTGGCAAGACCGTAGACATTCCGCTGAGATCAACCGCAAGCGTGTATCCAAAGAACATGGATGACGCACAGACCGCGATGTCGGCGTTCGGCCAGTTTGATGTTCGCGTGACCCCGTTGCAGATCGCAATGATGAGTGCCGCGATTGCAAATAACGGCAAGATTATGAAACCGAACCTGATTGAAAATGTTGTCTCGGCAAATCTTTCGTCACTCTTCGCTCCAAGCCCGCAAGAGTTTGCATCACCGATTTCACAGAGCACTGCAGATGCGGTTCGCAAAATGATGATTGAAGCGGTTGAACGCGGCGTGAGCTCAAACGCACGCATCGAGGGCATCACCGTGGCGGGTAAAACCGGAACCGCGCAAAATGGCGAAGACGACCCATACACGCTTTGGTTCACCGGTTTCGCGCCAGCGGATAATCCGCGTGTAGTTGTTGCGGTCGTTATCGAAGACGGTGGTGGTCGCGGTCAAGCTGGTCGCGGTAACACACTCGCCGCCCCGGTTGCCAAGAAGGTAATGCAGGCGGTGTTGCGCAAGTGAAGCCTGAGGTAGGTCAAAGCTACGGCGGCCGCTACAAACTAATTTCGCGCATTGCCATCGGCGGCATGGGTGAAGTTTGGCAAGCCAAAGACGAAGTTATTCTTCGCGATGTCGCAATCAAGATTTTGAAACCCGAGTATCTCGGCGACCCTGGCTTTCTCGAGCGATTTAGAACTGAGGCTCGTCACGCGGCTCGCGTGAATCACGACGGTATCGCTAACGTCTTTGATTACGGAGAAGATTCGGGCAGCGCGTTCTTGGTTATGGAGTTGGTGCCGGGTGATTCGCTCGCGAAGATTCTCGAACGCGACAAGAGTCTCGCCGTCGACAGAGTTCTCGACATCGTTGCGCAAACCGCACGCGCGCTTTTTGCCGCTCACGAAGAGGGCATGGTGCACCGCGATGTGAAGCCGGGCAACCTGCTGATCACTCCAGACGGGCACGTGAAGATTACCGATTTCGGCATTGCCAGGGTGGCAGACCAGGTTTCGCTGACCGCAACCGGTCAGGTTATGGGCACGGTTCAGTACCTCGCGCCAGAACAGGCAACCGGCAAACCGGCCAGCCCAGCCACCGACATCTACAGCCTCGGCATAGTTGCCTACGAAGCGCTAGCCGGCAAGCGACCGTTCACCGGTGACTCGCAGATGGCCATTGCGATGGCCCAAATCAATGAGGCGCCGCCCGCGTTGCCGAGCAATATCGACCAGCGGGTGCAGAACCTGATCATGAGTTGTCTGGCCAAGAAGCCGAACCAGCGCCCAGAGAGTGCTTTGGCTCTGGCCGAGCGGGCCGAGGCGCTAATGAGCTACTCGCCCACCCGGGCGGTAACAACCAAGGTCATCGCCCAGGCCAACCTCACCGATAGCACAACCGTGATTCCGACCTTCGAAGAGCCAAAGCCCAAGCAACCGATTGTTTGGCCGTGGATAGCGGTTATCGGCTTGATTCTGATCTCTGGAATCGCTGTCGTGGCAGCAATGGTCATCGGTGCTGTGCAACGCGAGCCCGAGCCCACCTTCACACCGATTACGCCTAGTGCTTCGCCGACTCCGAGTGCTTCGACAACCTCGGCAAATGTATTCGTTTTCACATCTGATGTAGTTGGTCTGCCTCTCGCGGAGGTCACGGCAAAGCTCGAGGCTCTCGGCTTGTTTGTCGAGGCGGTTGCAGGTGAAACCGTAGACCCGCTTGATCCGAAAGTTAACACCGTTTATGACGCAGCGCCACTCGGTTCACTGCCACCAGCGACAACTGTGCGTTTGCTCTACTACACGCCGTCTTCTGAGCCAACTCCAAGCCCGACGCAAACCCAATAAGTAAACTAAAACAGAATGACTGGGAGAGATTTTGTCTGAGCAAAAGCGACTGATTGCCAACCGATATGAACTCGGCAATCTAATCGGGCGCGGCGGCATGGCCGACGTTTACGAGGGCATCGACACACGTCTCTCAAGAACCGTTGCAATCAAATTACTAAAGAGCGACCTTGCTAACGACCCAAGCTTCGAAGATCGTTTTCGCCAAGAGGCACAGGCGTCCGCTCGCATGGCTCACCCAACAATCGTTCGAGTTTACGATGCCGGCGAAGACATCGAGCTCGACTCACGCGGCAATCAGGTTAAGCACCCATTTATCGTCATGGAATACGTTCGTGGAAAATTGCTTCGTGACATTTTGCACGAACGCCGTCTTTCGATTGAAGAGGCCGTCAACTATGCGAGCGGCGTTCTCACCGCGCTCGAGTTTTCGCACAAGGCCGGCGTAATTCACCGCGACATTAAATCTGCCAACATCATGATCACCGAAAACGACCAGGTGAAGGTCATGGATTTCGGCATCGCGCGCGCAATCTCTGATTCGTCAGCGACAATGGCAAACACCGTTGGCATCATGGGCACCGCGCAATACTTTTCTCCAGAACAAGCCAAGGGTGAAAACGTTGACGCCCGAACAGACCTCTACTCAACGGGTGTTCTGCTCTACGAAATGCTTGCCGGCCGAGCTCCGTTCAAGGGTGAGTCTGCGGTTTCGATTGCTTACCAGCACGTTAGCGAAGCACCCGACGCACCTTCGACCCACAACAATCTGATTACCGCTGAGCTCGACCAGGTGGTTCTGCACGCTCTGGCGAAAGACCGAAACGACCGCTATCCGAGTGCCGAGGAGTTTCGCGATCACCTGATTGC
>WLIA01000052.1 GCA_009702455.1 Actinomycetota bacterium | reverse complement strand
CGCACCAGCAGGGCATCCTGGCTGCCATCTGCTTCAAGGGTGACTTCGGGCATGGAGGCATAGAAAAACTCGACGGAGTCGATTCGCATGATATGCCCGCCTTTCAGTGGCCCCGATGATGAAACTGTCTAAGACTATTGTCCGAGAATACATCATTTCGTCATACCTTTACATCAAATCGTTATAGTTTCTTGACTTTTTCGCTCTATCCAGGCTCAAATTTGCTTCGTTCGTATGATGTAATGACTATGTAGTCAAGGAAGTAAAAAGTGCGGTTGGCAAGTCTCGGGATTGATTGCCCGCTTCACGAGAGCACGCAGAGCTCATTTGATCTTCGCGTGTGAGTAAAAAGAGGTGCAACACCTGCCTCAAAACCTCCATGAAAGGAAAGCTAATGAAAGTAAGTAAATGGGCTGGAGTGATGGCAGCATTGGCGCTGACCACCGGCAGCCTAGTAGCTTGTGCCCCGGCAGCACCTACAGGTGAACTGCTCATCTGGGACACAGGAATTCTAGGAAAAGACGCAACGGAAGATCCATACGCAGACAAGGCATTCCTAAACCAGATGGGTGTGGAATTCGAGGAAGCAAATCCGGGCGTGACAGTAACAATCGTTCAGCAGGGTGGCGACATCTCGTCTAATGCTGCTGCGTTCCAAGCTGCAGCAATTGCAGGCACTGGTCCTGACATTCGTGTTCAGTACGCAGGTGGACCAACCACTTCGTTCGCTGACTTCTTCGAAGACCTTGACCCGCTACTTCCGAAGGACATGCTCGACTCAATGGCTGGCCAGTATGTTAACCGCGAAGGATTCTCTTCAGACGGTCGACTACTTGGCATGACCTACGGTGCTGGAAACCTATTTGTTGTTTTCCAGAACGCAGATGTTCTAACAGAAGCTGGCATCGACCCTTCAGTGAAGCCTGCAACTTGGGAAGAACTGATGGCAAACGCAAAGCAGATTTCTGACAAGACCGACAAGAACGGTTTCTACACCGGAAACTTGGAAGGCTACCCTGGCGCATGGTTCATTTCGAACATGGTTGGTGGCGAGCTAGGTCAGACTGCATTCACCGACATGTACAGCGGCAAGGTTGCAGTTGACGACCCAGCGATGTTGAAGGCCTACCAGGCATTCGCTGACTGGGGAGCAAGCACAGTTAACAACCCAGACGCTGCGCAGGTTTCTGCCGGTGGTCAGGGATTCGTTGCTGGTGAAGCCGGTTACTACTTGGTTGGAAGCTGGGAAAACAACGGAATGACCGAAGCATTTGGTGCAGATGGACCAGTTTCGTCATTCTTTATTCCAACTCTTGAAGGCGCAAAGTTCTCAAAGATTGGTTCTGGTGGTCCTGAGATCGCCCTATCAATCACTAAGGCAAGCAAGAACAAGGAGCTCGCAGCTGAGTTCTTAAAGTTCATCGCTCGCCCTGAGCACCAAGACCGCTTCGTAGAGATCTACCAGACTCAGGGTTCAAACCACAAAGACGGTGACCCGTCAAAGATTCTGAACCCACGTCTAAAGGAGCAGTTCGAGCAGTTGGCAGCGTCAACTGACGGAATCACCTTCGCTTTCGACAGCGTGATGCCTCAGGCAACAATCGACCTGTTCTACAGGATGAATGCCGGAGTCTTCAGTGGTGCCGTAACGCCTGCAGATGCGGTGGCCCAATTGAAGGCCTCCTATGAGTCAGAAATAAATAAGTAGTAAATTAGTGAATCAAAGCTGAAGGCTGGGAGACGCAAGTTTCCCAGCCTTCAGGCTCACTGTTCACAAGGAAGTGAATGATGCGACAGTCGAAGTTAATTGGCACATTGGCAGTTCTGCCAGCCTTCTTCATTGTTGCCGGCTTCATGGCTTTTCCGGTCATGTTTGCGCTCTACATTTCATTCACAAAGACCAACGGCCTCACCTACGACTGGATCTGGTTCAAGAACTACACCGACATCTTCGTTGATCCAATCGTTCATCAAGTTTTTCTCAACAACTTCAAGTTCATAATTTCGGTTCCCCTGGTTATCTTCACAGCGCTCATCACAGCAATCTTGTTGTTCGAGCGATTCAGGGGTTGGAAGTTTTTCAGGGTTATCTTCTTTCTTCCCAACGTTCTATCTGTTGCCGTTATCGGCCTGATCTTTAGAAACGCATTTGGCTACGACGGAGCGGTTAACCAGTTTCTCGGTCTCTTCGGGGTTGAACCAATCCAGTTCTTTATCGACGCGAACTACAGCATTTTCATCATCATTTTGGCCCTGATATGGTCGGGATTTGGCTATCAGTCGCTCTTGCTACTAGCCGGCCTAACATCTATCAACCCGGCAGTCTTCGAAGCCGCAGCAATCGATGGCGCCGGATGGTGGCGCAGACTTTGGTCAATCACGTTGCCAAACATTAGAAAAGTGCTCGGCTTCGTTTTCATCATCAACATTCTTTACACCTTCGCCTCGCTATTTGGGTTCGTCTTCGTGATGACCGCCGGTGGCCCCGGCTACGAGACAACCACTATCGACTTCTTGGTCTACCTGCGAGCTTTCTCGAGCAACAACCTGGGCTCGGGTGCGGCGTTGGCTGTGGTGCTGTTCATCTTCATCGGTCTTCTAACGCTGGTGCAGAACCGCGTCTTCAGGTTGCAGAAGGAGGACTAGCGTGTCTGATTCAGATTCGATTAGCACACAGCTAAACACCCGCGGTCGGTGGCCAATCTTTATTGCCATGTGCGTCTTGGCTGCCACGATTATCTACCCGCTGTTCTTTGTTGTCGTCACTTCGCTCAGAAGCAACGTCGACTACAAGCGAGACCCCTTCGGTCTTCCGGCGGTCTGGTCGGTCGACAATTACATAAAACTCTGGGATGAGTATGGCGTTGGCCGAGCTTTTCTAAACAGCCTCTTCGTTTCTATGAGTGCGGTCACCCTGATTCTGATCTTCGCGACACTGGCGGGCTACGCTTTGGCAAAGCTGCCGGTATTCGGCGCGAAATACTTCACGGCGACTTTCGTTTCTGTCATGTTGATTCCGGGCCCGGTGCTAATCATTCCGATCTACCTGGTGCTAGCTCGTCTTGGAATCGTTGGCGATTACGCCGGACTGATTCTGGTTTATCTGGCAACGGGTCTGCCGTTTGCAATCTTCTTCTTGACGCTCACGTTTAGAGCGATACCCGAAGAGATTCTCGATGCGGCAAAGGTCGACGGTGCTGGCTTCTTTAGAACGCTCTGGTCGATTGTTCGCCCGATGGGTGCATCAGGCATCGCGACTCTGGCGGTATTGCAGTTTCTCGGCACCTGGAACGAGCTGATCTTTGCGCTGATTCTGATTCCAGACGCCAAGATGAAACTGCTAACACCAACTCTCGCATCTATCGGCAAGAGATTCGTGACAGATCAGCCGCTGACTTCGGCAGGTCTATTCATTACCGCTTTGGTTCCGCTGTTGCTTCTCACGTTCGCGTCGAAGTACATCATGCGCGGACTACAGGTTGGCTTGAGCCGCTAGTTCTTGTCGAACCAGCCATCCGGGTGAAAAGTAGCGTCAATCGGTTCGCCGCGCATAACTGGCTTTGCCCAAACCGCAGCGTTAGCTAGCACTTTTCCGATTTCCTTTTGGTGGTAGACCGGATAATCCTGGTCGCCCGGTGAGAAATAGAAAACCTTGCCGAGCCCGCGCTTCCAGGTGGCACCAGACCTAAAGACTTCTCCGCCGGTGAAGCTCGAGATGAAAATCAATTCGTCAGGCGTTGGAATGTCAAAGTATTCGCCATACATTTCTTGCAACGGGATGACGATTGGGTCGGCAACTCCTTGCGTAATCGGGTGGGTTGGGTTCACGTTCCAAACCACCTCGCGGTCTTTCGAGCTGCGCCATCTGAGTGAGCAGCTGGTGCCCATTAGTTTCTTGAAGATCTTTGAGTAGTGCCCCGAGTGCAAGACAATCAAGCCCATGCCACCCAAGACGGCGTCGTAAACGCGCTGAACAACTTCGTCGCTAACCTTCGGATGAGCCTCGTGCCCCCACCACATGAGAACGTCGGTTTTGTCGAGCACATCTTTGGTTAGGCCGTGCTCAGGCTCGTCGAGAGTCGCGGTTGACACGGTCACTGCGCCGCCGAGTTCGTTTTCTAGCAGGGTCTTGATGGCACCGTGCATTCCATTCGGGTAAATCTTTGCCGGAACAGAGTCGGTCTGCTGCTCGTGGATGTTCTCGTTCCAGATTGTGACTCTTAGTGCCATTAGAGGGTTACCTCTTTCCCGGTTTTAGCCGATCTGTACATTGCGTCGATGATTGCGGTGCGGTGCAGCGCGTAGTCGCCTGCGTGAGAAGCAAAGTCACCCGAGGCGACGTGTTCGATGAACTCGTTGATCACGGCCAGGTGACCCTCGCCGGTTGACGAAACCTGTGGCTTGCGTGTGTAGTGCTCGCCGTTTTCGTCACCAAAGAGAGAGAGGGTGTTTTCGGTTTCATATCTCGGAATGAAAATTCTGAGGCCAGACTCGACACCCAAGAGTTCGAACGAAATGTCTTCATCGTCACCCGTGTGAGAAGCCCAGGTGATTTCTAATGCCACGGATGATCCGTTATCTAGTCTCAAGAGTGCGCTGCAGAGATCTTCAACCTCAAACTTGCCTGAGCTACCCTGCGTGTAGCTCGACTTATCCATGGCGCCATAGCCAGCACGGCCAAGTTCGCCGTAGGTGACCGCGCTCACCGCAACCACTTTTGGCTCACCCAACATGTAGAAAAGTGAATCGATGATGTGTGGGCCGAGATCGATAGCGGCACCGCCACCGGCCAAGCTTGCAGAGGTGAACCAAGATGTCAGACCAGGGATGCCGGCTCGTCTCTTCCAGCTGATTCTCGAGTGGTAGACGCGGCCAAGTTTGCCCGCGGCAACCAGGTCTCTAGCCATGCCGATGTCTGCTCGGCGGCGGTAGTTGAAGGCAACTTCGAGAATGCGATTATTTGCCTTTGCGGTTGCCACCATGTCTTCGGCCTGCTCGGCGGTTATCGCCAGTGGCTTTTCGCAGAAGACGTGCTTGCCGGCTTTGAGCGCCGCGACAGCAATCGGGTGGTGCAGAGCGTTTGGTGTGGCAATGCTAATGATGTCGATAGTCGGGTCATCGACCAGGTCTTGCCACTCGGTTGCCGTGGTCTCAACGTCGAACTCTTTGGCAAGGGCTGCCAGGCGATCCTGCTCTTTTCCGGCTATTGCGGCAAGAACGGTTTGCGGGTGCTGGTGGAAGGCCTTCATGTGCGCGGTGCCCATGCCGAGCCCGACCACCCCAGCTCTAAACTTCGGTGCTTCTGCAGTCAAAATTCGCTCCTTAGAGTTGGTCGTGTTCAATGTCTCAATGTTAGAGAGGCTACTCGGTAATGCTTTTCATCATACCAATAGGGCAGTTTTTTGCCCCAAAGCCTTCTATTTTCTGTGCCAAGTGCTCCTAATGTATGATGTTATGAACGAAAGGCTGTATTTGCAATGACGTTTGCACTCCAACCCTCTGCCTCAACTTCGCCTTTCGTCGAACTGATTTTGGGCTCACAGCCGGTCAGCGCGGCCATTCCGTTTAGGGCCTCGATCGGCATTCAAGAAATAGACCTGAAAGCCGATTTGCAGGTAGG
>WLIA01000051.1 GCA_009702455.1 Actinomycetota bacterium | reverse complement strand
CTCGTCTAAGGTTGAAAGGTGAACGCGACCAGAGTATTTGTAGCCAGATTGGCGGGATGTGGCGTCTTTGACCCAGCGGGTGACCGTGTTGGAAAAGTCATTGACGTTCTATTGTCATACCGCAAATCGGGCGCACCAAAGGTCACCGGCCTTTTGGTCGAAATCACGGGTCGCCGCCGCGTTTTTGTGCCAATCGCCAGAATCACCTCGATCGCCAACGGGCAGGTTATCTCGACCGGACTGATTGACCTTCGCCGCTTCACCCAGCGCGGTCAAGAGACCCGAGTGATTGCCGAAATGCTTGGCCGCAAGGTGACCATGGTCGATGGCAGCGGCAACACAAACATCGAAGATGTGGCCATCGAGCAGAGCAAGAACAAAGACTGGACGGTCAGCGAACTCTTCTTGCGCCGCCCAAAGACTTCTGCCTCGCCATTCGCGCGCGGTGCCACGCTTTTTGCAAATTGGGAACAGGTAAACGAAAACAAAGATGCCGAGGGTCAGTCGGCTCAGCAACTTATCGCCACCTACTCTGAACTTCGCCCGGCCGACTTGGCTAACGCCCTGCTCGATCTTTCTGAAGAGCGCATGCTCGAGGTTGCCGAAGAGCTCGACGACGAGCGCCTTGCCGATGTGCTTGAGGAGTTGCCAGAAGAAGAGCAGCTCGAGATCATCCAAGATTTAGATGACGAACGTGCCGCAGAAGTTCTTGACTTGATGGAACCCGATGACGCAGCCGACCTCATGGCGAATTTGCCAGAGGCTCGCACCGAGGCAATTTTCGAACTCATGGATGAAGAAGAAGCCGAAGACATTCGAATGCTGATGCAGTTCGATGAATTCACCGCCGGTGGTTTGATGACAACCGAGCCGATTGTTTGCGCTGCCGACACCACGGTTGCCGAAGCGATGGCGCAGATTCGACGCAAAGAAATTTCACCGGTGCTTGCCGCACAGGTTTTCGTAACGCTTCCTCCATACGAGGTAGCAACCGGTCGCTACTTGGGTGTCGTGCACTTTCAGAAGATGCTGCGTCGCCCACCACACGAACGACTTGGTTCGCTGCTCGACACCGAGCTTGAGCCGCTCAAGCCACACACCCACATTTCTGTGATTCACCGCACCTTGGCTACCTATAACTTGGTAGCCCTGCCGGTTGTCGACGACCAGCATCACCTAATCGGTGTGGTTACGGTTGACGACGTGCTAGACCACCTATTGCCAGACGACTGGCGAACCGAAGACGAGATCGAGGTGCACCATGGCTAAAGACCGTTTCGACGCCCCGATTGGTGCTCGCATCCGATTCTTGCCAAAGCTCAGGGTCAACCCTGAGACCTTCGGTCGCGCCTCTGAGGCCTTTGCCCGCGCCATGGGCACCGGCGGGTTCTTGATTGGCATGACGATTTTCGTTGCCATCTGGCTCACCTGGAACACCCTGGCACCAGCCTCGGCGCAGTTCGACCCGCGCACCCTGAACTTCACGCTGCTCACGCTAATTCTCTCGATGCAGGCGTCATACGCTGCACCGCTGATCTTGTTGGCTCAGAACCGCCAGGATGACCGCGACCGCGTGAAGTTCGAGCAAGACCGCCAGCGTGCCGAGCGCAACCTTGCAGACACCGAATACCTTGCTCGCGAAGTTGTTGCACTGCGCATGGCAATCAGCGAATTGGCCAGCCGCGAGTTTGTGCGCGACGAAATTCGCGATCAGCTGAGAGAGATGTCGGCAAACCTCGTCGAAGAACTTCGACCAAGTGAGCCTGCGAAAAAGAAACCAGCCGCTAAGAAGCCAGCCACAAAAAAGAGCAAGTAGTGCAAGAGCAAATTCTTCGCGCGTTAGCTAGCGTGATTGACCCCGAGTTGCGCAAACCAATTACCGAACTCGGCATGGTTGGCGACATCGAAGTCGACGGCAGCAACGCTGTCGTGAACTTGAAGCTCACAATCACCGGTTGCCCGGCCGCACAAAAAATCGAACGCGATACCATCGCCGCTGCGAGCAAAGTTGACGGAATCGAAAACGTATCCGTGGTGCTCGGAGTAATGACCGCAGCTGAGCGTGAAGTACTGAAAGAGCAACTTCGTGGTGGTCGCGCTGTTCGCACTAATCCGTTTGACGAAGACACCTACGCGCGCATCTACCTGGTTGGCTCGGGCAAGGGTGGCGTTGGCAAATCTTCTATCACCGCTAACCTCGCCGTCGCACTCGCGATGCAGGGCAACAAAGTTGGGCTAATCGACGCAGACATTTTCGGTTTCTCGATTCCGGGTCAACTCGGCATCACGAGCAAACCAACCAAGGTCGACGACCTGATCTTGCCGCCGGTTTTCGAAATCGAAGATGGCGCGGGTTTCGTCAAAGTGATTTCAATCGGCATGTTCGTCGAAGAGGGCAAGGCCGTGGCCTGGCGAGGGCCGATGCTTCACCGCGCGATTCAGCAATTTCTCACCGATGTGCACTGGGGCGACCTCGACTTCTTGCTCGTCGACCTGCCACCCGGCACAGGCGATGTGGCGATTAGCCTCGGGCAACTCTTGCCGACCGCAAAGTCGATTGTGGTGACCACGCCCCAGCCGGCGGCCGCAGACATCGCGGCCCGCACTGCCGCCGTTGGCCTGCAGACCGGGCAGCGCATCCTTGGAGTAATCGAGAACATGAGCTGGCTCGAGAACGCCGACGGCAGCCGAACCGAGCTGTTCGGCAGCGGTGGCGGTCAAGCCGTGGCAGACCAACTGAGCGAACTGGCACAGACGAACGTGCCACTGCTCGGGCAGATTGTCATGAGCCAGGCACTGCGCGAGGGTTCAGACAGCGGGCAGCCGGTGGTTTTGGCAAAGCCAGACGACCTTGCCGCTGAACAGATTCTGCGAATTGCCTCGTTGATTGCTCAAGACAAGCTCGAACGAGCCAGTCGCAGCCTTAAACTCAACCTGTGACCGACACCAGCATCGCGAGCTTGATCTCGCACTTCGCCCCCACCGACAAGACCTATGCGGTAATCAATCCGACATCGGCCAAACGCATCTACGACCTGCCGCAGCTGAGCGCTGAGCAGGTGGCCATCGAGGTCGATCGCGCACGCGACGCTCAGGCCGATTGGGCGAGCCTCGAGGTTTCTGAACGAGCCAAGATCATGCTGAAGCTGCACGACCTAATGCTTGAGAACAAGGATAAATTTCTCGACCTCTTGCAACTCGAAACCGGCAAGTCGCGCATGCATGCGGTTGAAGAGTTTGCCGGTTCAATCGGTGCAACTCGCTACTACGCAAAAATTGCTGACAAAGCGCTTTCGATTAAGACTGCAAAGACCGATGTTCCTTTTTTGATTCGCAGTTTCGTCGCGCAGGTTCCCATCGGCGTTGTGGGTGTTATCACTCCGTGGAACTACCCGTTGGCTCTCGCAATGATGGATGTGATTCCGGCGATCATGGCTGGCAATTCAGTTGTACAGAAGGCTGACAACCAGACCACTTTGGTCTCGCTCTACGCTCGTGCGATGGCTGTGCAGGCTGGTCTGCCAGAAGACGTTTGGCGCATTGTTGTTGGCGACGGTGCCGAGGTTGGCAATGCCGTTACCGACAACGTTGACTACGTTGCCTTCACGGGTTCAACCGCAACCGGTCGTCACGTTGCGCAGCGCGCCGCTGGCAGACTAATCGGCTGCTCACTTGAGCTCGGTGGCAAGAACCCGGCGATTGTGCTGGCATCTGCAAACTTGAAGCGCGCTGCCGCGATCGTTGCAGCCGGAGGCTTCGGCAACACGGGTCAGCTCTGCGTGGCTATTTCGCGTGTATATGTGCCACAAGAGTTGAAGGCCGATTTCGAGGCCGAGCTGGTCGAGGTTGTCGAGGCGCTCAAAGTTGGCAAGTCGAACGACTTCGAATTCGACATCGGTTCGCTAACCAGCGCGGCCCAGTTGGCCAGGGTCGAAAAATTTGTGAAAGACGCAACCGACAAGGGTGCGCGAGTGCTAACCGGCGGGCACGCACTGCCATCGGTTGGCCCATACTTCTATCAGCCAACCGTGATCACCGACATCGGCGAAGATGTTTTGATGCGCTGCGATGAGGTCTTTGGCCCGGTTATCGGCGTCTATGGTTACAGCGATATCGACGAAGCAATCGACATGGCTAACGACAGCGAATACGGCTTGAACGCATCGATCATCGGAAACCGCGCAGAAGCAATTCGCATCTCGCACTTCATCGAGGCCGGTGGCGTGAACATCAATGAGGGCTACCGCGCAACCTTCGCGTCTTTCGGCGCACCTATGGGTGGCTTCAAGCAGAGCGGTGTCGGTCGTCGTTCGGCAGTCGGCGGATTGCTTCGTTACACAGAAGCTCGCACTGTTGGTGTTGCTCGCACAATCGCAGGCATCGGCTTGCCGGTCAACGCAAAGGGCTGGAAGCGCATGGCCCCGCTGATCGACTTGCTAGCCAAGATTCAGCGCAGGCTGCCCTAGCAACATCCGTGGGCTAAGTTGCCTCTGAATCAAACGGAGCAGCTTCGCCATCGGCAAGCCTCATGGTGCGACCGGGCTTTGCGGTGTTTAGCTTTTGGGCTGGGTTCATCTCTGGCTCTTCTTGCAAAGCCTCACGGATAATTCGGCGCGGGTCGTATTGACGCGGATCGAGTTTCTTCCAATCCATCTCTTTGAAGTCTTCGCCCATCTCGTCTGAGAGTTGGGTCTTGGCACCTTCGGCCATGCGCTTTGCGCCCTTCACAAACTGAGCGAGTTTCTGCGCGTAAATCGGCAGGCGGTCTGGGCCGATCAAGAAGGCGGCGATCACCCCGATGATGAGCAACTTTTCTGCGCTTAGACCGAACACCCGTCTAGGTTACCCGCTGAATGCGGGGGTTTTCGAGTCGCCGGCGATATCATTGGCGCAGGAGCGGTGATGGTAGACAAGATAAGCAGTTGGAAGTTCGCAGAAGACTTTGTCACTGAGAACGAAGCCATGCGTGACGCTCGCGCCCGTGCCGAAGAGATGGGCATCGAATGCGTGACCCCATCGGTTGGCGCACACCTCGCTTTCTTGGTTTCAAGCCTTCAAGCCAAGGCCATCGTTGAGACAGGCACCGGCGCAGGAGTCTCTGGCCTGCACCTTTTGTCTGGATCACCAACCGCCGTGCTCGCGACAATCGATAACGAGCAAGAGAATCAAGCCGCCGCCAAGCTCGCCTTCGCAGACGCCGGCATTGCCACCAACCGCACCCGCGTGATCGTGGGCAAGGCGGTCGACGTGATGTCAAACATGGCCGATGCCGCCTATGACCTAGTATTTCTCGACGCAGACCGCGACAGCCTTGAAGACCAGTTGCGCGAAGCCTCGCGCATGCTGCGCCCTGGCGGAGTTGTTGCCATCGCCCATGCGCTCTGGCGCGATCGGGTGCCAGACCCTGCGATGCGCGATGATGCGACCAACACCTATCGCGATGTCTTGCGTTTCTTCGCAAACAACAACGACTTCATCTCCTCGCTGATCGCCTCGGGCGACGGCCTGCTGCTGGCAAGCAAACAGGGCTAGCGCTGCCTTAAAGCAAAAACCCGACCTCGTGGGTCGGGCATTTGCAATTCTGCTATCGGTGCGGTTTTACTTCTTCTTCACTACGCCGCTGAGCACGTTGTGTAGCTCTTTGGCTTCATCTTCGTTCACCGAAACCACTAGACGGCCGCCGCCTTCTAGAGGAACTCGAAGAATAATCAGGCCGCGCGGTTCGCGCTCTGCCTCCATTGGACCGTCACCGGTGCGTGGCTTCATTGCTGCCATTGTAAGACT
>WLIA01000050.1 GCA_009702455.1 Actinomycetota bacterium | reverse complement strand
TATCCAGTTAAATATCTTCACACCGGTCGGCACGGCGATGAGCATTGTGGTGAACGCGAAGAACGGAAGAAGAACTCCACCGGTCACGTACATGTGGTGAGCCCAAACCGTCATCGAGAGCGCTGCGATTGCAATGGTTGCAAAGACCAGAGTCTTGTAACCGAAGATCGGCTTGCGACTGAAGACCGGGAAGATTTCAGAAACGATGCCGAAGAATGGCAACGCAAGGATGTAAACCTCGGGGTGACCGAAGAACCAGAACAGGTGTTGCCAGAGCATCGGGCCACCATTGGCAGGGTCGAAAATGTGTGCGTCAAGTCGTCTGTCTGCACCTAGTGCGAACAAGGCTGCAGCTAGCGGTGGGAAACACATGATGACGAGAATCGAAGTCACAAGCGTGTTCCAAGTGAAGATCGGCATGCGGAACATCGTCATGCCAGGAGCGCGCATGGTCAAGATTGTCGTGATGAAGTTGACACCACCCATGATGGTTCCGAAACCGCTAAGCGCGAGTCCGAAGACCCACAGGTCTCCACCGAGCCCCGGCGAGAACGTTGCACTCGAAAGCGGCGCGTAGGCGAACCAGCCGAAGCTGGCAGCGCCCTGCGGGGTGAAGAAGCCAGCGACCGCTATGAACGAGCCGAATGAGTAGAACCAGTAAGCAACCGCGTTTAGACGCGGAAACGCAACGTCGGGAGCACCAATCTGAACTGGCATCAAGATGTTTGCGAATGCTGCGAACAGCGGCGTCGCGAACATTAGGAGCATGATGGTGCCGTGCATTGTGAAGAGCTGGTTGTACTGCTCTTTGGTCTGAACGATTTCAAGGCCCGGAGCCGCGAGTTGCGCACGGATAACCAACGCCATAACACCGGCGATTAGAAAGTAGATGAAAGAGGTGATCAGGTAGAGGTAGCCGATTTTCTTGTGATCGGTGGTGGTTAGCCAGTCGACGACGATTCTTCCCTTTGACTTCTTTTGCATTGACGCCGAAGGAGCGGTTTTAGTTGCGGTCGCCATGATCTTTATCCCTTGCTGCCTGAGCCGTTACCAGGAAGGTTCTGGTTGCGGTCGTAGCTGTCGTCTAGAAGCCCGGTGTTACCCTTGGCTGCCAAAGCTGCCATCTGTGAATCAAACTCGGCTCTCGAAACCACCTTGACGTTGAAAAGCATCATCGAGTGGTATTCGCCACAGAGCTCGGCACACTTGCCCTTGTAGGTGCCCTCTCGCTGCGGCGTGAAGTACATGTAGTTGGTCTTGCCCGGGAAAGTGTCTTTCTTGTACAAGAAGTCGATAACCCAGAATGAGTGAACCACGTCGCGAGATTTCAACTCGATCTTGACCGAGGTGTTGACAGGTAGGTAAAGGGTCGGCAGAGCTGCTTCGCTGCCCAATTCGCCATCAAACTGCGACTGGATGCCGGTCTCGTAGACGTTGTTGTCTAGGTAGTTGAAGTCCCAGCTCCACTGCTTTCCGATTACCTGGATGTTGATGTCTGACGCGACAGGTCTCTCAATCTTCTCCATAGTGTCTGCTGTGAAGGCAAAGAAACCGATAACCAAGACCAGCGGAACAACGGTGAAAAGGGCTTCAATCGGGTTGTTGTAACGCATCTGCGGAGGCATTGTGTTGTCGCCCTTGCGACGGCGGTAGACGATGACCGCGTAAAACATTAGGCCCCAAGCAATCAAACCAACGGCCCAGAGAACGATCCAAGAACCGTTCCAGAAGTTGACGATCATGTCGGTGTGGTTTGTTACGCCTGGCTCACCGGGCAAGAATCCTCGCGAGAATTCGTAGGAAGAACATCCGGATAAGACCAAAATGAGAGTTGCTGCCAGAGGCAACGCAGCCCATCTAAACGCATTTTTGCGACGCACAATTCGCCCTTCAGGTGCAAAACGATTACTTATTTATCCTACGCTCCGTCTTGCCCCGAACGGGCTGAAAACGCCGAAAAATCAAAGGTTAAAGCAGAAATCCGACCTCATTTGGAGGCCGGACATCCGTGAAAAATTAGTTGAACGAACTACCGCAGGCACATGAGCCAGTTGCGTTGGGATTGTCGATCGTTAACCCCTGCTTCATGATGGTGTCTTCGAAGTCGATTGTCGCTCCAACCAGGTAGTTGGCACTCTTTTGGTCAACCACAACTTCTAGACCCTCGAAGTCGCGAACCAAATCGGTGTCGGTTAGTTCTTCATCTGGAAAGAGGTCGTACTGGAAACCGGCGCAACCGCCCAATTTGACTTCAATGCGCAGACGCACGTCGTCAGCTAGCCCCTGAGCTTGAAACAGAGCCTTTACTCGATCGCGAGCGATGTCGGTGAGGGTTACCTCGTGGCTTAGTGTGTCTGACATGAAATCTCCTCTGTAAAGACCCTTAGACCTAAAGTTTAGAACCTAGTTGACCCTCAGGTCATTCCCTTTTATGAGAAACAGGCTTTCGGCAACCATTGCCCCGCGCAAGGTGTCAACGTGCACCGACTCGTTGGGGCTGTGCGCCCGAGAGTCGGCATCTTCGACACCGGTGACCAAAATCTGAGCCGCAGGAAATACTTCGAGCAGGTCGGCAATAAACGGGATGGAGCCGCCAATGCCGATGTCGACGCTGTCGTTGCCGAATGCGGCCGAGAGGCTGGCTTCTGCGAGCTTTTTTGCCCAGCCGGCAGAGTTTGCCTCGAACGGTTTGCCGAGCTCTACCTCTCCGTAGCTCAGCTTCGCTCCGAAAGGAACATGGTTCTCGAGGTGCGCGCGCAGCAGTGCAAGCGCGTCCTGCGGCTCCTGGCCCGGTGCGATGCGCATGCTGATCTTGGCTTTAACCGAAGGCAGCAGGGTGTTTGACGACATGGCAACCGACATGGCGTCGATTCCGATGACGGTTATCGAGGGCTTGGTCCAGATTCGATCGAGAATTGAGCCGGTGCCAATGGCAGATACGCCGTCGAGCAGACCCGAGTCGATTCTCAATTGCTCCTCTGTGAAATCGAGCTCGGCCGCTTTCGAGCTGTGCAAGCCCTCGACGGCAACGTCGCCTGCTTCATCGTGCAGACTTGCCAAAAGTCGCAGAGTGGCAGTCATGGCGTCTGGCACGGCTCCGCCAAACATTCCTGAGTGAACGGCGTGATCTAGGGTCTGCACTTCGATTACCTGCGAGACAAGCCCTCTCAGCGTTGTGGTTAGCGCTGGGATGGTGGTTGTCCAGTTGGCCGAGTCAGCGACGATAATCACGTCGGCGGCAAGCACATCCCTGTTGGCTTCGAGAAAATTGCGAAAGGTCGGCGAACCCGCTTCTTCTTCACCCTCGATGAAGATGCTCACGCCGACCTCGAAGTCGCTGCCGAGGGTTTCGACGAGAGTCTTGATGGCGGTTAGGTGGGTCACGATGCCGGCCTTATCGTCAGCCGCTCCCCTGCCGAAAATGCGACCATCGATTAGGGTCGGCTGAAACTCGGGAGTGTTCCAAACGCTCAGATCCCCAGGCGGCTGAACATCGTGGTGCGCATAGAGCAAGACCTGCGGGCGACCGTTTCGCGCTTCGCGTCGGGCAACAACGGCCGGAGCACCAACTTTGCCGTTGGCCTCTGCCCTTCTGATTTCAACCAGCTCAAAGATTCCGGTTTCTCGAAACAGAGCGGCAACAGCTTCAGCGCTCAGTTCAAGTTGCTGCGGGTCGAAGGCATCCCAGGCGATGCCAGGTATTCGAACCAGATCGCCAAGGTTGGCAATTGCCACTGGAAAAGCAGCGTCTACCTTCTCTTTGACCAAAGCTACCGAGATGCTGTCGTGACGAAGTGAATCTTCAGGGATGTTCATACGGGTAATCTTAAACGCAGAACGACATAAGGATGCGCATGACCGAGAACCAAGACTTGCCGGCAAAAAAAGGCAAGCCAACCCCAAGCCGCAAAGAGCAGGAAGCGGCCAATCGCCGACCTCTCGTTGGTGACCGGTCAAAAGAGGGTCGAGCAGCCGAGCGAGCCAAACTTGCCGAGCAACGCCGAATCGCCCGCGATGGAATGATGCGCGGCGAAGAGAAATACCTACCGAGTCGTGACCGCGGTCCGCAGAAGAAATTCGCCCGCGACATTGTCGACTCGCGTTTCACCGCCGGTGAACTGGTAATGCCGTCGATGTTCTTGTTTTTGATCACAACCGCCACGAACATTTACGAATTGCAACTACTCAGCCTCGTGCTCATGTGGGGTCTATTCATCGTGGTGATTTTTGATGCGCTGATCATCGGCCGCCGAGTAAAGAAACTGATGATTGCAAAATACGCCGAAGCTAACGTCGAAAAGGGCGTCGCTTGGTATGCCGGAATGCGTTCTCTGCAGATGCGACCGATGCGTCTGCCGAAGCCTCAGGTTAAGCGCGGCCACAAGCTTTAGTCTTAGCCGGTTACAAAGGAGTAAACCTTGGCAAAAGAAACCATCAAGCTGACCGACCTGATTCCCCAGGTCGTCACTGACGTTGAGGCGCTGAGAGCAACGTTTGGCGCTTTTGAGACTCACTCAAGCCAGCAGGCAGAACTCTCTAAGGTTCAAGAGGTTCTAACCGAATTGGTTCAACGTCTCGATCTAGACAAGCCATACTTTCATCCGAGCTACGCGGCTCAGATGCTCAAGCCGCCTCACGCGGTTGCGGTTGCAGCCTATCTAGCGACCATGATCATCAACCCAAATAACCATTCGCAGGATGCGAGTCAAGCAACGACCCCGATGGAACGCGAAGTTATGCGCGAGCTCACCGCGATGTTTGAGTTTCCCGAAGATTCACTCGGTCACCTAACTTGGAGCGGAACCACAGCAAACCTCGAAGCACTGTGGGTTGGCCGCGAACTAAACCCCGGCAAAGCCATCGCTCACTCGGCCGACGCACACTACACGCACACGAGAATGGCAGAGGTGCTAGACGTCGAGTCGATTGCGGTTTCGGTTGACGCTCTCGGACGCATGTCGCTCACCGACCTCGAAGAAAAATTGAAGACCGGAAAAATTGGAACGATTGTCGCGACACTAGGAACCACCGGGCTCGGTGCGGTTGATCCGCTCGCTGACATTATTGTTTTGGCGAATCGCTACGAAGCTCGCGTGCACGTCGACACCGCATACGGCGGTTTCTTCAAACTGATACAAGACGAGCTAGAGCCAGAGGCCGCCCGTCATTACGCGGCGATCAAGCATGCCGATTCGGTGGTTGTCGATCCGCACAAGCAAGGCCTTCAGCCATACGGTTGCGGTGCGGTTTTATTCAAGGATGTCTCGGTTGGTCGTTTTTACAAGCACGACAGCCCATACACCTACTTCACTTCGGCCGAATTGCACTTCGGCGAGATTCAACTTGAAACCTCGAGAGCCGGCGCATCGGCAGCGGCATTTTGGGCAACGACCCGCGTGTTTCCGCTGACGCGAGACGGTCTCGGCTCTATTCTGGCTGCCGGTTATCGAGCCGCTCAGAATTGGCACACCCTGCTCGAAGAATCCGACGTGCTTCAGCCATATCAAAAGCCAGAGCTCGACATTATTGCCTACCTGCCGAGAACTAACTCGATGTCAGAGATTGATCGGCTTTCGCAGGCAATTTTCTTGCAAACCGAGCAAGCCCCGCGCACCGAGCAAATTCACCTGGCTACCTACATGGTGAAGCCGAACGCGCTCTTCGCTCACGGCATCAATGTCGAGACCGATTTGGCCAAGGCCCGCATTTTGCGCAGCACTCTAATGAAACCCGAGCATGAAACCTGGGTGCCGATCTTGCACAAGAAAATTGAAGACACCGCGCGCAAGTTGATGAAGGAAAAAGCATGAAGTATCGATACCTCGGCAACAGTGGACTAAAGGTCAGTGAGCTGACCTATGGAAACTGGCTTACCCACGC